>JAZKCX010000197.1:0-13691 GCA_040387875.1 Pseudomonadota bacterium | reverse complement strand
AGCGCCAGGTAGTCCAGCAGCTGGTCGGCCTGCGTGGCGGCTAGCTCCCAGCCCAAGGTGGCGGCGGCGCCGACCAACGTTTGCCGCTGCGCCTCGGTTCCGGCTGGCATCAGGCGGCGCGCGCTTCGGTGTCGGCAGCCGACTGGCCGAAACCCTTCATGCCAGTTTTCTTTAGATGCACCAGCAACAGCGACATGGCTGCCGGCGTGACACCCGAAATGCGTGATGCCAGGCCCAGCGTCTCGGGCCGGTGTTTGGCCAGCTTTTGCCGTACTTCGATGCTGAGCGCGCTGACCTGCATGTAGTCCAGCTCGGCCGGCAGTTTAAGGTTTTCAAAATGTGCGGCCCGCCCTACTTCGTCTTTCTGGCGGTCAATGTAGCCGGAGTATTTGGCCGAAATCTCGATCTGCTCCACTACGGTGGCGGCCCAGTTGGGCTCGGCCGTCGCAGCGGCGGCCAAGGCTTCGCTCTGGTATTTGCCGCCCTCCAGCGACATCAGCCCGGCGTAGTGCACGTCGGGCCGGCGCAGCAGGTCGGCCAGGTTGTATTCGTGATCGATGGCTTTGCCGAGCACCCGCATCGCCTCGGCAGCCGCCAGGTTTTTGGGGCTGACCCAGATGCCGCGCAGGCGTTCTGTTTCACGTGAAACAGCGTCACGCTTGCGGCAGAAAGCGCTCCAGCGGGCGTCGTCCACCAAACCCAGCTTGCGGCCGTCTTCGGTAAGCCGGGCGTCGGCGTTGTCTTCGCGCAGTTGCAGCCGGAACTCGGCGCGGCTGGTGAACATGCGGTAGGGCTCGGTCACGCCCTTGGTGATGAGGTCATCGACCAGCACGCCCAGGTAGGCCTGGTCCCTGCCCGGCAGCCAGGCCGCTTCTTCGCGGCACTGCAACGCGGCGTTGATGCCGGCAAACAGGCCCTGCGCCGCAGCTTCTTCGTAGCCGGTCGTGCCGTTGATCTGCCCTGCAAAAAACAGCCCGCCAATCGCGCGGGTCTCAAAGCTGCTTTTCAGTTCGCGCGGGTCAAAGTAGTCGTATTCAATCGCGTAGCCCGGCCGCAAGATGTGTGCGTTTTCCAGCCCGGCCATGGAGCGCACCAGGTCGTACTGGATGTCGAACGGCAGGCTGGTGGAAATGCCGTTGGGGTATACCTCGTGGGTGGTCAGGCCCTCGGGCTCCAGAAAAATCTGGTGGCTTTCCTTGTCGGCAAAGCGGTTGATCTTGTCTTCCACACTCGGGCAATAACGTGGGCCCACGCCTTCGATCTTGCCGGTAAACATGGGGCTGCGGTCAAAACCCGAGCGGATGATGTCGTGGGTGCGCTCGTTGGTGTGGGTAATCCAGCACGGCATCTGCGCCGGGTGCTGCGCCGCGCTGCCCATGAAGCTGAACACCGGAATGCTGTCGCCGATGCCGCCGGGCATGCCGTCGCCGGGCTGCTCGGTGCATTTGGAATAATCGATACTGCGGCCGTCAATGCGCGGCGGCGTGCCGGTTTTCAGGCGCGCCTGCGGCAGTTTCAGCTCTTTCAGCCGGGCGCTCAGGCTGGCTGCGGGCGGGTCGCCTGCGCGGCCGGCGGCGTAGTTGTTCAGGCCCACATGGATCTTGCCGTCCAGAAACGTGCCGGCCGTCAAAACCACCGTACGCGACCGAAAGCGAATACCCACTTGCGTGACAGCGCCCACCACGCGGTCGCCCTCTACCATCAAATCATCCACCGCCTGCTGGAACAGCCACAGGTTCGGCTGGTTCTCGATGCGGTGGCGGATGGCGGCCTTGTACAGAATCCGGTCGGCCTGGGCGCGGGTGGCGCGCACGGCCGGGCCCTTGCTGGAATTAAGAATGCGGAACTGGATGCCGGCTTCGTCGGTAGCGGCTGCCATGGCGCCGCCCAGCGCATCGACCTCTTTCACCAGGTGCCCCTTGCCGATGCCGCCAATGCTGGGGTTGCAGCTCATCTGGCCCAGCGTTTCGATATTGTGGGTCAGCAGCAGCGTTTTGGCGCCCATGCGCGCCGCCGCCAGCGCCGCTTCGGTGCCGGCGTGGCCACCGCCAACAACGATCACATCAAATTCCTGCGGGTAGATCATGGCGGTTTCTCTTGGGGTTGGCGGTGTGCTGCCGCCGCAGGGGCCCAGCGGCCCTGGCACTGTGTTGACTGCACCACACAGGCCAAACCCTTATTTTACGGCGCCAGTCGCCTGGCGTGTTGGCGCGGGCTACCCACTGTAGTGCACCAAAGCCGCGAGAAGCGGCACAGAAATGCCCTTCATCGAACAAAGAGTTACCAGACAGTGCGGCGAAAATATCACGGAAGACGTACTAACTTGCTCTCCGTAACCGCCGTTGTATTGACCGGCGGTTAAGGGTAAAGGCTTAATACGAAACGCTTCGCTCACCCTTTTCGAAAGACGCCCATGAAGCTCGTTCATTCTCTTGTTTCTGCTGCCTGCATTGCCTGCCTGTCGCTGAGTGTGCAAGGCGTTGAAGCACCGCTGGTGCTGGCGTCTGCGGTGATTGAGGCCGACATTGTTCAGTCCGACGCCCCCGGTTTTGCCCCAGCGGCGCCGGTAGCTGAGCCGGCCGCCACGCCTGCGCCGGTGGCCGAGGCCGTGGTGCAAGCCGCGCCGCTGGTAGAAAAGCTGCCGGAAGCCGCCCCGGCGCCCGTAACCACCACGGCCACCGCACCCATTGCCGTGAGCGACCAGGCCGCCGCATCGGCCTTTGCCGACGGCATGTCCACCCTGGGCGTGCTGGCGGCGGGCGGCGTGGAACTCAACCCCATCATGCCGACCTCGCCGGTCGGCATTCTGATGATGACCGCTGCCAAAATGGGCATGACCCAGTGGGCCAACAGCCTGCCGGAAGAAGAACGTAAAAGCACGCTGCGCTCGATGAACGCCACCTTTGGCGGCGCGGCCGTCAACAACCTGCTGGTGCTGGCGACCGCCGCCAACCCGATTGCGCTGGTGGGCGGCTTGGTGGCCGGCATCTATTTCTGGAACGATACCGACCAGCGCCTCACCGCCGAGGCCGAAGCCCGCACCAAACGTTACCAGGCGCTGGCCGCCGAGCACCACCGCGTGACCATGCTCGCCTACCACCAGTCCAGGCAAGAGTCGCTGGCGTCGGCCGGTGCGCCCATGGAAGTTCGCCCCCTCGCCGCGCTCGACCCCGTACCCACCATGGCCGAGATGCGTGCCAACGACCCGCTCACCCCGCAGGTGGCGCAAAAGCCGGTGGATCCGCTGCAACTGGCCCAGGCCTTTGTGGCCGAACAGGGCGATGCGCAGCAAGCCCCGACTGCGCCCGTGGCAGCGCCCGCCGCGTTGCCGGCGCAACCGGTGCTGCAGAAACCGGTGGAAGAAGCCCCGCAGTTTCCCCAGCCGATTTTCCCGATGATCTGAGCCGGCACCGCCGCCTCGCCCACGCCGCAGTGCCAACGCCCTGCGGCGTTTTTCATGGGGCGTCCGCTGGTTGACAGCGCGCGGGCTGTGTCGGGGCTATCCTGTGGCATTGCTCCAGGAGACACCCATGCACATCCCCTCGCTCAAAGACGCCGTCAGTACCGAAGAATGGCAGTTGCGCTGCGACCTCGCCGCCTGCTACCGGCTGGTGGCCATGTACGGCTGGAGCGATCTGGTTTTTACCCATATCTCGGCGCGGGTGCCGGGGCCGGAGCACCACTTCCTCATCAACCCCTACGGGCTGATGTTTGACGAAATCACCGCGTCGTCGCTGGTCAAGGTGGACCAGGCCTGCAACAAGGTGATCGAGTCGCAGTTTCCGGTCAACCCGGCCGGCTTCGTGATTCACAGCGCGGTGCACGAGGCCCGGCCCGACGTACAGTGTGTGTTGCATACCCATACCCGGGCCGGCGTGGCGGTGGCGGCGCAAAAGGCTGGCGTGCTGCCGATCTCGCAGCAATCCACCTTTGTGCTGGGTTCGCTGGCCTACCATGCCTACGAAGGCGTGGCCTTCCGCGACGACGAAAAGCCGCGCCTGGTGGCCGACATGGGCACAGCCAACTTTTTGATGCTGCGCAACCACGGGCTGCTGACCGCAGGCAAAACCATTGCCGACGCATTTTTGAACATGTACATCTTCGAAACCACCTGCCAGATCCAGATTGGCGCGCAATCGGGCGGCGTGGAACTCACTGAGGTCGATCCGCGCATCGTCAAGGGCGTGGCCGAGTCGATGCGGGTGCAGACCGGCGGCATGGGCGGGGCTTTTGCCTGGCCAGCACTGATTCGCAAGCTGGACCGGGTGGATACCAGCTACAAAACCTGAGATTCTATTTTTATAGCAAACTATTGAGCAAACACGCCGGCTACGGGTGTATTTGGTTCATATTCTGGCCCTTTGCGAGTCAACACCAGCCGCTGACCCGTGCTTTTGCTGCGGTGGGGGCCCTGGCCCACGCTGCGAACATGGGGTCGCACCGGGCCTGCAGGCCACCAGTGACTGGTGGTGACGGCCAGCACCCGCAGGCACAGCTGGCGCGGGCTGTGCAGCAGGTTGCGCAAGGCGGCGTGGCGGGTGTTGCCTTGTTCCAGGCTCACTTCAGCACCTTTTTTGCCGCGCCTACACCCAGTGCGGCAAGCACCAGAAACAACAGCGCAATCACCAGGAACAGGCCAAACAGAATTTTGGCAATGCCGGCCGCGCCGGCCGCCACGCCACCAAAACCCAGGGCTCCGGCCACCAGGGCAATCACGGCAAAAATAATCGCGTATTTCAACATCGGGGGTCTCCTTGTGCAGGCGCAAGCCCGCAACATTTGATGCTGGAATCTTAAGAAACCGGGACCACTGCCGGCATCAGTGTGCGGCGCTGCGTGCTGTAGGACGGTGCCGTCCGATAGGCCGTGCGTCAGCGTTGCGGCAACGGCTTTTGCCGCCAGGCCAGCGCCGTGCCCAGCCACAGTGTCAGGGCCGACACCACCAGTCCGCGCGCCAGACCGCCGGCACTGTCGGCAATAAAGCCCACCACGGTGGGGCCGACGATCTGCCCCGCCGCAAACACAATGGTGAAGGCGCTGATGCCGGCTGCCCACTGCGCCTGCGGCAGGTTGTGCCGCACCAGCGCGGTGGTCGAGGCCACCACCGACAGCATCACCCCGCCAAACACCAGCCCCGACAGCAGCACCGCTGGCCAGGCGCTGGTGAGCGCCGGCAGCAGCGTGGCTGCGCCCAGCAGGGCACTCAGCAGCGCCAGCGCGCCGCCGCCCTTGCTGCGGTCCAGCAGGCCGGCCCAGATACGCGACGACGCCACCACCGCCAGCCCCAGCAGCGCGTAAAACACCGTCACCTCCGTGCCGCTGGCGCCCTGCTCGCGCAGCAGCGCAATCACAAAGGTCATGTAGCCGATGTAGCCCGCGCCAAACAGCGCGTAACCCGCCAGCGCATAGCCCATGGGCCGCCAGCGAAAAACGCGGGCCGATGTTCCGCTGGCAGCCGGCGGCTGCGCCATGCCGTCCAGCACCCGGGCTGGCCACAGCATCACCACGCTGGCAGCCATACAGGCCAGTGCCAGCGCCCACCAGGCCCAGGCCCAGCCGTGCGGTTGGCCTTGCGCGGCGTGCAGCACCTCGGGCACCAGCACGGCCGACAGCGTAATGCCCAGGCCCGTGCCGCCGTAGTACAGGCCAATCAAGAGGCCGCTGCGCTGCGGCTGCAGCGCGCCCAGCCGCGCCGCCAGCAGGCCACCGGCCACAAAAATGAAGGCGCTGGCTACACCGGCCAGCAGGCGTTGCAACAGCAGCGGCGCGGCATCAATGAAAAAGCCGCTCAGGCCCATGAACAGGCTGGCCAGAAAGGCGCCGGCCAGCATCAGCCGCGACGGCCCGAAGCGTTGCAACAAACGCGGCGTGGCCAGTGCGCCCAGCAGGTAGCCCAGTGCATTGACGGTGTTCATGGCCCCTGCCAGCGTGTACGACCAGCCCAGGTCCGCCCGCATGGCCGGCAGCAGCAGGCCGTAGGCAAAACGGGTGATGCCCAGCGAAATGGCGGCGCCGAGTGAGAGCGCCAGCGCCAGCGCAATGACGCGGCGCTCGGAAAAAACGGGGATGGGGTGGGCAGCCATGGACGCCCATTCTGCGTCACGCCTGTCACAGGGCCGGTTTCCTACTCCAAATCGCAACATCGTGTGGGCAACAAGGCCTAGGGTTTGTGCGTACGCTGTTGGCCATGACTACACTTTTTGATCCCGTCCAGGCCGGCAGCCTGCAGTTGGCCAACCGCATCGTGATGGCGCCGCTCACCCGCAACCGCGCGCCCGGCGCCGTGCCCACGCCGCTGATGGCCACCTACTACATGCAGCGCGCCACGGCGGGCCTGATCGTGACCGAAGCCACTGCCATCAGCCACCAGGGCCAGGGCTATGCCGACGTGCCCGGCATCTGGAGCGACGAACAGGTGGCGGGCTGGAAGCGCGTGACCGACGCCGTGCACGCCGCCGGCGGCAAGATCGTGGTGCAGCTCTGGCATGTGGGCCGCGTTTCGCACACCGACTTGCAGCCGGGCAACGCCGCACCGGTCGCACCCTCGGCCATCACCGCCAAAACCAAGACCGTGCTCATCAAGGACGGCACGCCAGAATTCGTGGCCACCTCCGAGCCGCGCGCGCTGGCGCTGGGCGAGCTGCCCGGCATCATTGAAGACTACAAACGCGCCGCCCGCAACGCCATTGCCGCCGGTTTTGACGGCGTGGAGGTACACGGCGCCAACGGCTACCTGATCGACCAGTTTCTGCGCTCAGGGTCCAATCAGCGTACCGATGCCTACGGCGGCAGTGTGGAAAACCGTGCGCGTTTTCTGCTGGAGGTCATGCAGGCCGTCACCGCCGAGATCGGTGCCGGCAAGGTCGGCCTGCGGCTGTCGCCCGTCACGCCGGCCAACGACGCGAAAGACCCGCATCCGCAGCCGCTGTTCGACTACGCGGTGCGCCAGCTCGCGCCGCTGGGCTTGTCCTACCTGCATCTGATTGAGGGCGCGACCGGGGGCCCGCGTGATTACCAGCAGGGCGACCAACCCTTCGACTACAACGCGCTGCGCCACAGCTACCGCGCGGCCGGTGGCAAGGGCGCCTGGATGGTCAACAACGGCTACACCGATGCGCTGGCCGAGCAGTCGGTGGCGCAGGGTGCCGATCTGGTGGCCTTTGGCCAGCTCTTCATTGCCAACCCCGACCTGGTGCGCCGCCTGCAACTGAACGCGCCGCTGAACACGCCCGACAAAGCCACCTTCTACGGCGGTGGCGAAAAGGGCTACACCGACTACCCGGCGCTGGCCTGATTTTGTAAAACGGGTCTGCGAAGCCGGCGCTTACTTGCCGGCTCAAGCATTGCCTGCAAACGCCTGCTGGCTGGCCTGAAGCACTGCGCCGCGCAACCACTGGTGCGCTGCGAGGTGCTGGTGGCGCTGGTGCCATAACGCATCGACATGCACGATGGGCATGGAAAGTGGCAGCTCGCGCACCACCAGCGCGTCGCCCATGCCGGTCACCGGCACAAAGTGGCGCGGCAAAACCGCCAGCAAATCCGAGCTGGCCACCACCCGGCCGCCAGTAAAAAACTGGTTGACGGTAACCACCACCCGGCGCTGCAGGCCCAGCGAGGCCAGCGCTTCGTCGACAAAACCGTAGGGCCGGCCGGAAAAGCTCACCAGCAGATGCCGCGCCGAGCGGTAGCGTTCCAGGGTGAGCGGCCCGCGCGCCAGCGGATGGCCGCGCCGCATCACACACACGTATTCGCCGTCGTAGAGCCGCTGGTGGGCAAAACCCACCGCTTCGCCGGCCTGCGCGCGGGCCGTCAGGTCGGCCAGTACGGCGGGGAAATAGCCTATGGCCAGATCGGCCGCCTCCTGGTCGAGCAGGCGGCGCGGGTCGCGGGTGGTGAGAGGCAGCACCCGTACCGACACGCCCGGTGCCTCACGCGCCATCACCGCCACCAGGCCAGGCATCAGGTCGGCGGCGGTGGCGTCGGCCATCGCCAGCAGAAAGGTGTTGGTGGCATCGGCTGGCACAAACTCGCCGGGGGCCAGCAGGGCTTCGAGCTGGCGCAGTGCGTCGCGCACCGCCGGCCACAGCGCCAGCCCGCGCGGCGTGGGTGCCATGCCCTGGCCGCTGCGTTGCACCAGGTCGTCGCCCAGCACCTCACGCAGGCGGCGCAGGGCGTTGCTCACGGCAGGCTGGGTCAGCGCCAGTTTGTGGGCGGCGCGGGTCAGGCTGCGCTCGGCCATGATTTCGTCAAAAACCCGCAGCAGGTTCAGGTCCAGGGTGCGAAAGTTGGGCGTGTGCATGGTAGGTGGCGAAGGTCAATTCATTATCAGTATGAATAACCTGCATCACAACTCTAAATTTGAATCGTACTGATGTTTACCCTAGTATGGAGTCGTTACATCCACTCAAGGGAGTTCACCATGGCCAGCTTTGTACAAACCCATTTTCCCGCCCTGCCGCTGGGCGTTGCGCGTGCAGCCGCCGTGACCGACCGCGCCATGCACCCGGTCACGCCCACCGGCCGGGGTGTTGCCACTTTGTTGCTGGCGGCGGTGGTGTCGGCCCTGCTGGTGGCGGCGAACCAGATTATTGGCAACTGGACCGAAGGCCATCTGCTGGCTGCGTGGATTGTGTTGTGGAGCGTGGCCTTTGCCGGGCTGGCGCTTTTGGCCGGGCCACTGCGCCGGCTGGTGCAGCAACTGCGGAGCCAGACCACGCGCTGGCAAGGCGCGCGCCGTGCGGCAGCGTCCGACGCACAAATCTGGTCGGTCGCGCTGATGGACGGCCGGGTGATGGCCGATCTCAGCCGGGCCATGGCGCAGGATGCGGTGCAGGATGTGCGCGGCCTGGGTTAAACGCTACTGAAAATATAGCTAACCAGGCTTATTCGACGCCGGCTACAGGCCAGTTTAATGCTTGAAATAGCCTGAAACTGGCAAAAATCGGCGTCAGACGTGGTGGTTGGCGCCACCTGTTTCTCCCCCTCCAGCGGGCCTCTCACGAGGCCCGTTGCCGTTTCCGGGCGCAGAAATCGGACGGCAAAAAATTATTTTGCATCCGCTGCATCCGTGGCGTGAACAGGCTCGTCTTTGAAGTGTGAGGCGCAAAAACAAAGCAGGCGCCGAACAAGTTTTCAACCCTGAGCCTTTTTAACTTTTACTGGAGAACCACCATGATCAAGACTTCCGCACTCATCGCCGGCCTGATTGCCACCACCGTAACCATGTTCGCTCCCACTGCTGCCGTTGCCGGCGAGCAGCAAGGCGTGAAATGCCCCGCAGGCAGCACCGCTGAAATCAGCAACGGCAGCCGCAACCTGGTTTGCTACAAAAACACCGCGCCCATCGAGCGCGAGTCCACCTGCCTGAGCCGCTTCAGCGTCAACCACGTCATTGTGCAAAACGGCCCCGACTTTTGCAGCGACATCAAAACCCAGGTTCGCGGCGCTGCACCCACCCCCGCCCTGTTGCCCGGCGACCCGCAAACCGGCTGGACACGCGGCGAGTTCCCCACCGGCAAAGACAAGTTCACCCATGCGGGTGGCCGGGAATACGTGTTGCCCGAAGGCGCCTTCTTCAGCCCCACCGCCAACAAGCAGCGCGGCGTAGCCTGCGAAGCCCCGTTCAGCGATGGCGATACGGTGGCGGGTGGGCGCGGCATCCGCTGCGAGAAGCCCCAGCGTGTGGCCGCCGATTGCGACTTTGGCTGGACCCTGCGGGTGGACGACCTGGGCGGCAACCGCGACAAGTGCATTGGCATCAACGGCGCCGGCCCGACAAAGCCCCGCGGCATCACCAAGGTGCAGTACGACACCCAGCAGGACAAATGGATTCTGGACACCAACACCGGTGCCGATACCTGGCGCGAATTCGGGTTCCCCAAGACCCGCTGAGCCGCAGAACACAGCTTGCCCCCAGCCCCGCCCACCGGCGGGGCTTTTTATTTGCAAAGTTTTTTGCGGGTGGCTGCATCCAAACCGCATCGGGACTCGTCTGTAAAGGCAAGACACACCAAAACCCCGTCCTGCCCCCCTTTTGGAGAAGCACCATGTTCCAACGTACCGCCCTTGCCCTTTGCGTCACCGCCCTGCTGGCCGCCTGCAACAGCACCCTGCCCAAAGCCGCAGAACAGGTTCGCGCCACGCAGAACCCGGTCGACCGCAGCCAGCGCAACATCACCAACTTCACGCCCGCGCTGCGCTGCATGGACGATTTGATGTTTGCCAGCGGCACCCGCGACGTGACGCTGATGATGGAAGAACTGCGCGATGCCACCACCAAGGTGCCCGTCAGCGCGCGCGACATGCTGACCTCGGCCGTGTCGGACATGACCCGCCGCTCGCGGGCGGTGCGGCTCTCGGTGTTTGGTGGCGACCAGCAGAACCTGGCGCAACTGCTGCAGCAGGCGCAAAAACTCAGCGCCTTTGCCGCCATTCCCGAACACAACATCCGCGGCACCATCAGCCAGCTTGACGAAAACGTCAAGAAAGAATCGAGCAGTTTTGGCGTGGTGGTCGAGCGGGCGTTTGGTGTGCGTTTTGGTGCCGAAACCAAGTTTTCGGTGCTGGGTTTTGACGCCGCCATGGTGGAAACCAGCACCTTCAGCGTGGTGCCCGGCGTGGTGTCGAAAAACACCACCGTGGTCGCGCAGCGCGACAACAGCGCCGGCGACGGCGAGGCGCGCATTCTGGGCGCCAACGCGGTGTTTGCATTTTCTGCAGCGCGCGCCGAAGGCAACGCCCAGGCAGCGCGCAACATGGTCGAGCTTGCCGCGGTGGAACTGGTCGGCAAGCTGATTCGTGCGCCCTACTGGCAGTGCCTGGGCGTGGCCGACGACAACCCCGAAGTGCTGCGCGAAATGGACGACTGGTTTTTCTCCATGGACGACAGCGAGCGCACCCGCTTTATTCAGGAGCGCCTGCGTGAGCGCCGCTACTACGACGGCGCGCTGGATGGCCGGGCCAGCAAAAACTTCGGCAGTGCGCTGGCCGCCTACCGCCGTGCGCTGGGTCTGGCGGCGGAGGGGCCACTGGACGCCGCGTTTTTCCGCCGCTTTGTCACGCAGCCAGTACCGCGTGGCCCGCTGGCGCCGCTGCCACGCAGTGGCGCGCCAGCAGCAGCCACCGCCCCGGCGGCCGCGCCCGCACAACTTTTTGTGCAGCCCGACAAGACCGATCCGTCGCTGGCTACGGTGCGGGTGGCGGCGCTGGCGCCCGGGTATTTGTATTGCTACGCGCAGAACCCGGAGACCAAGGCGATCCAGCGCATTTACCCCAACCGTTTTGTGCGCGATCCGCGCATCGAGGCCGGCCAGGCCATCAGCGTTCCGGGCAAGGGCAAATTCAAGCTGAATGCCGCGCACGATTTCGCCTGCATGCACGCACCCACCGAGGTCTACGGCGACCTGCCGCCACCCCTGCGCTGGGGCGATTTTGACGATGTGCGGCTGGCCAGCTTTGACGAAATCCGTGACAAGTTCGCCGAGTCCTCGGGCCAGCCGATTGCACTGCTCAAGGCTGTTACAAAAACGGCCGGTGGCAGATAATGCGAAAAAACAGATCCGGGGGAGTTCACCATGTCCGAAGACAGCGCGCAGATTGGCGCCTTGCTCAGCCGCATTGCCCTGAAAGACCAGAAGGCGCTCACCGCGCTCTATGGTGCAACGTCTTCCCGCCTGCTGGCCGTGGCCGACCGCATGATGCGTGACCGGGCCGCCGCCGAAGACGTGTTGCAGGAGGTGTTTGTGAACCTCTGGAACCGCGCTGGCCAGTACCCTGCCGTGCAGACCCAGCCCATGGCCTGGCTCACCGCCATGGTACGCAACCGCGCCATTGATGTACTGCGCCGCAAGCGCCCCGAAGTGCCGCTGCAGTGGCAGGACGCCGACGGCGAGGAGCACCAGCACGACGTGGCCGACGAAAATGCCACGCCGCTGGAGCAGCTGCTGGCGGTCGAGTCCGACCAGCGCCTGGGCAAATGCATGGAGCGGCTGGACGATGCGCCGCGCCAGGTAGTAATGCTGGCCTACTACGAGGGCCTGACGCATGTGGATCTGGCCGCGCGGCTGGGGCACCCGCTGGGCACCATCAAGGCCTGGGTGCGCCGCAGCCTGCTGCGCCTGAAAGACTGCATGGGTGGAGCACAACTGGCATGAAGAAGTGGTACCACCATCCTGAAACCGTTGACCAGCTTGCCGCCGCCTATGTGCTGGGCACGCTGGCCGGGCCGGCGCGCCGGCGTTTTGAGGCCGTGCTGCTGAAACACCCGATGGCGCGCGACAACGTCGCCGAGTGGCAGCAGCGCCTGCAGCCGCTGGCCGAAAGCCTGGCCCCCGTCCGGCCCAGCGCCCAGGTGCTGCAGCGCATTGAGCAGCGCGCTTTTGGCGCACAGGCCGCCGCGCCTGTGGCAACACCCTCGGCCTTGATGGGCTGGCTGCAGCGGCTGTTGTCGCCGGTGCCCGCCGGCGCGCTGGCGCTGGGTTTGTTCATGGGCATACTGGTGCCCAACCTGCTGCCCACGCAGGTACCGGTCTCGGGCGAAGACACCCAGTTGCCGCAAAGCTATGTGGGTGTGCTGGCCACGGCCGACGGCAAAACCGGGCTGATCATCTCCAGCCTGCGCCAGGGCAAGGTGTTAGACCTCAAACGGGTGCGGCCCGTAGTGGTGCCCGAGGGCAGCACGCTGTACCTGTGGACCATAGACGCCGCCGGCGTGGCCAAGCCGGTCGGCCCGGCGCCGGCTGCAGACTTTGCCAGTGTGGCGCTGCCCAAAACCTCGGAAGAAATGTTCTCTGCCGCCGCCGAGCTGGCGCTGTCGATTGAGCCGGTGGGAAGCCAGCCGGCGGCGCCCAGCGGGGCATATGTGTACCGGGGGCTGTGCGGCAAGCTCTGGAAAGTGGTGAAAAAATAATTTCAATCGCCTGCATCCGCCGGGGATCTGGCCTCGTCTGATAGGCAGGGGCGCAAAAAGCAGCGCCCTCCACCTAACCCACGGAGTCCACCATGAACCGCAGAACCGCCGCCTTCTCCCTTCTGGCCCTCGCCGCCGCCCTGTCGCCGCTTGCGGCATCCGCCACGCCAACGGCGGCCGGCAGTTACCAGGGCGAGGTCAACGGCATAACCACCACGCTCACGCTGCAGGGCGGCGCCAGCCGTATCAGCGGCACGGTCACCGAAGGCGCGATCCAGCTGTCCGTGCGTGGCAGCCAGCAAGGCAGCCGCCTGAGCCTGCAATTGCTGGAGCCGTCCCAGGGCCAGGAAGTGGCCCGGCTGGAAGGCCGGCTGGAGGGCAGCGGCATCAACGCCACCCTGAGCACGGTGAACCCGCAAACCGGCCAGGTCGTCAGCCGCCCCGCCCAGTTTGTGCGCACCGGCGCGGGCGCTGCACCGGCAGCCCAGACCGGTGCAACGGGCGGCCAGGTGGATGGCCGGCTGGTGGGCCGCTGGATCAACGAAAAACAGATCAACAGCGGCGGCGCCAACTTTGCCTCGTTCAGCACGGTGCGCGTACTGCAATTTGACGCTTCCGGCCGCATCATGCAGACCGTGCGCTCGGCTGGCGGCGGTGGCAACTGGAGCTACGACGGCGGCGGCAGCAAGGTCGAATTCAGCGGCCGCTGGTACGCCAAAGACGGCGTGGTTTATGTGCAGGCCGACGGCACCAGCGGCTTTACCGCTGCCAGCCGCTACCGCTT
>JAZKCX010000196.1:17026-18306 GCA_040387875.1 Pseudomonadota bacterium | reverse complement strand
ACCCATTTCGGTCAAAAAGCCTTTCAAGATGGGGGTGTAGAACCCCAGTTCGTTGTCGTGGTGTTCGTAGGCTTCTGGCTTGCCTTCGGCGACCGCATTGAACATTTTGTCGGCGATCTTGGCCGCGCTGTAGACCATGGCCCGGCCGCCTTCGGCGATGGCTTTTTGGGTCAAAAGCATGCGGCGCACATCGGGATGCCAGATCAGCGCGTCGGCGCTGTGCTGTGGCTCTTTTTTGCCCGACAGCGCACGCATGGAGCGGCGTTCTTTGGCGTACGGCAATGCGCCCTGGAACGACAACTCCGCGTGGGCGACGCCCTGGATGGCGGTGCCCACCCGGGCGGTGTTCATGAAGGTGAACATCGCCTCCAGGCCCTTGTTGGGCTCGGAGATCATGTAAGCGGTTGCACCGTCAAAGTTCAACACCGCCGTGGCGTTGGCGGCGATGCCCATCTTGTGCTCCAGAGAGCCGCAGTTCACCCGGTTGCGTTCGCCCAGGGTGCCGTCGGCGGCCACGAGGTTGCGGGGAATGACGAACAGCGAAATGCCGCGCGTGCCCGACGGCGCGCCGGGCAGCCGGGCCAACACGATGTGGACGATGTTCTCAGCCAGGTCGTGGTCACCGGACGAGATGAAAATTTTGGTGCCGGTGACGGCGTAGCTACCGTCGGGCTGGGGCTCGGCCTTGGTCTTGACCTGGGCCAGGTCAGTGCCGCACTGGGGTTCGGTCAGGCACATGGTGCCAGTCCACTCGCCGGAGACCAGGCGCGGCAGGTAACGGTTTTTGATCTCTTCGGTGCCAAACTGCAAGATGGTGTTGATGCAGCCGATGCTCAGGCCCGGGTACATGGTGAATGCCCAGTTGGCTGCGCCCATCATCTCCGACTTGAAGAGGTTGAGAGACATCGGCAGGCCTTGGCCGCCGTACTCGACCGGGAAAGACAAACCTTGCCAGCCGCCGGCGACGAACTCGGCGTAGGCCTCTTTGAAACCCTTGGGGGTGGTGACGATGCCGTCTTTCAGATGGCAACCCTCTTGATCACCCGTGGCGTTCAGTGGAGAGAGCACTTCTTCACACAGCGTGGCTGCGCCTTCCAGGATCGCGTCCACCATCTCGGGTGTGGCCTCCGCGCCATTGGAGAGGCCAGCGTAGTGAGCTGGGTAGTCCAGCACTTCGTTGAGGAGAAAGCGCATGTCGCGCAAGGGGGCTTTGTATTGCAGCACTGGGATTACCTTTCAATGATGGCGACGACGCCTTGACCGCCGGCAGCGCAGATGGA
>JAZKCX010000196.1:0-16926 GCA_040387875.1 Pseudomonadota bacterium | reverse complement strand
GTAGGCTTTGGCCAGGTTCTGGTGGCTCTTCAGGGCCAGTTCGTCCTGCGCTTCGCGGGGGACGTTCCAGGTGCGGGCCATCTGCTCAGCATGTTCGCCCATGGACAGGCCAGTGCGCGGCTCGCCATTGCGCGGCAGCGACGGCTTGACCAGCATGCCGGGGCGCAGGCGCAGGGCGGTGGCCAGACGCTGGCCACCGGTCTTGGCGCGCGACAGGTCGAGCAGGATCTTGCGCATCTTTTCGTTCAGTGCGATCGGTGCATCGGAGGTGGTGTCCACACCGCCGGCAATGCCGCTCTCGATGTGGCCCAGCGCAATCTTGTTGGCCACCAGCATGGCCGCCTCCAGACCGGTGCCACAGGCCTGCTGCAAATCAAAAGCCGGGGTTTCGCGGGCCAGCGTGGTGGACAACACACATTCGCGCACCAGATTGAAGTCGCGCGAGTGTTTCATCACCGCGCCTGCGGCCACGTCGCCCAGGCGCTCGCCGTGCAGGTTGAAGCGGTCGACCAGGCCTTGCAGCGTGGCAGTCAACATGTCCTGGTTGGACACATGCGAATACACCGTGTTCGAACGGGCGAAGGGGATGCGGTTGCCGCCAAGAATGGCGACGCGGCGAACAGTGGTCATGGTGTGGTTCCTGAAGATGGAAATACGTCAGTGAGGGAGTAGCGGTTGCGTCAGAAACTGAGCTGGCCGCGTAGATGGGGTTTTTGGCCTTTGCCGTCGCGCACCTCGAACAGGGCGCCGTTGGTGGCACGGTGGGTCCACAGCGTGCCCTTACCCGGCAGGAACAACGGGGTTTTGAACTCGACGTTCAGCGCAGCCTGTTCCAGCGGGTGCGACGGCAGCAGGCAGGCGGTAGCCCGTGCACTCGTCCACATGCCGTGCGCAATGGCGCGCTTGAAGCCGAACAGCTTGGCGGTGAACGCCGTCAGGTGGATTGGGTTGCGGTCGCCAGAGACCGCACCGTAGCGGCGCCCCAGATCGGCGGGGGCCACAAACTCGGCCTGGCAGGACAGCGGTGCGTCCAGTTCAATCTGGCCAGCATAGGGCGCGCCGGAGGCGGGCTTCACACCGACGCGCAGCAGGGTCTGTGTGGCAGTCCAGACCAGCGCGTCGCCGCGCAGGATGCGCAGGTTCAGGTTGAACACCTGGCCTTTTTCGTGCGCAAACACATCGCCGGTCTGCAACTCCACCCGCACGGCGTCACCGGCGTGCAGCGGCTGGTGCTGGGTGATGGCATTGGCCAGGTGCACCGTGCCCAACGCGGGCCACGGGCAGTCGGGCGAGCTGATGTAGTGGGTAACCAGCGGGAAGGTGAGCATCTGCGGGTAAATCAGCGGCACGCCGTCGGCCGGCTTGAAGCCGCAGATCGCGCCATAACGGGCGACATGCGCGCTGTCCACCACCACGCGAGGCATGACCAAGGTCACCGGGGGCAACGCCGCCAGTGCGCCCGGCCGCTTGGAACCGCTGCGGACCGCCCTCACGAAGGTGGTGGCAAGCCCCGGCGCGCGGGTGATTTCCAGCGTTTTCATGCTCAGGCGCCGATCAGGCTTTGGCCACACACCCGCACGACGTTGCCGGTCAAACCACCCGACGCCGGCGAGGCCAGCCAGGCGATGGCCTCGGCCACGTCCACCGGCTGGCCGCCCTGGCCCATGGAATTCATACGGCGTCCCGCCTCGCGGATAGCCATCGGCACTGCCGCGGTCATCTGGGTTTCGATGAAACCCGGCGCCACGGCGTTGATGGTGATGCCCTTGTGCGCCAGCACCGGGGCCTGGCTCTGCACCATGCCGATGACACCGGCCTTGGACAAGGCGTAGTTGGTCTGGCCCAGGTTGCCGGCAATGCCGGAGATGGACGACACACAGACGATGCGCCCGGCGGCCTTGAGCGCGCCCGACGCCACCAGCGCCTCGTTGATGCGCTCCTGGGTGGACAGGTTGACGTTGACCACCGAATGCCAGAAGTGCTCTTTCATGTTGGCGATGGTTTTGTCGCGGGTGATGCCGGCGTTGTGCACCACCACGTCCCAGCCGCCGTCGGCCAGCGCGGCGTCCACCAGCGCTTGCGGCGCCTCTTTGGCGCCGATGTCCAGCGCTAACGCCTTGGCGCCCAGTCGCGTTGCGATCTCGTCAAGTCCCGCTTGTGCCTGAGGCACGTCCAGGCAAATGACCTGGGCGCCATCCCGCGCCATCAGCTCGGCGATGGCAGCACCAATGCCGCGGGAAGCGCCTGTGACCAGCACTTTTTTGCCAGCCAGCGGCTGGGCCCAGTCGATGGCCTCAGCCTGGCCCGATGCCGGCACGCCCACCCGGATGACCTGCGCCGACACGTAGGCACAGCGCGGCGACAGCAAAAAGCGCAGCGTGCTCTCCAGCTGGTCTTCAGCGCCCTCGGCCACGTAGACCAGTTGCACGGTGATGGCACGTTTGAGTTCCTTGGCCAATGCGCGGGTCAGCCCTTCCAGGGCGCGCTGGACGGTGGCCTGGCGCGGCAACGCGCAGGCTTCCGGCGGCCGGCCCAAGACCACCACGCGGCCGCAAGGCAGCACCGAGCGGGCAGCGTCGTGAAAGAACTGGTACAGCGCATCGGTTTCTTCGCTGGACTGCAGGCCCGTCGCGTCAAATACCAGCGCCTTGACCTTCTCGCCGGGCTGGTCGCCCAGACCCCAGCGCCCGGACATCAAACCCGCCTGGCCGGCGGCCTGGGTCCACTGGGGCACGCTGCGGTGCGCCACGGTCTGGACCGCCATGGACTTGCAGCACCGGGCCAGCGCGCCAAGCAGTTGGGGGGCACCACCGGCGCCCAGCAGCACCGTGCCTTTGACAACCGGCTGGTCAGGCCGGTAACGCTCCAGCGGCAGGGGCTGGGGCAGGCCCAGCGCCGCCACCAGGCGCGAGCCCAGGCCGGAATTGGCAAAGCCAAGGTAAGAATCGGTCATCAGAAAGCCTCGAGTGGTCGTTGCTGCGGATTGTGTACAGTTGTACACTAAATTGCAACCAAGCTGGATCGGGTCTAGTGCCCATGCTCTAATTGCCAAGAGAAAAGCAGCGGAAAACCCCATCCGGGTGCCACACTCGGGTGTACACAGAAAACGCCCAAGCCCTGCCCATGCCCGCCCCCGCCGTCCTTCGCCGCAAGACCAAAGAGGACTTGACGCGCACCGAGCGCAAGGATTTGACGCGCAGCAACCTGCTGCAGGCGGCGCTGACGTTGATTGGCGAAGGCCGCAGCTTCACCAGCCTGGGCATCCGCGAGATCGCCCGCGAGGCGGGTGTGGCGCCCAACGCCTTCTACCGCCACTTTCGCAGCACCGACGAGTTGGGCCTGGCGCTGGTGGAAGAGGTGGGCATCACGCTGCGGCGCCTGCTGCGCGAGGCGCGCCAGCCGAATGCGCGCCAAAGCGATGTGCTGCGGCAGTCGGTGCAGGTCTACCACCAGTACGTGTTGCAAAACCGGTTGCAGTTCTTGTTCGTCTCCAGTGAACGCGCCGGGGGCAGCCGCATCCTGCGCATGGCGATTCGCAACCACGTGAGCCATTTCACCAACGAGATGGCGCAGGACATCCGCCGGCTGGGCCTGTTCCCCGAGATGTCCACCGCCAGCCTGCAACTGGTGTGTGGGCTGATCGCCACCAGCATGCTGGCGGCCGCCCCGGAAATCCTCGACCTGCCGGCCGAGCACCCCTTGCTGGAGGCCGAGATGACCCAGCGCTTTGTGCAGCAGCTGCAAATCATTCTGCTGGGGGCATCGGGCTGGAAAGACAAGCCCGGGTTTTGATGGCAATGCCGCCGTGACCCCACGCTGTGGCGGCATGGACGTTAAAATCGGGCGCATTCAGCCTCTGGAAGACACCATGACCCGCTGCAGCCCGCTTGCCGCCTCTCCCCCGCCACGCTACCGCCTCGCCGTATGGGCGCTGGCTGGTGCGCTGCTGTCTGCGAGCGCTCTGGCGCAAACAGCCGTGCGCAGCTTTCCAAAAGGCGTGCAGCGCGGCACTCTGGTGGTGACTGCCCCACCGCAGGTGCTGCTGAACGGCAAAGCCGAACAACTGTCGCCCGGCGCGCGTATCCGCAATAACAGCAACATGCTGGCGATGTCCGGCACCCTGGTCGGGCTGGAAGTGCCGGTGTTTTTCCTGCGCGACCCGCAGGGCCAGCTGCATGAAGTCTGGATTCTGAGCGCTGAGGAAGAGCGGGCCAGCCGCCCGTCGTTCTTCAATTTCTCCTGGGGTTCCAGCGAAAGTGCAGCGCCCCAGGACGACGGCAAGACGCCATACCACCTCCTTCCGTCGTTTCCAAAGCAATAAGCGCCCATGGCCGGCGCCGGAATTCAACTTATTGCTATTTAATTAATAGCGATTTACTTATGACCAAAAAAGTTTTCATCAAGACCTTCGGTTGCCAGATGAACGAGTACGACTCGGACAAGATGGTAGACGTGATGCACGCCGCCGAGGGCTATGAGGCCACGCAGAATGTCGACGAGGCCGACCTGATTTTGTTCAACACCTGCTCGGTGCGCGAAAAAGCGCAGGAGAAGGTTTTCAGCGATCTGGGCCGCATCAAGCACCTGAAGGCCAAGGGCGTGCAGATCGGCGTGGGCGGCTGTGTAGCCAGCCAGGAGGGCGCTGCCATCATTGCGCGTGCGCCCTATGTAGACGTGGTGTTCGGCCCGCAGACCCTGCACCGCCTGCCCGAACTGCTGAACGCGCGCCAGCGGCTGCGCCAGCCGCAGGTGGACATCACTTTTCCAGAGATTGAGAAGTTCGACCACCTGCCGCCGGCCCGGGTAGAGGGTGCAACCGCCTTCGTCTCGATCATGGAAGGCTGCTCCAAATACTGCAGCTACTGCGTCGTGCCCTACACCCGCGGCGAAGAAGTGAGCCGGCCGTTCGAGGATGTGTTGGTGGAAGTGGCCGGACTGGCCGACCAGGGTGTGAAGGAAGTCACCCTGCTGGGCCAGAACGTCAACGCCTACCGCGGCAAGATGGGCGACAAGATATCGAACGTCACCAGTGCCGTGGAGATTGCCGACTTCGCCACGCTGATCGAATACGTGGCCGAGATTCCGGGAATCGAGCGTATCCGCTACACCACCAGCCACCCGAACGAATTTACCCAGGCGCTGATCGATGTGTACGCCAGGGTCCCCAAGCTGGTCAGCCATTTACACCTGCCGGTGCAGCACGGCAGCGACCGGATTCTGATGGCAATGAAACGCGGCTACACCGCGATGGAATACAAGTCCACCGTGCGCAAGCTGCGCGCCATCCGGCCGGAGCTGTCGCTGTCTAGCGACTTCATCGTGGGTTTTCCTGGCGAAACCGACGAGGACTTCGCCAAACTGATGAAGCTGGTAACCGATGTGGGTTACGACAGCTCCTTCAGCTTCATCTTCAGCCCGCGCCCCGGCACGCCGGCAGCCAATCTGCACGACGACACGCCGCACGCGGTGAAACTGGCCCGGCTGCAGCAGCTACAGGCCACGCTGGATGAGAACGTCACCCGCATCAGTGCCAGCCGGCTGGGTACGGTGCAGCGGGTGTTGGTGGAAGGCCCGGCGCGTAAAAGCCCGAATGAGCTTTTTGGCAGGACCGAATGCAACCGCGCGGTGGTACTGACGGGCCCGCAGCGCCTGGTGGGCCAGATGGTGGATGTGCGTATTACCGATGCGCCGCAGCGGCTGCTGCGTGGCGAGGTGCTGACGCTGGAAACCAGCGCTTCATAACAAAGGTACCTGCGACTTCATAACAAAGGTACCTGCGGTACCGGCCCGTCGTAGTAGTCGGCCAGGGTCTGCAGGGCACGCGGGTTGTGCAGCCAGAGCCGGCCGCTGCGCAGCTCATGCAAGCCCAGGGCCGACAGGCGTTTGAGTGTTTTGTTGGTGTGTACCAGCGACAGCCCCAGGTTGTCGGCGATGTGCTGCTGGGTAATCGGAAACTCCACCGAGCCTTTTTCTGTCAAGCCCAGCCGGTCCAGCCGCCGGTACAGGTGCAGCAGCAGCATGGCAATACGCTCCATCGCGGTACGCTTGCCGACCGACAACAGCGTGCTGTCCACAATGCCCTCCTCCCGCGTGGCCAGCCAGGTGATGTCGTAGCCCAGGTTGGGATAGGTGCGGAACAAATCCCACAGCCCATCGCGCGGAAACTCGCACAAGGAGATGTCGGTCAGCGCTTCAACGCCGTGCACCGCCACTCCGGCAAATTCCTGCTGCAGGCCAATAAAGTCGCCGGGCAAAAGGAAATTGAGAATCTGCCGGCGGCCATCGCTCAGCGTTTTGTAGCGAAAAGCCCAGCCCGCATACAGCGTGAACAGTTTGCCGTTGGGCGCATGCTCGTGAATCAGTGTGCCGCGTGCAAGACGGGTGGAGGTGCTCTGCCGGTAGGACTGGATGAAGGCCAGCTCCTCGGCCGTGACTGGCAGGAAGGCGCCGGTTTTTCGCAGCCGGCAGTCGCTGCATTGCGGTGGGCACACGGTAGCGGGAGGGGGCGGAACGACACGGGTCATGCGGACTGATTCTGCACCAGCCCTGCATGTCTTTTGACATTGACGCTACAGTGGGCGCTGGCTATATTCGCCCGCCATGCCCCAAAAAACAGAACGCCTGCTGGAAATTCTTTACGTCAGTATTCTGGAGGGCGACCCCGCCAGCGGCGTGGTCGCCGAGATTGCGAAAGCCGCACGCATTGCCAACCAGCAGATGGAGATTACCGGCCTGCTGGTCTTCGATGGCCTGCGTTTTTGCCAGCAACTCGAAGGCAAGCCCTCGCATATCGAGGCGCTGATGGAGCGCATTTCCCGCGACACGCGGCACAGCCAGGTAAGAATCCTGCACCACGGGCCGCTGGCGCAGCGGCGTTTTCGCAACTTCAGCCTGGGCTATGCCGACCTTGCCGAAATAGACACGCTGGAAAAGCTGGGAGAGCTGGAAGGCGAGGCGGCCGTGGCCGCGTTTGCACAGCTGCCGGCTACGCTGGACTTGATCAGCTGATGCCTTAAAACGGCATCTTGGGCATGCCCTTCATGCCGCCCATGCGCTTCATCATCTTCATCATGCCGGCGCCCTTCATCTTTTTCATCATGCCCTGCATCTGCTCGAATTCGTTAAGCAGCCGGTTCACTTCCTGAACCTGCACACCGGCACCGGCAGCGATGCGGCGCTTGCGGGTGGCCTTGATCAGTTCGGGCTTGCGCCGCTCCAGCGCGGTCATGCTGCAAATAATGCCTTCCTTGCGCCGGATGTCTTTTTCGGCCTTGTCCATGTCCACCTGGCCCGCCTTGGCCATCATCTGGCTGGGCATCTTGTCCATCAGACTGGAGAGGCCACCCATCTGCTTCATCTGCTGGATCTGGCCCAAAAAGTCGTTCAGGTCAAAGCTGGCACCGCTCTTGACCTTGGCTGCCAGTTTTTCGGCGGCGCGCATGTCCACGCCGGCCGCGACCTGCTCGACCAGCGCCACAATGTCGCCCATGCCCAGCACCCTGCCCGCATGGCGTTCGGCATCAAACACTTCGAGCCCGTCGATCTTCTCGCTGGTACCGGCAAACTTGATCGGCGCGCCGGTGATCTGCCGCACGCTCAGTGCGGCACCACCGCGCGAGTCGCCATCGGTCTTGGTCAGGATGATGCCGGTGAGCGGCAACGCCTCGCTGAAGGCCTTGGCGGTATTCACCGCGTCTTGGCCCTGCATGGCGTCCACCACAAACAGCGTCTCGACCGGGTTCAGCACCGCATGCAGCTCCTTGATCTCGCGCATCAGCGCTTCGTCAATCGCCAGCCGGCCGGCGGTATCGACCAGCAGCACATCAAAATAATGTTTACGCGCGTAATCCAGCGCGGCATGGGCAATGTCCACCGGCTTCTGGTCGGGCGTGCTGGGAAACCATTCGGCGCCGGCCTGCTTGGTCACGGTCTTGAGCTGCTCGATGGCGGCCGGCCGGTAGACGTCGCCGGAGACGGTCAGCACTTTTTTCTTGCGCCGCTCGATCAGGTGTTTGGCCAGCTTGGCGGTAGTGGTGGTTTTTCCGGCGCCCTGCAGGCCGGCCATCAAAATCACCGCCGGCGGCTGGGCGGCGAGGTTGATGTCGCTGACACCCTGGCCCATGGTGGCGGCGAGTTCGCGGTTGACGATGCCTACCAGCGCCTGCCCCGGCGACAGCGAGCCCAGCACTTCCTGGCCCAGCGCTTTTTCTTTCACGCGGGCAATGAAGTCGCGCACCACCGGCAAGGCCACGTCGGCCTCCAGCAGCGCCATGCGGACCTCGCGCAGCATGTCCTGCACGTTGGATTCGGAGATACGGGCCTGGCCCCGCATCTCCTTGACGAGGCGCGAAAGTTTGTCGGTAAGGGCGGAGGCCATGGATAAAGACTCCGGCTGAAGGGAGCAAAAAGATAAACTGTGGCCATGATTTTATCTGTCGGACCCGTTTGGGGCTGGGTGCTGGCCTACATCACCGCACTGGTCTATGCCGCGCCGACCTTCGCCGGGCAGCGGATGGGCAGCCAGACCGCGCAGCGCGTGCTGCTGGTCGCCTGGCTGCTGCACGCGCTGGCACTGGGCAGCAGCTTTCTGGGGACCACGCCGCGCTTCGGCTTTGCACCAGCACTGTCGGGTACGGCCTGGCTGGTGCTGGCCGTCTACGGAGTGGAGCGACAGGTGTTTCCGCAGCTGCGGGCCGGCTGGCTCGCCGCGCTGGGTGCTGCAACCGTGCTACTGGCGATGCTGTTCCCCGGTACCCCCTTGCATGAAAGCAAATCGCCGTGGCTGCCACTGCACTGGTTGCTGGGTATTGCCTCTTATGGCCTGTTTGCGGCGGCCGTCGTCAACGCCTGGCTCATGACACGGGCGGAAAAAACCATGCGATTGGCCGCCAACGACGGCGCCGGGGTGCCCCTGCTGACGCTGGAGAGGTTGACTTTCCGCTTCGTCAGCGCCGGCTTCGTTCTGCTGTCGGCCACGCTGCTGGCCGGCCTGCTCTTCTCTGAATCGCTGTACGGCTCGGGCAAGGTATGGCACTGGGACCATAAGACCATCTTCTCGGTGCTTTCGTGGATCACTTTCGCGGTGCTCCTGCTTGGCCGCGCACGTTTTGGCTGGCGTGGCCGCAAGGCAGTACGGGTGCTGTATACCGGCAGTGGCCTGCTGCTGCTGTCGTATGTGGGTTCACGTTTTGTGCTGGAAGTCGTTCTGAGCCGCAGCGTATGAAGTACCTGGTCGTTGTGCTGGTAGTGCTGGCCGGCCTGTGGCTCTGGCGCAACCAGCGCAAGTCTGATGCCGACGAGCGCCGCGAGGAGCGTGCTGCCGCCACCCCTCCGCCCGAGCCGCCTCTGCTGGAAATTGTGGCCTGCCCGGTCTGCGGACTGCACTTGCCGTCGCGCGATGCCGTGCAGGGAAAACTGGCGCTGTACTGCAGCAGCGACCACCGGCGGCAGGCCGAACACTAATGCTAGCGCCCCAGGGCATGGGTAGCGCAATGAACGGCCGCAGCTTCAATCCCGGCGACGAAGATTCGGCTTTTGGCCGGCTCTGGCACGGCTTCATGACAGCCCGCGCCATGATCGCGCTGGTGCTGCTGTTGCTGCACGTCTATGCCTACATGGTGGCTCCTGCCAGCGGGCTGGGCGTCATCGTGCTGTGCAGCGTTTATCTGGCGGCCTGCCTTTCGGTACGGCTGCTCTCGCATGCTGCCGTGCCGGGTACCACCTTTGATGTGCAATGGCCCATCACCATCGGTGCCGATGTGGCGGTTTACGCGACACTGCAGTTCATACAGTCCGCCGGCATCAACTACACCGCATTGTTCGCGCTGCCGGTGTTGCTGGCGGCGGTGCTGGGCTCACGCACCCTGGGTTTGGCAACGGCCGCTGTGGTCACCCTGTTTCTGCTGGCTGAAGCCGCCTGGCCGCTGCCACAGTACGCCGGAATCGACCCCTCAGCGCGCTTTTTGCAGGCTGGGCTGGTGGCCTCGGGTTTGTTGGTGGAGGCCTTTCTGGCCAACCAGATGGCGACCCGACTGGTACGCGAAGAACAGGCCGCGCGCCAGAGCCAGTTGGCCACCCAGACCCAGGTTCGGGTGAACGAGCTGGTCATTGAGAGCCTGTCCGAAGGCATTCTGGTGGTGGACCGCGACGGTGTGGTGCGGCTGGCCAATCCTGCGGCGCAGCGGATGTTGGCGCCGGCGGCCGTGGGCACACCGGGCGGCCAGGGCTTGCCCTTCATGCTGGTGGCGCAGCCGGGCTGGCAGGCGCTGGCCGCGCTGGCCCGCGAAACCCTGGAACGCCAGGCCCCCGCGAGTGCTGACATCGCGCTGGCCCTGCTGGCCGGTGGCAGTCTGCACATCCGGGTGCGCACCCGCCTGACGGCCCTGCCCGAAAGTAGCATGGACAGCCTGTGTGTGATGTTTCTGGAAGACCTGCGCGAGCTAGAGGCCCGCGTGCGCACCGAAAAACTCGCCGCCATGGGCCGCATGTCGGCTGCGGTGGCACATGAAATCCGCAACCCGCTGGCTGCGATTGCCCAGGCCAATGCGCTGCTGGAAGAAGACCTGGAAAGCGCGCCACAGCGCCAGCTCACGGGCATGATCCGCAGTAACGCCGAGCGGCTTGACCAGATCGTGGACGACGTGCTGGACATTGCGCGTATCCACCGGCCGGACCCGGTGGCCCGCTACCTGGAACTGGACGAGGTGGTGGCCAGTTGCTGCGCAGACTGGAAAGCCGGCGCCGGTGTGACCGACCGCCTGCAGATGCAGCTGGATGCAGCGCAGTCCCGCGTCACCTTCGGTGCCGACCACTTGCGCCGGCTGCTGGTGAATTTGCTGGACAATGCACTGCGTTATGCGGCGCCCCAACCCGCCGCCATGGTGGTGGCGACCCGTACCAATGCGCACCGGCATGCGCAGCTGTCGGTCTGGAGCGACGCACCGCCGCTGGAGGCATCAATGCAACGGCACTTGTTTGAACCTTTTTTCTCTTCTGAAAGCCGCTCGACTGGCCTGGGCCTGTACATCTGCCGCGAGCTGTGCGAGCAGCACGGGGCCGTGATTGCCTACCGGCGCAGCGTGCACCAGGGCCGCGAAGGCAACGATTTTTTTGTCTCATTCCGGGCTGGTAACGACGACGCTGACGGCAGCGCGCCACCGGTCCACTGATTGCATGGCCATGACTTCCTCCGGCGCCCGCATTCTGGTCATTGACGACGAACCCGACCTGCGCACCCTGTACGAACTCACCCTGCTGCGCGAAGGCTACGGGGTGGAGGCGGCAGAAAGCGTGGCCTCGGCCCGGCTGCTGTTGGCCAACAGCAGCTTCGACGCCGTCATCACCGACATGCGCCTGCCTGATGGCAGCGGCCTGGACGTGCTGCGGGCGCTGGCGCAGCAGGGTCGTTCAGAACGCTGCGTGATGATCACTGCCTACGGCTCGCCGGAAAACGCGGTCGAGGCGCTCAAAGCGGGCGCTTTTGACTACCTGACCAAACCGGTCGACCTGAAGCAGTTTCGCAGCGTGGTGGCGTCGGCCATCGAACAGGGCCGTGCGCCACGTGCCAATACACGCCGTCCCGTCCCCGGCAAGCCGCGCGGCGAAGCTCCCGCGGAGAATTCGGCAGAGGCAGGACACATGGCGCTGCAACGGCTGGTGGGCGGATCGGAAGCGATGCGGGTGGTCAAGGCGCGCATCGCGCGCGTTGCGGGAAGCATGGCGCCGGTCATGGTTTGCGGCGAATCGGGTACCGGCAAGGAACTGGTGGCGCGCGCGGTCCATGCCTGCAGCCACCGCAGCGCCGGGCCGTTTGTGGCGGTCAACTGCAGCGCCATTCCGGAGAACCTGCTGGAGGCCGAGTTTTTTGGTGCACGCAAGGGCGCCTACACCGGCTCGGTGCAGGACCGCGAAGGCTATTTCCAGGCAGCCGGCGGAGGCACCCTGTTTCTGGACGAAGTGGGCGACCTGCCGCTGGCGATGCAGGCCAAGCTTCTGCGCGCCATTCAGGAACGCAGCGTGCGGCCGGTGGGCTCCACCCAGGAAGAACCCACCGACGTGCGCATTGTCAGCGCCACCCACAAGGACCTGGAAGCCGAAGTACAGAACGGCAGGTTTCGCCAGGACCTGTACTACCGGCTCAATGTGATCGACATTGACCTGCCGCCGCTGCGCGAGCGCCGCGAGGATATTCCGGCGCTCTGCACCGCCCTGCTGCAAAAGATTTCGGCTGAATCGGGCACCGTCTTTCGTCCACTGGGCCCGCGCATGCAGGAACAATTGCTGCGCCATGGCTTCACCGGCAACGTACGTGAGCTCGAGAACCTGCTGCACCGGGCCATGGCCCTGGGCGACGATGCGGGTTTGCAGCTCGACCTGCCCGCACCGATAGCGGTATGCGCCGATACCGTGGAGCTTCCCGCCAACCCGACCGCAGCCCCCGCAGCGCAGCCCTTGCTGCGCATGCACGTTGGCAGTCTGCCATCGGACCTGCAGGCCTACCTTGACCAGCAGGAGCGCGCCATCTTGCTGCAGGCATTGCGCGACAGCCAGTTCAACCGCACCTCGGCCGCCGCGCGGCTGGGTCTGAGCCTGCGCCAGATGCGCTACCGCATTGCCCGGCTGAACATTGCCATGCCCCAGGGCGACGATACCGGCAATGGAACCGACTGAAGTTCCGCCCAGCAGTCCGCTGTGGAGCGATGGCTGGTACCGGTTTGCGCACCGGTGCGATTCGCCCAATTTCGGGCCGCGCCCGGCAGATGCCCGTATTGACCTGCTGCTGCTCCATTCCATCAGCCTTCCGCCCGGGCAGTACGGCGGGGGTGAAGTGCAGCGGCTTTTCTGCAATACGCTGGACTGGGACGCCCACCCGTATTTCGGTAGCATCCGCGGGCTACAGGTGTCTGCCCATTTTTTTATCGACCGGCGCGGCGGCCTGTGGCAGTTTGTCAGTTGTGACCACCGCGCCTGGCATGCCGGCGTATCAGCCTTTGGCGCACGGGCCAATTGCAATGACTATTCCATAGGCATAGAACTTGAAGGCCTGGAGGGGGAGCTGTTTGAGGACGCGCAGTACGAAAGTCTGACCAGTGTCTGTAGCGCACTGGCAGGCGCCTACCCGCTACAAAACATTGCGGGCCACCAACATGTGGCCCCAGGGCGCAAGGAAGACCCCGGCGCTGGTTTTGCGTGGCGCCAGCTCCAACAGGCTCTGGGCTGGCCCGATCGGTGTTTTCCCGATCGGTCTTGAGACGCCGCTGTGGCAGGAAAAAGAGCCGCCTGCACTCGGCAGCAGGCATACGACTTTTTTCAATCCAGCGGTGGCGCGGGTTTGCCCGGCAAAAGCCTTTGAAAACCGCACCGCGTATGGGGCTGGCGCCCGATCACAAGCTGCAGCGGGGAATTGCGGCCCGCCACCGGCCATGGCCGCTGGCGGGCCGGATATTTGCCCCCGCCCATGGCTGGCGCACCCTGCGCCGGTACACTACCGGTAGTGGCTTGTGCTGTAGCAAGACCCCATATATAGTGTCTGCGTAGCATCACGCGATTCAGACAATCACGCTTTTTCCAGCCCGTTGGACCTGCTTCCAAGAACAACATTTTCCGAGGAAATCCATGCAAATTGCCCCCACCAGCCAGCCTTCCAGCACGTCCCGCTCCGCCACCGGCGCTGCACCAGCCTCTACCGGCGCCGTAGCCCCCAATGTATTGGCGCATTACCAGATCATTCGCCGCAACGGTTCCGTTGTCGCCTTTGAACCCAGCAAGGTGGCGATTGCCATGATGAAGGCCTTTCTGGCGGTTCATGGAACGCAAGGCGCAGCATCGGCCAGCGTGCGCGAAACGGTGGATGGCTTGACCCAGGCCGTGACCCGCGCGCTGGTGCGCTCACGTCCTGGCGGCGGTACCTTTCATATTGAGGATGTGCAGGACCAGGTGGAGCTGGGCCTGATGCGCGGCGGCCACCACGAGATCGCACGGGCCTATGTGCTGTACCGCGAGAAGCGGGCGCAGGAGCGCGCAAAGAAAAGTTCGCAGGACACCACAGCCGCTGCACCGGTGCTGCATGTCATGGACGGCAACGAAAGGGTGGCGCTGGACCTGGCCCATATCCAGCATCTGATCGACTCTGCCTGCGCTGGTCTGGGCAAGGACGTACATGCTGCACCCATCATGGCCGAGACCATGCGCAACCTCTACGACGGCGTGCCGATGGACGAGGTCTACAAAGCTTCGATCCTGGCCGCGCGCACGCTGATTGAAAAAGACCCCGACTACACCTACGCTACCGCCCGCCTGCTGCTGCACACAGTACGCCGCGAAGTGCTGGGCGCCGAAGTGTTGCAGGAAGAAATGGGCGCGCGCTACGCCGACTATTTCCCCGGCTTCATCCAGAAAGGTGTTGAAGCCGAGCTGCTGGACGAAAAGCTGCTGCAGTTCGACCTGAACCGGTTGGGCCAAGCCCTCAAGGCCGAGCGCGACCTGCAGTTTGACTACCTCGGCCTGCAAACCCTGTACGACCGCTACTTCCTGCACGTCAAGAAGCAGCGCATTGAGCTGCCCCAGTCGTTCTTCATGCGGGTGGCGATGGGCCTGGCGCTGGGCGAGATCGACCGGGAGGCACGTGCCATCGAGTTTTACGAAGTGCTGTCGTCGTTCGACTTCATGTCGAGCACGCCCACGCTGTTCAACAGCGGCACGCTGCGTTCGCAGCTGTCGTCGTGCTATCTGACCACTGTGCCCGACAACCTGGACGGCATTTACGAGTCGATCAAGGAAAACGCCCTGCTGTCCAAGTTTGCCGGCGGCCTGGGCAACGACTGGACCCGCGTGCGTGCACTGGGCTCCCATATCAAGGGCACCAACGGCGAATCGCAGGGTGTGGTGCCTTTCCTGAAAGTGGTGAACGACACCGCAGTGGCAGTGAACCAGGGCGGTAAACGCAAAGGCGCGGTCTGCACCTATCTGGAAACCTGGCATCTGGACATCGAAGGCTTCCTGGAGCTGCGCAAGAACACCGGCGACGACCGCCGCCGCACCCATGACATGAACACGGCTAACTGGATTCCCGACCTGTTCATGCGCCGGGTGATGGAAAAGGGTTCTTGGACCCTGTTCTCGCCATCCGACGTGCCCGACCTGCACGACAAGTTCGGCGCAGAGTTCGAAACAGCCTATGTGGCCTACGAAGCCAAAGCTGCACGCGGCGAAATCATGCCCAGCAAGCTGGTGCAGGCCAGCGACCTGTGGCGCAAGATGCTGACCATGCTGTTTGAAACCGGCCATCCCTGGATCACCTTCAAGGATGCCTGCAACGTGCGCTCACCCCAGCAGCACGTGGGCGTGGTGCACTCCAGCAACCTGTGCACCGAGATCACGCTGAACACCAGCGACACCGAAACTGCCGTCTGCAACCTCGGCTCGGTCAACCTGCTGCAGCACCTGAAAGACGGCGCACGCGGCGCCGAAGGCGATATTGCCAAGGTTCTCGATCACGACAAGCTCAAGCGCACGATTGCCACCGCAATGCGTATGCTCGACAACGTGATCGACATCAACTACTACGCAGTCAAGAAGGCCCGCGACTCGAACATGCGGCACCGGCCGGTGGGTCTGGGCATCATGGGTTTCCAGGATGCGCTGTACCAGCTGCATATTCCCTACGCATCGCAGGCGGCGGTAGAGTTTGCCGATACCTCGATGGAAGCCATCTGCTACCACGCCTACTGGGCTTCGACCGAGCTGGCCCGGGAACGCGGCAAGTACAACAGCTACAAGGGTTCGCTGTGGGACCGCGGCATCCTGCCGCTGGACACGCTCGATTTGCTGGCCCAGGCGCGGGGCGGCTATGTGGAAGTCGACCGCTCGGCTACGCTGGACTGGGACGCGCTGCGCAAGAAGATCGCAACCGATGGCATGCGCAATTCCAACTGCGTGGCCATTGCGCCCACTGCCACTATCTCCAACATCATTGGTGTTGATGCGTCCATTGAGCCCTGCTTCGGCAACCTGTCGGTCAAGTCCAACCTGTCGGGCGAGTTCACCGTGATCAACCACTACTTGGTGCGCGACCTCAAGCGCCTGGGCCTGTGGGACGACGTGATGGTGATGGACCTGAAACACTTCGACGGTTCGCTGCGCCCGATCGACCGCGTGCCGCAGGAAATCAAGGCCTTGTACGCCACCGCGTTCGAAGTAGAAACCACCTGGCTGGTAGAAGCTGCCGCGCGCCGCCAGAAATGGATCGACCAGGCACAGTCGCTCAACATCTACATGGCCGGCGCCTCGGGCAAAAAACTCGATGACACCTACAAGCTGGCATGGACGCGCGGCCTGAAGACCACCTACTACCTGCGCACGCAAAGCGCAACGCACGCCGAGAAATCCACTGTGCAATCGGGCCGCCTCAACGCCGTGTCCAGCGGCGGCAGCAGTGCTATCGAAGCTGCAGCAGCGCAGGCCCAGCTTGCAATGGCATCCACGCCCGCAACCGACATCAAGTTCTGCGCCATCGATGACCCGGGCTGTGAAGCCTGCCAGTAAATTTGCGCAGGCCCTTGCATCGACATTTCGATGCAATCGAGCAACAAAAATTGCAGCGATGTGAATGAACACTTTTCATTTCATGTCGCTGCTCACATAATTAGAGAAATGGAATTTCTATGCTGACCTGGGACGACGAAGTCAAGCCCACACCGCTTCAAATGCGTACCGGCAATTACGCTGATCTGCCGGAGGTCCCTGCGCCACTGTCTGCCGCTCCGTCCCGCCGCGTACTCGACGACGGCGCACTCCCGGCACCCGCTGTCGCCAAATCTCCTGCAACGGTACAAGCCGCCAAAGAGGCCAGCGCCCACCGCGTCAATGCCGCCGACAAACGCATCATCAACGGCCAGACCGACGTCAACCAGCTGGTGCCGTTCAAGT
>JAZKCX010000195.1:0-2872 GCA_040387875.1 Pseudomonadota bacterium | reverse complement strand
TAGATCGACGTCAGGCCTTTCCACAGCATGTAGCCCGCCAGCAGATAAAGAATGCTGGCAAAAACCCGCTTGAGTTTTTTCACGGGCAGCTTGTGCGCCACCCGCGCGCCGAGTGGCGCGGTGAGCACGCTGCCGCTGGCAATCACCACCAGTGCGGGCAGCCAGATGTAGCCGACCGACAGCGGCGGCAGGTTTTGTACGCTCTGGCCGCTGATGATGTAGCCCACGATGTTGGCCAGTGCAATGGGAAAACCCAGCGCCGCGCTGGTGGCCACCGCGTTGTGGATGGCCACATTGCACCAGGTCATGAAGGGCACGCTGACAAAGCCGCCGCCGGCCCCTACCAGCCCCGACAAAAAGCCGATCACGCCGCCCGCTGCAATCTGGCCTGCCGTGCCCGGCATCTGGCGGGTGGGGGCGGGTTTTTTGTCCAGAAACATCTGGGTGGCCGAGAAGCCCACAAAGCCCGCAAAGAACAGCGCCAGCCACGAGCCCTTGAGGATGGCGAACACGCCCAGGCTGGCAATCGCGCCGCCCAGCACAATGCCGGGGGCCAGGCCTTTGACCAGGTCCCAGCGCACCGCGCCGCGTTTGTGGTGGGCCCGCACGCTGGCAATGGATGTGAACAAAATGGTGGCCATGGAAGTGGCGATGGCCATCTTCACCGACAGGTCGGGCCCGACGCCGCGGCCCGACAGAATGATGGTGAGGAAAGGCACCATCAACATACCGCCGCCAATGCCCAGCAGCCCTGCCAGAAAACCGGTGCCCAGGCCGAGCAGGGCAAGTTCAACAATCAGCAGTGGTTCGATGGGCATGGCAAATACACGTACGGTAAAAACAGCGCGGGCGGCCTGGATGGGGCCGCCCGCGCAAGGAAAAGGGTGTCTGCGAAGGATGCCGGACCGTCATCCTGAACCAGGGTTCAGGTGGGCGAGGGCAGCAGGACTTCGGGTTCATCTAACGCGAGATGATCACGCCCGTCAGGCAATGTACCAAGCCCGTGCTCTAAGAGCATTGGATCAAGGAAATATAAAGCCCGGCATGCGCCGCAGACAAAATCATTGTAGGCCCGGCGCGGCGGTTTGTGCTGGCGCAGTGGGTGGCTGTGTGTGTATTTGTACCGCTGCGCGCGGTACTGCTTTCAGAGCAGCCGGCCGTCGTCGCCCAGCGCTTCATCGAGCCGCTGCACCAGCGCCGCCAGCTGCGCATTGGATGGTCGGTCGTCGGTCGTGGGCGCGGCGCGGGGCGCTGCCGGCGCGGGCGCTGCAGCCGGCACATCAAAGGCCAGATTGAGCGCGGCCAGCACCGCAATGCGGTCGCGGGCTTTTACCTTGCCGGCATCGCGAATTTTGCACATGGCGGTGTCTACCCGCTCCACCGCATCGAGCAGCCGGCCCTCGCCGCCTTCGGGGCAGCCGAGCAAATAGCTCTGGCCCATGATCTGCACTTCGAGCTGCTTCATGCGCTGTCTTTCGGTGCCGACTCCGGCAGACGCTCCAGCAGCGCTTCCACCCGCGTGCGCGCCGCGTTCAGGCGCGACTGCAGCGAGTCGCGCTCGTGCGTGACCGTGTCCAGCTTCGAGGCCAGCAGCGCGTTGGTGCGCTGCAGTTCCTCGTAGCGCACCAACAGGCGGTCGACCCGTTCGGCGATCTGGTCAATTTGCGAAGATTCCGGCATATCGTTTGCATTCTAGGGTTTCGCCGGATTTTGGCCCTTAAAATACGCGGGTTGGTGCTCGCAGTGTGGTTCACGCGCTGCAGTTCAACGGGAAGCAGGAGGGCGGGGCCGCAATGGCCTGTCTAACCTGCGCTGCCCCCGCAACGGTAAGCGGACGAGTCGATTTGACTCCGCTCTCATCCTGGCCACTGGCTGCATGTTCTTCAAGGGCATGCGTCTGGGAAGGCGATAAGAGTAGCTCCGCCAGCCCGGATACCGGCCAACATGGTGGTGGTGCGTCCGCAAGGGCTGCCTGCCGTGACGTCCATGCACCGGCGGGGAAGCCGGTGACGACTTTTGTCCTTGTGTTCCCTTCCATGAAAAACTCGTTCCCCGTGATGCGGCTTGCCGCCCTTCCGCTGGCGCTGGCCGCTGCCATGCCCGCTTTTTCCCAAACCCCCGTTCCCGACCAGATTGTTGCGCAGGCCTCCGAACGCCGGCTCGGTGAGACGGTGATTACCGCCACCCGCAGCGCCACCCGCGTGGACGAAGTGGTCGGCGATGTGGTGGTGGTAGACCGTGCTGCCATCGAGGCATCCACGGCCCGTACCCTGGGCGAACTGCTGGGCCGCAATGCCGGCTTGCAGACCACCGCCAACGGCGGGCTGGGCAAAAACTCCAGTATCTTTATCCGTGGCACCGAGAGCCGCCACACCATTTTGCTGATTGACGGCGTGCGTTTTGGTTCGGCCACTGCGGGCCAGCCCAACTTCGACAATATTCCCATCGACATGATCGAGCGCATTGAAGTACTCAAGGGTCCCGCTTCTGCGCTGTACGGCAGCGAAGGTGTGGGCGGTGTGGTGCAGGTATTCACCCGGCGCGGTACCGCTGGTTTCGCGCCCTATGCCACGGCCACCGTGGGCAGCGAAAGTTACTACCAGCTCGCTGCCGGCGCCTCCGGCGGCGAGGGCGGCCTGCGATACGCCTTTGGTGTGCAGACGCTGCGCGAAAAAGGTTTTTCATCCACCAATTCCCGCTTGCCCGGAACCAGTTTCAATCCCGACCGCGACGGTTTCGATCAGGATTCGCTGTCAGCCTCTATCAGCTACCAGCTGACGCCCGAGTGGTCGGTTAACGGCAACTTTTTGTATGCCGACGGCGAGGTGCAACTCGATGACGGCCCGGGCCGCGATGCGCGCACCGCAATCAA
>JAZKCX010000194.1:0-1879 GCA_040387875.1 Pseudomonadota bacterium | reverse complement strand
CCAAACAGCCGGAAGCGGAAATCGCCCGGCAGTTTGCCAAAACCCAGCTTGCCCAGAAGCGGCGTCAGACTGCTGATAAGCAGCAGCGCGAGAAAGGTGACGATGAGCCAGCGGAGCATCGTCAGAGTGTATGCGTGCGGTCGCCGTGCGCAAAGCCCCGCGGCTCCCAGGGCGCGCCCTTGAAAAATCCCATCACCTTGAACAGCTCGCCCATCTCATGCTCGGTCAGCAGTTTCTGCGCCATCGCGCGCTCGGCAGTGGAAGCGTCTGCCAGCCGGTCGAGCAGGCCGCAGTTCATCAGAAAACGCGCCTGGCTGGTGTAGCCCAGCACCGGCAGACCGGCGTTCTGCGCGGCCAACGCCATGCCGGTGAAATTAACGTGGGCGGTGATGTCTTTCAGGCCCACGTCGGCCAGCGGGTCGCTGTCCATGGTGTGGCTGCGGTGGCAGACCAGCGTGCCCATGTGCCGCTGCGCATGAAAGTACTCGGCTTCGGGAAAACCGTAGTCAATCAAGTAGGCCGCACCGCGTTCCAGCGTGTCGGCGAGTGTGGCGATAAAGGCTTCGGCCTGCGGGTGGATTTCGGTCAGGTAGTCGTGGTCGCCAGCGATTTCGAGGGGCGGGCGCAGCGCGGTGGGGCGGTCGGCCCAAGCCAAGCGGCCTTCGTGCAGCGCCACGCCGCGCTCGTACCAGATACCGCCAACGCGCGCCAGCAGTTGCACCGGCATCGCGTCCAGCACCTCGTTGCCCACCACCACGCCGCTGATGCGCGCGGGCAGGGCGCTGGCCCACTGCAGCTTGGGGGCGTGGGCGGCCAGCGTGGTCTGCTGGCGTTCGCGCAGGCTGCCGGACAGCTCCACAATGGTGTAGCGGCTGACCTTGTCGCCCAGCGCATTCAGCAACTGCAGCGCCAGCGCGCCGGAGCCAGCGCCGAATTCCCAGATTTCGTGGGTGCCGGTGTGCGTAAAAGCTTCGGCCACCGCCACCGCCAGCGTCTGGCCGAACAGAGGCGACAGCTCGGGCGCAGTCACGAAATCGCTGCCCGATTCAGGCAACGCGCCGAATTTGCGCGAGTCGTTGGCGTAGTAGCCCAGGCCGGGGGTGTAGAGCGCGGCGGCCATAAAGCGGTCAAAGCCCAGCCAGCCGCCATTTTGATGAATGTGGTCGGCTATCTGCGCCGAAAGCGCGCTCGTTAAACTGTCGGTTGTTGTCACCGCCCCATTGTCGGCGAACCATCCACCCCAACCATGCCCAACGCTGTAGCTCCCCGCACTGTGCTCGTGACCGGCGCCGCCCGCCGGCTGGGCCGCGAAATTGCGCTGGCGCTCGCCGCCGGCGGCTGGCGCGTGGCGGTGCATTTTCGGGGTTCGCAGGCAGACGCTATTCAAACCGTAGCAGACTGTGCAGCAATGGCGCCGGGCGCAGCCTGTTTCCAGTGCGATTTATCCGATGAAGCCGCCGTGCGGGCTTTGCTGCCCGCCGTGGCAGCGCAGATGGGCCAAGTGGATGCGGTGGTCAACAGCGCCTCGACCTTTGAGCACGACAGCGCCGAGAGCTTTGGTTTTGCTGCACTCGACAAGCACCTGCACGCCAACACCGCCGCACCGATTCTGCTGGCGCAGGCGCTGCACACCCACCTCGCTGCGCGCAGCGCAACGGGCGCCGTGGTCAACCTGCTCGACCAGAAGCTCTGGAACCAGAACCCCGATTTTTTCAGCTACACCCTCTCCAAAGCCGCGCTGGAAGCCGCCAACACCATGCTGGCGCTGGCGCTGGCGCCGCGGGTGCGGGTGGTGGGCGTGGCGCCTGGGCTTACGCTCACCAGCCACATGCTGAGCGACGAGAAATTCCAGGCGCTGCACCAACTCAGCCCGCTGGGC
>JAZKCX010000193.1:0-3726 GCA_040387875.1 Pseudomonadota bacterium | reverse complement strand
ACGCTGGTCATGGTGGCAAAGCCTTTCAGGCCGCTCTGGGTGACGATGTAGCCGTTCTCCATCTCCACCTGGCCCTGGAAGATTTCGGTGTTGGGCGCATGGCCAATGGCAATAAAGCAGCCCTTGAGCGTGAGGTCTTCGGTGGCGCCGGTCTGGGTGCTTTTCAGCCGTACACCGGTCACGCCACTGGCATCGCCCAGCACTTCGTCCAGCGTCTGGAACAGCTTGAGTTCGATCTTGCCGGCCTTGACCTTGTCCATCACCTTGTCGATCAGAATCGCTTCGGCTTTGAACTTGTCGCGGCGGTGCACCAGGTAGACCTTGCTGGCAATGTTGGACAGGTACAACGCTTCTTCCACCGCGGTGTTGCCGCCGCCAATCACGCAGCAGACCTGGTCGCGGTAAAAAAAGCCGTCGCAGGTGGCGCAGCCACTCACACCGCGGCCCATGAAGGCAGTCTCCGACGGCAGGCCCAGGTATTTGGCCGAAGCGCCAGTGGCCAGAATCAGCGTGTCGCAGGTGAAATCGCCGCTGTCGCCTTTCAGTTTGAACGGCCGCTGGCTCAAATCAACCGCATTGATATGGTCAAACACGATTTCGGTCTTGAAGCGTTCGGCATGCTCCAGAAAACGCTGCATCAGCTCGGGGCCCTGCACGCCCATCACATCGGCCGGCCAGTTGTCGACTTCGGTGGTCGTCATCAGTTGGCCGCCCTGGGCAATGCCCGTGACCAGCATGGGCTGCAGGTTGGCGCGGGCGGCGTAGATAGCGGCGGTGTAGCCGGCGGGACCCGAGCCCAGGATCAGTACTTTGGCGTGTTTCATGCGGATGTAATGTATAACTCTATGGAGGTAATTCTGCGGGGCGTGTACAGTGCGGCCGTAGCCTTTTGGAGCAAGTGGGGCGTCGGGGAGCCGATCTCAAGGGATCGCCCGACGGCAGATTGTAAGAACGCTTTGAGACGGGCGTTTTTGAAACCATAAAAACCGGTGGTGTGAAATGTCGATGCTGTCCAACCTCGAACTGATTCGGCGGGTGCCGCTTTTTTCCATCCTGACGCCGACCCAGGCCGAGTCGGTCGCCTATGCGGTGGTCAAGCGCCGCTTCAAGCGCGGCGAGCTGATCGTTGAGCAGGGCAAAAAATCCAACGCGCTGTTCATCGTGCTCACCGGCCGCGCCCGGGTCATGACCGCCGATTCGCGCGGCCGCGAGGTGATCCTGGCCACCATGGAACAGGGCGACTACATCGGCGAGATGAGCCTCATTGACAACGGCCCGCATTCGGCCAGCGTCAAGGCAGAAGTGCAGACCGACGTGCTGGTGCTGGGCCGGGCCGAATTTGCCCGCTGCCTGCCCGAAAACACCTCTATGGCCTATGCCGTAATGAAGGGCCTGGTGCAGCGCCTGCGCCATGCCGACCGGCAGATCGAATCGCTGGCGCTGATGGACGTGTACGGCCGGGTGGCGCGCACGCTGCTGGAGTTTGCGTCTGTGGGCCGCGACGGCCAGCTCAGCATCCGCGAAAAAATCTCGCGCCAGGACGTCGCCAAGATGGTCGGCGCCTCGCGCGAGATGGTCAGCCGCGTGATGAAAGACCTGGAGGAGCGCGGTTTCATTGAAACCCGCGAAGACGGCTCCATGTTGATCAAGGAGCGCCTCGATTCGCTGGGCTGACGCCCGCACGCGTCGGCCGCTCGCGCCAGCGGCCCTGGGGTAAGCTCAGGCCATTGATTTGACCCATGACTTACTCTCTGAACACCCTCAATTCCGGCAAAGCTGGCGGAAAAGCAGCCGAAGCGTCCAAGCCGGGCAACAGTTTCCTGAACGAAATCGGCCTTTTCGCCGGTCTGGTTGCGCTCGTTTTCTGGTGGCTCGCGATGCTGAGCTATTCCCCCAGCGACGCTGCCTGGTCTACCTCTGGCAATGGCAGCGCCCTGCACAACTGGGGTGGGCGCCTGGGTGCCTGGCTGGCCGACGGCAGCTATTTCCTGTTGGGTTTTTCGGTCTGGTGGGCGCTTTTTGCCGCCGTGCGGGTCTGGCTGGGCGGCTTGGCCAAGTGGCTGCGCGCATCGCAGTTGCCTGCCGCTGCGGTGCCGGCGGCGGCGCGGCTGCTGCCCTGGGCTGGCATGGCCTTGCTGCTGGTGGCCAGCGCGGCGCTGGAATGGTCACGCTTGTACCGTTTTGAAGGCTGGCTGCCGGGCCACGGCGGCGGTATTGTGGGCTACCTGTTTGGGCCAGCGGGTGTGAAATGGCTGGGCTTTACCGGATCGGGTCTGTTTTGGGTCGCGCTGGGGCTGCTGGGCGCTGGCCTGGTATTCCGCTTTTCCTGGACCCATGTGGCCGAACGCATTGGCCGCACGCTCGATTCGCTGATGGTCTTGCGCCGCGAAAAACGCGAGCGCGAGCAGGACCTGGCCTTTGGGATGCAGGCCGCCCGCGAGCGCGAGGAAATCATGCTCGAAGGCCGGGCCGAGGCGCAGCAGCACCCCGTGACCCCCGTGTACATCGAGCCGCGCCTGGTAGATGTGCCCAAAAGCGCCCGGGTGGTAAAGGAGCGGCAGAAACCGCTTTTCACCGAATTGCCCGACAGCAAACTCCCGCAGGTCGATCTGCTCGACGGCGCGTTGCTGCGGCAGGAGACGGTGGCCGCCGAAACGCTGGAGATGACCAGCCGGCTGATCGAGAAAAAGCTCAAGGACTTCGGCGTCGAAGTGCGGGTGGTGCTGGCCTCGCCCGGGCCGGTGATTACGCGCTACGAGATCGAACCCGCCACCGGCGTGAAGGGCTCGCAGGTGGTGAACCTGGCCAAAGATCTGGCGCGTTCGCTCAGCCTGGTGTCGGTGCGGGTGATCGAGACCATTCCTGGTAAAAACTTTATGGCGCTGGAGTTACCCAACGCCAAGCGCCAATCCATCAAGCTCAGCGAGATTCTGGGCTCACAGGTCTACAACGAGGCCAAGTCGATGCTCACCATGGGCCTGGGCAAAGACATCATTGGCAACCCGGTAGTGGCCGATCTGGCCAAGATGCCACACGTACTGGTGGCCGGCACCACCGGCTCGGGCAAGTCAGTCGGCATCAACGCGATGATTCTGAGCCTGCTCTACAAGGCCGAGGCGCGCGATGTGCGGCTGCTGATGATCGACCCCAAGATGCTGGAGATGAGCGTCTACGAAGGCATTCCGCACCTGCTGGCCCCGGTGGTGACCGACATGCGCCAGGCCGCGCACGGCCTGAACTGGTGCGTGGCCGAAATGGAACGCCGCTACAAGCTTTTGAGCAAGCTGGGCGTACGTAACCTGGCCGGTTACAACGTAAAGATTGACGAGGCAAAAGCCCGCGAAGAATTCATCTACAACCCCTTCAGCCTGACGCCCGACAGTCCCGAACCCTTGGAGCGGTTGCCGCACATTGTGGTGGTGATCGACGAGCTGGCCGACCTGATGATGGTGGTGGGCAAGAAGATCGAGGAGCTGATTGCCCGCCTTGCGCAGAAGGCCCGTGCCGCGGGGATTCACCTCATTCTGGCCACGCAGCGTCCCAGTGTCGATGTGATCACCGGCCTGATCAAGGCCAATATTCCCACGCGTATTGCGTTCCAGGTTTCCAGCAAGATCGACAGCCGCACCATCCTCGACCAGATGGGCGCCGAAGCACTGCTGGGCATGGGCGACATGCTTTACATGCCGAGCGGAACCGGCTTTCCGATCCGCGTGCACGGCGCTT
>JAZKCX010000192.1:1457-7141 GCA_040387875.1 Pseudomonadota bacterium | reverse complement strand
CGCGGAAGGGGCCGTAGAAGGCGCTGGCGTACTTGGCGCTGTAGGCCATGATGCGGGTGTGAATGCACCCATGGCCTTCCAGCGCATCACGGATGGCGCCGATACGCCCGTCCATCATGTCGCTGGGCGCAACAATGTCCACGCCCGCCTGCGCCTGCGTGAGCGCCTGGCCCACCAGCACCTCAACCGTTTCGTCATTGAGGATGTAGCCCGTATCGTCCAGCAGGCCGTCCTGGCCGTGGCTGGTGAAGGGGTCGAGCGCCACGTCGGTCATCACGCCCAGCTCGGGGAAACGCTTTTTAAGTTCCTGCACCACGCGCGGCACCAGGCCGTCGGGATTCAGCGCCTCTTTGCCATCGGGCGTTTTCAGCGACGCATCAATCACCGGGAACAGTGCCATCACCGGAATGCCCAGCTTGACGCAGTCTTCGGCCACCGGCAGCAGCAAATCCAGGCTCAGCCGCTCGACGCCGGGCATCGAGCCCACCGCCTCGCGCCGTTGGCTGCCGTCCAGCACAAACACCGGGTAGATCAGGTCGTGCGGCGTGACCGCATGCTCGCGCACCAGGTTGCGGGTGAAGCTGTCGCGGCGCAGGCGGCGCGGACGGCCGGCGGGAAACATGGCGGGTGGAATCATGCGGGCACTCGGCTGAAAACAGATGGCCAGATTATGGCCGGGACTACACTGCGCAGATGCTCTGGATCAAAGCCTTCCACATCGTGTTTGTTGCCAGCTGGTTTGCCGGCCTGTTCTACCTGCCGCGCATTTTTGTGAACTTGGCCATGGTGCCCGCCGAAAGTGTGGCCGAGCAGCAGCGGCTGCTGCTGATGGGGCGCAAGCTGCTGCGCTTTACCACGCTGCTGGCGCTGCCGGCGCTGGTGCTGGGCCTCGTACTGTGGCTCTACTACGGCATAGGCCGCGGCCCCGGCAACGGCTGGATGCATGCCAAGCTGCTGGCCGTGGCGCTGGCGCTGGGCTACCACCACTTTTGCGCCCGGCTGCTGCGCCAGTTCGAGCACAACCAGAACCGCCGCAGCCATGTCTGGTACCGCTGGTTCAACGAAGCGCCGGTGCTGCTGCTGGTGGCCGCCGTGGTGCTGGTGGTCGTCAAACCCTTCTGACGCGCAGGCATGGCTGGCAGCGACCCGGTTCCCCACCGCACCGCCGCCTGGCCCCTGGCGCTGAGCTATGCAGCGCTGATCGTCTACGCCAGCCTCTACCCGTTTGCCGACTGGCGCGACCAGGGCGTCTCGCCCTTTGCCTTTCTGGCTGCGCCCCTGCCCAGATACTGGACCGGCTTTGATGTGCTGGCCAATGTGCTGGGCTACGGCCCGCTGGGCTTTTTGCTGGCGCTGGCGGCACTGCGCACCGGCCGCGAAAAATACGCGGTGCTGCTGGCTGCCGCGCTGGTGCTGCTGCTGTCGCTGGCCATGGAAACCCTGCAAAGTTTTCTTCCGGTGCGGGTGCCCTCCAATGTTGATCTGGCGCTCAATGTATTCGGCGCCCTGCTGGGCGCGGTGATCGCCTGGACCCTGGAGAAGCTGGGCGCCATCGACCGTTGGAGCCGCTTTCGCGCCCGCTGGTTTGTGCGCGATGCCAGCGGCGGCCTGGTGCTGCTGGCCCTGTGGCCGCTGGCGCTGCTGTTTCCCGCAGCCGTGCCGCTGGGCCTGGGCCAGGTGCTGGAGCGGCTCGAAGCCAGCCTGGCCGAGCTGCTCGATGGCACGCCGTTTCTTGAATGGCTGCCGGTGCGCGACATTGAACTGCAGCCGCTTTTGCCTGGCGCCGAACTGCTGTGTGTGGTGCTGGGCGCGCTCACGCCGGTGCTGCTGAGCTACTGCGTCATTCGCGGGCTGAAATACCGCGCTATTTTTTTGGCCGGCGTTACCCTCACCGGCGTGCTGGCCACCGCGCTGTCGTCCTCCCTGAGCTACGGCCCCGAGCACGCCTGGGCCTGGCTGACCCTGCCGGTGCAGGTGGGGCTGGCAGCCGCCCTGGTGCTGGGCGCGCTGATGCTGCCGCTGCACCGGCGTGCCTGTGCCGCGCTGGCGCTTTTGGTGCTGGTGGTGTCGCTCAGCGTGCTGAACCAGGCCCCCAACAGCGCCTATTTCTGGCAGACCCTGCAGACCTGGGAGCAGGGCCGCTTTATCCGTTTCCATGGCCTGGCGCAATGGCTGGGCTGGCTCTGGCCGTATGCAACGCTCGGGTATCTTGTGGTGCGTTTGTCGCGGCGGTAGCCCTCCCTACAATGACCCAATGAGCGACACCCCCTCTTCCTCCCCGTATTACCAGCGCCACATCTTTTTCTGCCTCAACCAGCGCAAGGGCGGCGAGGAATGCTGCGCGGCGCAGGGCGCCGAAGCCGGCTTTGACCGCTGCAAGCGCGCCATCAGGGACGCCGGCCTGTCCGGCCCCGGCCAGGTGCGGGTGAACAAGGCCGGCTGTCTGGACCGCTGCGCCGGCGGGCCGATTGCGGTGGTCTACCCGGAAGGCGTCTGGTACACCTTTGTCGACGACGCCGACATCGACGAGATCGTCGAATCGCACCTGAAAAACGGCAAGGTGGTGGAGCGGCTTTTAACGCCGCCAGACGTAGGGCGCTGAGCGCCGGGCTTATCGCCGCTTCGCCTGCTCGTACAGCGGCACTACCCGCGGCAGATTGCGCTCCATCTCGCCGATGCGGCTGGCGCCTGAAGGGTGGGTCGAAAGCCACTGCGGTGGTGCGCCCTTGTTGGCGGCGGCCATCTTCTGCCACAGCGTGATGCCGGCGCGGGGGTTGTAGCCGGCGCGTGCCCCCAGCTCCATGCCCACCAGGTCGGCCTCGGTTTCGTCCTGGCGGCTGAAGTTCAGGCTCAGCAGCTGGGCGCCACCGCCAATCATCTGCTGGCCAATGGCGCCCGCCCCCAACAGCTGCGCCAGCACGTTGGCGCCAATGCTGGTGGCAGCGTTTTTGCCCATGCGTTCGCGCGCATGTTCGCGCAGCGCATGCGCCACCTCGTGGCCCATCACCATGGCTATTTCGTCTTCGGTGAGTTTGAGCTGGTCGAGAATGCCGGTGTAGAACGCGATCTTGCCGCCGGGCATGCAGAAAGCGTTGACCTGCTTGCTGCCGATCAGGTTCACCTCCCACTTCCAGTCTTTCGCGCGCGGGTTCCAGTCCAGCGCGTGCGGAATGATTTTTTGTGCAATCGCACGCAGCCGCAGCAGTTGGGGGTGGTTGGCCGGCGCCAGCGCGCCCTGGTCTGCCGCTTTTTGCAGAAGCTGGGCGTACTGCTGGGTCGACGCGCGCTCCACATCGGCGGCCGGCACCAGTTTGGAAAAGGCCGAGTTGCCGCCCACGTCCACCCCGTCGCGGGCCATGGCGGGCGACAGCAGCGCGGCGGGCAGTGCCAGCAGGCAGGCGGCAACAAGGGCGCGCAGGGAAGGGAGCGGTTTGGTCGGCATGGCAACTCCTGGGGCAAGGGTCTGTTCGCACGTATTATTCCCGGATGCAAGACCGCCCACCCGAGATTCCCGCACAGATGCCGTCCTGGGGCGCGACTTTCAAGGTCTACCTGGAACCGGCCACGCTGCGCATGCTGTTTCTGGGGTTTTCTGCCGGGCTGCCGCTGCTGCTGGTGCTGGGCACGCTGAGCTTTCGGCTGCGCGAGGCCGGTATCGACCGCGCCACGATTGGGTATTTGAGCTGGGTCGGGCTGGCCTACGGCTTCAAGTGGGTCTGGGCGCCGCTGGTGGACCGCTTGCCGCTGCCGCTGCTCAACCGCCTGCTGGGACGGCGCCGCAGCTGGCTGCTGCTGGCGCAGATTGCCATTGTTTGCGGGCTGGCCGGCATGGCGCTGTACGACCCGAAAACCGAACTGAATGCGGTGGTGTGGTGCGCGCTGCTGGTGGCCTTTGGCTCGGCCACACAAGACATTGCACTGGATGCCTACCGCATCGAATCGGCCAGTGTTGATAGGCAGGCGGCACTGGCGGCGGCCTACCAGACCGGCTACCGCATGGCCATGATCTGGGCTGGCGCCGGTGTGTTGTGGCTGGCCGCGCGGGCCGAGGTGGCGCAGGCTGCGCTGTACCAGCACGCGGCCTGGCAGACGGCGTATTTCGTGATGGCGGCGTCGATGCTGGTGGGCATGCTCACGGTGCTGCTGTCGCCCGAACCGGCGCAGCGGGTGCTGCCGCCGTCCAAAAACGCGGCCGACTGGCTGCGCAGTGTGCTGGTCGAGCCCTTTGCCGAATTTCTGCGCCGCTACCGCTGGCAGGCTGCGCTGATTCTGGCGCTGATTGCCGTCTACCGCATCAGCGACGTGGTGATGGGCATCATGGCCAACCCGTTTTATGTGGACATGGGCTACACCAAGGACGAGGTGGCGGCGGTCACCAAGGTCTACGGCGTGATCATGACGCTGGTGGGCGCCTTTGTGGGCGGCGTGCTGTCGCTGCGGCTGGGCGTGGTGCGGGTGCTGATGCTGGGCGCGGTACTGAGCGCCGGCAGCAACCTGCTGTTCGCCTGGCTGGGCACGCGCGGGCATGACGTGAGCGCGCTGGTGTTTGTGATCTCGGCCGACAACCTGAGTAGCGGCATTGCGTCGGCTGCCTTCATCGCCTATTTGTCGGGCCTGACCAACATCAGCTATTCGGCCACCCAGTACGCGCTGTTCAGCTCCCTCATGCTGCTGCTGCCCAAAACCCTGGCCGGCTTTTCGGGGGTGTATGTTGATGCTTTCGGCTACAGCAACTTCTTCACCGCCACCGCGCTGCTGGGTGTGCCGGTGCTGCTGCTGGTGTGGCTGGCGGGCCGGGTCGCGCCGGTGCACACCGGTGCCACCAACACATCCCCCTGACGCATTGGCTTGCAGCCGTTTACCTTTCTTTACCCCCGGTTCAAGCAGCAGCGCCGCCACCGGGCCACACTGGCCAGCCAAGCAGCATTACAAGCCCTTCAACTGGAGGGCATTGCACAGAGAAACTAGACTGCAGCCATGAACCACAACCTGCTGATGATTGAAGACGACAGCCGTCTGGCCCAGATGGTCGGGGAATACCTGCGCCAGTCGGGCTTTGGCTTTACCCATGCGGCCGATGCGGCGCGCGGGCTCGAGGCGGCCTCGGCCCAGCCGCCCGACCTGGTGATTCTGGACGTGATGCTGCCGGACATGGACGGCCTGGAGGTCTGCCGCAAGCTGCGCGGCCAGCCCGGCGATCTGGCCCGGGTGCCGGTGCTGATGCTGACTGCCAAAGGCGACCCGATGGACCGCATCATTGGCCTGGAGATGGGCGCCGACGATTATTTGCCCAAGCCTTTTGAGCCACGCGAATTGCTGGCCCGCATCCGCGCCATTCTGCGGCGCAAGGGCGAAACGCCGGCACAGGCCAGCAAGCTGCTGCGTTTTGGCACGCTGGAGATTGACCGTGACGCCCGCACCGTAAAGGTGGGCGAGACGCTGTGCGAGCTCACCTCGTACCAGTTTGATTTGCTGCTGGCGCTGGCCGAGCGCGCTGGCCGGGTGCTGACGCGCGACCAGATCATGGAAGCCGTGCGTGGCCGCGAGCTGGAGGCGTTTGACCGCTCGATTGACGTGCATATGGGCCGTATCCGCGCCGCCATCGAGGTGGATGCGAAGAACCCCAAACGCATTCTCACCGTGCGCGGCGTGGGCTACGTGTTTGCGAAGCAGCAGGACTGAGC
>JAZKCX010000192.1:0-1357 GCA_040387875.1 Pseudomonadota bacterium | reverse complement strand
GAACCTGGCGCCAGTTGCCGTGGCGCCGGCTCACGCAGCGTTTGTCGTTGCGTCTCTGGCTGGCAGTTGTGGCCGCCGTCATGGTGCTCACCGTCATTGTTGGCTGGGCCTGGCGGCAGGCGGCCGAGCCGCCGCTGCGCGAGGTGCGCATCCGCAACGAAGCGGGGCAGATGGTTGCAACCGCGCAGTCCAAACCGCGCGATGCCGACGAAGACGGCGACGGCCAGCCCGACAAACCGCGCCAGCGTGGTGGCCCCGAATTTGAAGTGACCCTACCCGACGGCCAGGTGCTCAACATCCAGGTGGCGCGGACCCAGCGCAGCTCGTTCTGGACCCGCCCGCCTTTCGGTTTTTTCTGGACGCTGGGGCTGGTGGCGTTGGGCGTGGCCCTGGCCACCTACCCCATCGTGCGGCGGCTGACCCAGCGGCTGGAAAGCCTGCAGCGCGGTGTGGAGCAGTGGGGCGATGGCGATCTGTCGGTGCGGGTGCCGGTGGCGGGCGACGACGAAATTGCGTTTTTGGCCAGCCGCTTCAACCACGCGGCCGGCCGTATTGAGCGGCTGGTGCAATCGCACAAATCGCTGCTGGCCAACGCCTCGCACGAACTGCGCTCGCCGCTGGCGCGCATCCGCATGGGGCTGGAATTGATGGGTGGCAACCCCGATTCGCCCAGCCGCGCCGAAATTGAACGCAACATTGCCGAGCTGGATTTGCTGGTCGATGAAATTCTGCTGGCCAGCCGGCTGGATGCGCAGCAGGCCGATGTGGGCACCTTCGAGACGGTGGACCTGACCGGTCTGGCCGCCGAGGAATGTGCACAACTGCCAGCGCCCTATGCCGAACTGCATGCCGAATTTGACGCGCCACCGGTGGCTGTGCACGGCGTGGCGCGGCTGCTGCGCCGGCTGATTCGCAACCTGCTGGAAAACGCACGGCGTTATGGCGACGGCACGGTGCAGGTGCACCTGGCAGCGCAAGGCGGGCGCGCCGTGCTGCGCGTGAGCGACCGGGGCCCCGGTGTGCCGGCTGCCCAGCGCGAACGGATTTTTGAGCCCTTCTACCGCCTGCCCGGCGCCAGCGAACGCGAGGGCGGCGTAGGCCTGGGGCTGGCGCTGGTGAAATCGATTGCCGAGCGCCACGGCGGCACGGTGCGCTGCGAAGACCAGCAGGGCGGTGGCGCATCGTTTGTGGTGGAGTTGCCGCTGCAGGCAGGCGCAGTGCCTGCAGGCCATATTTAGGCCTTTTTTATAACCAAATAGCCCAGTAGCCGGCGCCCGTATTCAATAGTTTGCTATAAATACCGAAGTGCCCGGTCTGCCCCCAGATCGTTCAGGCAGCGGGTGTGGCCGAGTGGGCA
>JAZKCX010000191.1:0-3265 GCA_040387875.1 Pseudomonadota bacterium | reverse complement strand
CACACTGGGGTCTCCATTCCCAAGGAGACTGCCATGCCCAGCCGCAAACCTCTCGACCCCGATCCCGCCCTGGAGCCCGACGCTCCAGAGCCCGACTACGTCGAAGCCGACCCCGATGAAGGCCTGGTGCGCCCGGCTATTCCGCAAGACCCCGAACACGACCGCATGGTCGACCCCGAAGAATGAACATCAACCTCACCCTCACGCCGCTGATCTCGCTCATTGCCGGCATCCTGATCCTCGTCATGCCGCGGCTGCTGAACTTCATCGTGGCTATCTACCTGATCCTTATCGGTCTGGTTGGCATTTTTGGTCTGGGCGCACTGGGCCTGCGATAAAAGGGCGCTCCGCAGAACGGACTGGCGTCTCAATTTGCAGCGTTGACACGCTGGCGAATGCTGTTAATAATGCTGTTATCAATAAATAACAGCTGCATGAAGATCCTCCCCACCTGGACTGTTTCCGTGAAAGACGCCAAGCGCGACTTTCTGTTGCAGGCCGCCCGGGAAGAGTTCATGGACAAGGGCCTGGAAGGCGCCACCATGCGCGGCATCTCGCTGCGCGCGGGTTGCACCACCGGCGCGATTTATCCGCTCTTTGACAGCAAGGAAGATATCTACGCCGCGCTGCTGGGGCAATCGCTGTCGCGGCTCGATGCGCAGGTGGCCGCCGCGGTCACTGCCGCGCCCACCCCTGTGGCGCAGGTAAGCGCCGCATGCCAGGCTTTCCTGGACTATTACGGCCAGCATCCTTTCGAGGTAAACCTTGGGCTGTATGCCTTTCGCGGCATCAAGCGTGCGGGCGTAGGCAAGGATTCTGACCAGGCGCTGAACCAGGCGCTGTGGACGGTGCTGGAGCGCATTGCCCAACCCCTGGCGCTGGCGCGCGGCCTCTCCGTAAAAGACCTGCGGCCCTGGGTGGCGCTGGTCTTCAGCCAGATGATTGGCGCGCTGGTGCTGCAACTGGCTGGCCGGCTCGAGGCACTGGGCACCAGCCCAAAAGATTTGTTGCGCCTGATGCTGGCGCAGCTACTGCCCGCGGAGCCTGCCGCTCCCGCCCCCAAAACCACCGCAACCAGGAAAAAATGACATGGTAAGAATCGAAAAAAATGGCGCTGTCTGGACCATCATCCACAGCCGCTTTACCGAAGCCCGCAACGCGATGGACCCGGCCAGTGCCGATGCACTGGTTGAAGCATTTCTGGAATTTGATGCCGACCCTTCCGCCAGCGTGGCGGTACTGTGGGGCGAAGGCGGTGCGTTTTGTGCCGGCTGGGATCTGAAATTTGCCAGCACCCTGTCCGACCGCGAGTCCTTCCGCCGCGAAGTGTCCGAAGGCCTGGCCTTTCCCACCGGCGCCAACACCGCACCGCGCGGCCCGCTGGGCCCCACCCGGCTGGAACTGTCCAAGCCGGTGATCGCCGCAGTGGAAGGCCCGGCGGTGGCTGGCGGCATGGAGCTGGCCATGTGGTGCGATATCCGCGTGATGGCCGACACGGCGTACTTTGGCGTGTACTGCCGGCGCTGGGGCATTCCGCTGCTGGACGGCGGCACAGTGCGCATGGCGCGCCTGGTGGGCCAGGGCCGGGCGATGGAAATCACCCTCACTGGCCGCAAAGTGCCGGCCACTGAAGCGGTGCAGATTGGCCTGTGCGAAAAAGTGGTGGAACACGGCGGCGCCCGCGAAGCCGCCGAAGCCATGGCCCACACCATTGCCCGCTTTCCGCAGGCCGCCGTGCGCGCCGACCGCCGCTCGATTCTGGAAACCTATGGCACGCCGGTGCGCGAAGCGCTACGCCGCGAATGGGTCAACGGTGTGGAGGCACATTTCAAGGAAGGCGCAGCCGGCGCCGGACGTTTTGCCAGCGGCCTGGGCCGGCACGGCGACTTCAGCAAGATCTGACGCCGGCCATGAAGCCGCGCATCACCCTGATCACCCTGTGTGTGGACGACCTGCAGCGCGCGCTGCAGTTCTACCGCGACGGCCTGGGCCTGCCTACGCAGGGCCTAATGGGTGAGGAGTTTGAACACGGCGCGGTGGCCTTTTTTGACCTGCAGCCCGGCCTGCGGCTGGCGCTGTGGCCACGCAAAAGCCTGGCGCACGACGCCGGCATACCGGTAGGCCTGCGCAGCGCCACGGAGTTTGCGCTGGCGCACAACGTGGAGTCTGTTGAAGAAGTGGACGTGGTGATGGCGCAGGCCCAAGCGGCCGGCGCCACCCTCACCAAACCCGCCGCCAAAACCTTCTGGGGCGGTTATGCAGGCTACTTTGCAGACCCCGACGGCCACCTGTGGGAAGTAGCATTCAACCCAGACATGTTGCCGCCGGCGGACTGACGGCTTACTTCGCTAGCGCGTCGAGCCCGGCCTTGGCTACCACGCCATCTTGTTCCGAGGTACCACCCGACACGCCGATGCCCCCAATGATCTTGCCGTCCACCACAATCGGCACGCCGCCTTCCACCGGGCTCGCGCCACGCAATCCCAAAACCCGCAGGCCGGCACCGCCACCCGCTACCGCGTCCTGAAACGCCTTGGTGGGGCGGCGGAACATCGCGGCCGATGAAGCTTTGTCCTGGGCCACGCCCACACTTCCAGTCTGCGTGTTGTCCATGCGCTCGAAAGCGACCAATTGACCGGCGGTATCCACAATGGCAATCGCCATGGGCAGGTTTTGTTTGCGCGAATCGGCTACCGCGGCGGCCATGACCTTGCGCGCCTGCTCCAGCGTGACGTTGGGGCCGTACTGGGGGACTTGGGCCTGGGCAATGCCGGTCAGCAGGCAGAGAGCGGCGCCGGCAAAAAGGGAAGAAAGGGAAAAGATTTTGTTCGTTTGCATACGGGGTCTCCGGATAAGGGAACGCACTGCCCGGGAGATGCCGGGCGAACAAATGCGCCCCGGAAGTATGAAGGGAATGGGGGTGGCTGTGAAGCATGGTTTTACTCCCCCTCACCAAAGGAAGTCTGGATTACGCCAGCACGGATACCGGGATGCCAGCTTAGCCTTCAAACTGCGGATGCAATTGCCGTATCCGGTTCATCGCCATGCCTGCCGCAGCGGTGCGCGTTTCCACCCCCAGCTTGGCAAAGATGCGCTCCAGGTGTTTTTTTACCGTCGCCGGGCTGGCGCCGAGGATGTCGCCAATGTCGCGGTTGATCTTGCCTTTGACCACCCAGTACAGCACCTCGGCTTCGCGGGCGGTGAGCTTGAAGCTCAGGCTCATGGCTTCGATGATGGCGGCATCGCTCACCTCGCGCATCACGAT
>JAZKCX010000190.1:0-5119 GCA_040387875.1 Pseudomonadota bacterium | reverse complement strand
GCCGCTGCCGCCTCCCGCCGCCGGAACATCCCATACCCTTCCATCTGCAGCACCTTGTCGCCGTGCTGGTTGAACATCTGCCACTGGCTGCGCACCAGGCCTACGTCGGGCCGGCTGGCCATGGGGCGGGACTCGGTGATGTGTTGCTCCAGCCGCAGCACATCGCCGGGGTAAACCGGTTTGAGCCACTTGAGGTTTTCCATGCCGGGCGAGCCCAGGCTGGACGATTCACTCAGAAAATTGGTGACCATCAGCCGCATGGCCATGGCGCAGGTGTGCCAGCCGCTGGCGCACAGGCCGCCGAAGAGCGAGGCCTTGCCGCCTTCGTCGCTGAGGTGAAACGGCTGCGGGTCAAACTGGCTGGCAAAGGCAATGATTTCTTCGGCCGTGGGCGACAGGCTGCCCAGGTCCAGGGTGCTGCCCACCTGCAGGTCTTCCCAGCAAATGCGCGGATGTTTTTGCGGCGTGTTCATCAGCGCCCCCCCGCCACATCCAGCAGGCTGCCGGTGGTGTAGCTTGATGCGTCGGACAGCAGCCACAACACCGCCTGCGCCACTTCGTCGGCGGTGCCGGCGCGGCCCAGCGGCAACTGGCTGGCGAGCTGTTGCACCCGGTCGGGCTGGCCGCCCGAGGCGTGGATTTCGGTGTCAATAATGCCGGGCCGCACCGCGTTCACGCGGATGCCTTCGCCCGCCACTTCCTTGGCGAGCCCGAGCGTGAAAGTGTCGATGGCGGCCTTGGCTGCCGCGTAGTCCACATACTGCCCCGGCGAGCCAATCCGTGCTGCGGCACTGCCCAAATTCACAATGGCGCCGCCGCTGCCGCCGTAGCGCGTGCTCATGCGTTTGACGGCCTCGCCCGCGCACAGAAAGGCGCTGACCACGTTGACGCTGAACATGCGCTGCAGCCGCGCGGCGTCCATTGCGTCCACCCGTGCCGCCACATCCACCACGCCGGCATTGTTGACCAAGCCGGTGATGCGGCCCAGCTTGGCATCGACACGCTCAAACAGCGTTTGCACCTGCGCAGCATCGGCCACGTCGGCCTGCACCGCAATGGCGTTGCCGCCGCCAGCACGAATCTGCCGCACCACCTCGTCGGCGGCGAGTGAATTGCGGGCGTAGTTCACCGCCACCGCCCAGCCGCTTTGCGCGGCCAGCAAGGCGCATGCAGCACCTATGCCCCGGCTGCCGCCGGTGACCAAAACAACTTTGTCCAAAACCTGTCTCCAGCAAAAAAAGCCGTTCTCGGCTACAAACCGGATGCCGCTCCCCGCCGGGGATGCTTGCCCTGCGGCACAGCCTACACCAACACGCCGGAGACCGCAGTGCGCCACACCATCGACTACTTCTTTGCGCCGCAAAGCCCCTACACCTACCTTGGCCACGCCCGGCTGGTCGCCATTGCGCAGGCGGCAGGCGCTGCGGTGCGGGTGCTGCCGATGGATCTGGGCGGCAAGATTTTCCCCATCTCCGGCGGGCTGCCGCTGGGCCAGCGTGCGCCGCAACGCCAGGCCTACCGGCTGGTGGAGCTGCAGCGCTTCAGCGATTTTCTGGGCCAGCCGCTCAAGCTCAAGCCCAAATTTTTCCCGGTCTCGGGCGACGATGCGGCCAAGCTCATCATTGCGGTAGACCAGCATGATGGCGCTGCTGCCGCGCTCCAACTCACCGGTGCGGTGCTGGCTGCCGTGTGGGCGCAAGACCGCAATATTTCTGACGCCAAGGTGCTGGCCGAGCTGCTGGCCGAATGTGGCCTGAGCGCCGCCCGGCTGGAACAAGGCCACAGCCAGGCCGCGCAGGAAAAATACGAGGCCAACACCCAGCAGGCGATTGATGCCGGCGTGTTTGGCGCGCCCAGCTATGTGCTGGGTGGCGAGATATTCTGGGGCCAGGACCGACTCGATTTTGTCGAGCGCAAACTGGCGCAACACTGAGACTTTTATTTCAAGGAGAACAAGCATGGGAACATTCACCAACCTGACCGCTGCCGACGGCACCCACATTCCCGCCTACGTGGCGCAACCTGAGGGCAAGGCACGCGGTGGCGTGGTGGTGCTGCAGGAAATTTTTGGGGTGAACTCGCACATCCAGATGGTGGCCGACGGTTATGCCGCGCAGGGCTATCTGGCGGTGGCGCCCAGCACCTTTCACCGGGTGCAGCAGGGCGTGAACCTGGGCTACAGCAGCGAGAACATGCAGGCCGGCTTTGCGCTGAAAACCGCGGTAGAAGAACTGCCCGAGCCCGGCGTGCTGCAGGACATTCAGGCTGCCATAAGCCACGCGGCACAGGCCGGCAGGGTGGGCATGGTCGGCTACTGCTGGGGCGGCCTGCTGACCTGGCGCTCTGCCTGTTTGCTGCAGGGCCTGAGCGCGGCCGTGCCCTACTACGGCGGTGGTGTGACGGCCGAGCCGGATGCCAGCCGCAAGCCCACGGTGCCGGTACTGGCACATTTTGGCGACCAGGACCACTGGATTCCGCTGCCCACCATCGAGGCTTTCATCCAGGCCCATCCCGAGGTGGAAGTACATATCTACAACGCCAACCACGGCTTCAACTGCGACCAGCGCAGCAGCTACAACGAAGCCGCCGCCACGCTGGCACGCGAACGCACACTGGCCTTTTTTGGCAAACACCTGGGTTGAGTGCCTGACCGGCTGTTTCAGGCAGAATTTAATGTCTTTTCGTGCTCAGGCCGGCGTGATTATTCGCTTTGTAGCTCTGCTTTTTATAGCGCAAGGGGTGGCCGCTGCGGACTACAGCGGCCCCCTGTTCGACGCCCACCTGCACTACAACGACGAAGCGCAGCAGGCCCACCCGGTGCCTGATGTGCTGGCGCGGCTGCAGCGCAACGGCGTGGCTGCGGCGATTGCCAACTCGCGGCCCAACGACGGCACGCTGGCACTGGCTGCGGCCGGCGCGGCTGCGCGCGAAGCAGGCGTCACGGTGGTGCCCTTTGTGCGGCTGTACCGCAACCGCGCCGACTACGACAGCTGGTTCAACGACGAATCCATCTACGCCATGGTCCTGGCCGAGCTGGCGCGCGGCACCGCCGCCGGCCCCTACCGCGGGCTGGGCGAGTTCCACCTGTACGACAGCGCCAATGCCAACGGCCCAGTAGCGCGCAAGCTGCTGCGGCTGGCCGCCGAGAAGCAGTTGGTGGTGCTGGCCCATGTGGACGACACCGCCATTGATTTGCTGTTGGCCCACGCCGCCGACATGCCCACGCCGCCTCGGCTGGTGTGGGCGCATACCGGCATTGGCGGGGCGCCGGTGGCGCGGGTCGAGGCGCTGCTGCAGCGCTACCCCACGCTGATGGGCGAGCTGTCGTACCGGCCGGGGCTAACTTGCGAAGGGGGACTGCTTTGCCCGGAATGGCGCGCGCTGCTCCTGAAGTTTCCCGACCGCTTTCTGGTCGGCTCCGACACCTGGGTCAACCAGCGCTGGCTGTACTACGACGGCCTGATGCAGGGGTACCGCACCTGGATGGGCGACCTGCCGCCGGACGTGGCGCGCAAGGTGGCCTGGGGCAACGGCGCGCGACTGTTTGGCCTGCCCGAAAAACCTTAGCGGCTGGTGCGCGCCAGGTAACGTTTGCGCCAGAACACGGTCACCATTACCAGCACCACCAGCACCATAAAAGCCACAATCCACCAGAAGCTGTTCTTGGTGTGAATCAGCGGCATGAACTCGAAGTTCATGCCAAAAAATCCGGTGATCAAGTTCAGCGGCAGAAAAATGGCCGTGAGCGCCGTCAGGGTGCGCATCGCGTCGTTGGTGCGGTTGGCGGTAGACGAAAAATGCATCTGGATGGCCGACTCCAGCGACTGCTCAAGCCGGATCACATGCGACAGCACCCGCTCGATGTGCTCCAGCGTGTCGCGGGTGCGCACCTGCAGCATCTCGCGCTCCACCACCTTGAAGTCGTCTTCGTTCAGCGTCTGCAGCCACTCCGACAGCGCGCCGCGCTGGTCTTCGCACATGTCCTGCAACTGGTGCAGGGTGTTGCGCGCTTCCAGCAGCGCATGCCAGTTGGTAAAGCGGGTGCGGTTGTCCAGCAGCTCGCTTTGCCAGTGATCCAGCTGGCTGGTCAGGCGCCGGCGCAGCTCCAGATAGCCATCGACCATGGTGTCGATGATGCGCAGCATCAGCTCGGCCGGGCTGGCCGGCATGCGCACGATGCCCTTGCGGCTGGTACCCGGCGCGGCGGTCTGTCCCGGCACACCCGGGGTCACCTGGTTGAGCATGCGCTCCACAAAAAAATCGCGCACCAGGCAATCGACCGGATGCACTGTCACCAGCACCCGGCCAAACACCGCAAAACCCACCGGGCTGGTGTCAATGCGCCGCAGCGCCGACGGGCCGCCCTTGCTGCGCGGCGCGGCCTCGTTGCTGGCCACGCCACCCGTCAGCGACGCCATCTCGCGCTCGGTGGCGGCCAGCCGGCGGAACACCAGCATGTCGTAGACCGAGGTGAAATCGTAGTGCGAGGGCAGCTGGTTGTTCAGCAGGTCGGAGATGTGAAAGTCCAGCAGCGCGCTGCCGGTGAGGCGCAGCAGCGCCTCCTGAATCGGCGCCTGGTTCACCTCGAAATCGCGGCGCGCGGCCGATATCCAGATAAAGCCGGTGGCGGGCAGCACATCCGGCATGGCGTCCAGCTCGCGGGCCTGGCTGGTGATCTCCAGAATGCGCATAGGTGTTGTCAGCCCTTGAGCAGCCGCGCCGCGTCGCGGGCAAAGTAGGTCAGTACCCCGTCGGCGCCGGCGCGTTTGAAGGCCAGCAGGCTTTCCAGCATCACCGCGTCGTGGTCGAGCCAGCCGTTTTGCGCGGCGGCTTTCAGCATGGCGTATTCGCCGCTGACCTGGTAGGCGAAGGTGGGCACCTTGAATTCGTCTTTCACCCGGCGCACGATGTCGAGGTAAGGCATGCCAGGCTTCACCATCACCATGTCGGCGCCTTCTGCAATGTCGAGCGCCACTTCGCGCAGCGCTTCGTCGCTGTTGCCGGGGTCCATCTGGTAGACCTTTTTGTTGCTTTTGCCCAAATTGCCGGCCGAGCCCACCGCGTCGCGGAAGGGGCCGTAGAAGGCGCTGGCGTACTTGGCGCTGTAGGCCATGATGCG
>JAZKCX010000189.1:0-11257 GCA_040387875.1 Pseudomonadota bacterium | reverse complement strand
TTTGGCCACCACGGCATGCTCAAGCAGGGCACGCTGAAGGTAGGTGATTTGGTCAATGCGCAGGTTGATACGGCCGTGCGCGCCGCCACCGTGCGCAACCACTCGGTCACGCATTTGATGCACAAGGCGCTGCGCGAAGTGCTGGGCGACCATGTGCAGCAAAAAGGCAGCCTGGTTGATGCCGACAAGACGCGTTTTGACTTCACCCACAACGCGCCGGTCACTGCCGAGCAGATTCGCCAGATCGAGCAGCAGGTCAATGCCGAAATCCTTGCCAACGCGGCCACCCAGGCGCGGGTGATGGACATTGAATCCGCCCAGAAAACCGGCGCGGTGATGCTGTTCGGCGAAAAATACGGCGAGACGGTGCGGGTGCTGGACATTGGCTCCAGCCGCGAACTCTGCGGTGGCACCCATGTGTTGCGCACTGGCGATATTGGCCTGTTCAAGGTCACCAGCGAAAGCGGCGTGGCCGCCGGCGTGCGGCGTATCGAGGCGATTACCGGCCAGAATGCGCTGGCCTATCTGCAGCAGCTCGAAGGCCAGGTGGGCCATGCGGCGCAAACCCTGAAAACCGCGCCTGCCGAACTGCAGGGCCGCATCACGCAGGTGCTGGACCAGGTGCGCCAACTTGAAAAAGAAGTCGCCGCGCTCAAGGGCAAACTCGCGTCGTCGCAGGGCGACGAGCTGATGGCCGGCGCGGTGGATGTGAACGGTATCAAGGTGCTGGCCGCGCGGCTGGACGGCGCCGACGCCAAGTCGCTGCGCGAAACCATGGACAAGCTGAAAGACAAGCTGAAAACCGCCGCCATCGTGCTGGCTTCGGTCGACGGCGCCAAAGTGCAGATTGCGGCGGGCGTTACCGCTGACAGCATTGGCAAAGTGAAGGCCGGCGAGCTGGCGAACTTTGTGGCCCAGCAGGTGGGTGGCAAAGGCGGCGGCAAGCCCGACTTTGCGATGGCGGGCGGTACGGATGCCAGCCAGCTGGATGCCGCGCTGCAGTCGGTGGCGGGCTGGGTTCAGGCCCGCTGAAGCTTAATTGGCGCCGCGAAAGGGCTGGTTGGTCGCTACGCTGGCCGACGGAATGGCCCGGCGGGCGCCGTTAAAGCGGCTTTCCCAGTAGGGCAGGCGCATGTCGGCCATGCGGATGGGGCTGCCGGCGGTGGGCGCGTGGATGAAGCGGTTGTCGCCCACATAGATGCCCACATGGCTGAACTCGCGGCGCGAGGTGTTGTAGAACACCAGGTCGCCGGGCTGCAGTTCTTCGCGTTCTATCGGCTGGGTGGCTGCAGCCTGTTCGGCCGCGCTGCGCGGCAGCCGCACGCCGGCCGACTGGCGGTGGATGGCCTGTACAAAACCGCTGCAGTCAAAACCGTTTTCCCAACTGCTGCCACCCCAGGTGTAGGGCCGGCCCAGAAAACCCATGGCGGCCACGACCAGTTCCGAAGAACGGTCCATGGGCTGGGGCAGGGCAAAACCGCTGGGCGCCCGCAGCAGGCCGCGGTTGAGCAGCATCAGTTCCAGCTCGTCGGGCTCTGCCGGAGCCACCGCAGCAGGCGCAGTGCGTACCGGCGGGGGTACGGCCCGCTGGTCCATGCGCTGCAGCAGGTGTTCTATGCCGTCGGGCTCGGATTGCGGCGCAGCCAGTGCCGAGGCAGTGCCCAGCGCCACGCACAGCACCAGAGCGAACGAGGAGGGTTTGCAGGGCCGCATGGGCCGAACCATACCGCAGACCGGTCAAATTCTCAATAGAAAAGGCCCGGGGCCGGCGCGAATTGGTGCTTTTATGCTACTTATTTCGTAGCTCTTGGCATGTGGCCGTCACCGGCCGAGTGCGGCGCGCACTTCCTGGCCCAGCTCAATCACTGCCATCGCGTAGTAGCTCGACTGGTTGTAGCGGGTGATCGCATAGAAATTCTGGGTACCGGCCACGTAGCTGGGGGCGTCCATGCCGTTCTGCAGCTCCACCAGCGCCAGCGGGCCCTTGTGCTGCAGGGCCGGGCCCTCCAGCACTGCGCCTTTGGCGGTGAAACTGGCAACGCTGAAAGTGGGCAGGATGTCGGGCGCAAGCAGGGCGTCCTTGTCGAGCTTTTGCGCATCAAAACCCACCGGGTAGTGGGTAGGTTGGCCTGGTTCCCAGTTGAAGGCCTTGAAATAACTGGCGACCGAGCCCACCACGTCGGCGGTGCTGGTGAACAAATCCACCCGGCCGTCGCCGTCAAAATCAATTGCGTACTTGATCCAGCTGGTGGGCATGAACTGCGGCAGGCCCATGGCGCCGGCATAGCTGCCCTTGACGGCCAGCGGGTCGATGTTGGTGCGGTTGCACAGGCTCAAAAACTGTTCCAGTTCGCCGCGGAAGTACGCAGCGCGCTCGGCGGCGCGCGGGTGCTCCACCGGAAAGTCAAAGGCCAGCGTGGTGAGCGCGTCCATCACCCTGAAATTGCCGGTCTGCTGCCCGTAGATGGTTTCCACACCAATGATGCCGACGATGATTTCGGCTGGCACGCCGTACTCGCGCTCGGCCCGCTCCAGCGCCGGGCGGTTGGCATTCCAGAAGGCCACACCGGCCGCAATGCGAATGGGGTCAATAAAGCGGCTGCGGTAGACCTGCCAGTTCTTCGGCGTACCCGCCGGTGCCGGGCGCACCAGGCGCGGGATGATGGGCAAAAAGTTCGACTGGCCTACCGCCTCGCGGACCCAGGTGCGGTCGAGGTTGCGGCGTTCGGCCAGGTCGTCGGCAAACTGCATGGCCTCGGGCCGGGTGGCGTAGAACGGGCCGACCGTGGGCGGGGCCGGTGTCTTGGCTGCAGCCTTGGCCGAAACCTTCTTGGTCGCCAGTTTTTGGGCCACGACCTTCTTTTTTACGGGTTTTTTGCCCTCAGCCGGCGCCCCGCTTGCGGAGATAGCTACAAAAAGAAGAGCGTGAAAAAGGAGTTTGAGCATCAGGAAGCCGGCCAGCGCAGTTGGTGGAAATCGCGCTTCAGTGTAGCGAGGCGGGCCGCCGGGTGCGGCGCGTAACGCAGGGCTTCCAGTGCCAGCAGCCAGTCGTGCAGGGCCTGGGCCTCGTCGCCAAAGTGGCGGCGGGCGGCCTGGGCCATCTGGCGCGGTGGGCTGGTGGCGGGCAAGTCCAGTCCCGCCTGCTCCAGCTTGCGCCGGGTGCGCTCCAGAAGGCGCAGCCAGGGGTCGTGCTGGCTGCGCTCCCACCAGGCCCACAGGGCGCCCAGCAGGCTGACGGCCACCACAATGCCAATCAGCAGATAGCTCAGGTCCTGCCAGCTCGGGGAGTTGAAACCCAGGTTTTGCAGCAGGCTGAACTGCCGACCCTGGGAATAGTTCAGCACCCACTGGTTCCAGCCGTTGTTCAGCGCCTCCCAGCTGGCGCGCAGATTGGCCAGCAGGCCAGGGCTCAGGCTGAAGGCGGAATTGAAAGCCTGCGCAATCGCGCCGCGCTGCGGTTGCAGCCGCTGGAAGGCACCCACCCGGCTGGGCGCCACGGCGGCGGTAGGGTCCACCCGCACCCAGCCGCGCCCGGCCTGCCAGATCTCGGTCCAGGCATGGGCATCGCTTTGCCGCAGCACCCAGAAGCCATCGACGTTGTTGCGCTCGCCGCCCTGGTAGCCAGTGACGATGCGGGCGGGGACATCGAGTGCCCGCATCAGCACCACAAAGGCTGACGCGATGTGTTCGCAAAAACCTTCTTTGGTATCGAACCAGAATTCGTCGGCGCTGTGCTGGCCGGCCACACCGGGGTCGAGGGTGTAAACATAGCCGCCGCTGCGCAACCGCTGCAGCACCGCCTGCGCCAGTGCATCGGCCGGGGCATTGGCGAGTTGCGGGTCGCGCCGCATTTCGGCCGCCAGTGCCAGCGTGCGTGGGTTAAAGCCTGCCGGCAGATCGACGTAATCCTGCAACTGCACCGCGTTCTGCACTGGGCCGTGGCGGAATGTGCTGTAGCTCTGCGCCTTGTAGCGCAGCAAATCCGTGACCGGGCGGTTCGCCAGCCACTGCAAATCGGGCGTCATGCCGACTTCGTAGCCAGGAACCACGGGCGCCTCAGCCGCCGCTTCCATCAGAAAAATCCAGGGCTTGCTGTTGGGCTCCAGCGTGACCTCGTAGCCAATGGGCGTGCCCGCCACCTGCAAATTGGCCGGTGGCTGCATGCGCCGGGTAAAGCCGGAAACCAGTTGTTTCCATTCGCGACCATCAAAGGTCGAGAGCACCGGGCCACGGAAATACAGGTCTTGTTGCGGCGGCGGGGTGGGCGCATCGAACTTGATGCGCATGGCAATGCTGTCGTCCAGCACCAGCCGTGCGATATTGCCCACCTGCATGCTGGCCGACAGGCCACTGCGCCCGGTCATGCCGTCGGCCGGAATACCCCACAGCGGCGCCATGCGCGGAAACAGCAGAAACAGCACCGCCATGATGGGCGCACCCAGCAGCGCCATCCAGCCCGCCGTACGCGCCGCCTGCAGCAGCGGCGGCCGGCCCACCGGCATGTGGGCATTGACCAGCGCGGTGAGCAGGCCCAGCAGCGCCACCAGCATGGCGGCGGCGGTCAGCAGCGACTGCGAGAAAAAGAAGTTGGTCAGCATCGTGAAGAAGCCGAGGAAAAAAATCACAAAGGCGTCGCGCCGGGCCCGCAGCTCCAGTGTTTTAAGCGCCAGCAGCACCACCGTGAGCGTGACGCCCGCATCGCGCCCCAGCAGGGTGCGGTGGCTGTACCAGGTGGCGGCCAGGGTAAAGGCCAGCACCACCAGCAGCGTCCAGCGGCCGGGCAGCGGCCGGGCGGTGATGGCCAGTGCGCCCCGCCACAGCAGCACCGTGCCGGTGAGCAGGCTGCACCACAGCGGCAGGTTGCTGATTTGCGGTAATACCACCCAGCCCACCACGACCAGCAGGAAAAGCGTGTCGCGGCTGTCGCGGGGGAGGGTGCGCAGGGTAGAGAGGGCGTGATTCATACCAGTCGCCGCCGCAGCGCCGGGCCGCCCCAAGCAAGGCCAGCCCCCTTGGGGGGCAGCGAGGTACACGCAGTGACGAGCGTGGGGGCCATCCGCGGCCGCAGCGCCGGGCCGCCCCAAGCAAGGCCGGCCCCCTTGGGGGGCAGTGAAGTACACGCAGTGACGAGCGTGGGGGCCATCAGTACAGCGCCAAAGACTCGAGGCAGCGGCGTTTGTGCGCCTCGCCGCTGGCGGGGGGGACCGTCAGATTGGGCAAGCGCAGACCAAAGTCCAGCCCCAACCGATCGGCCTGCAGCACCCAGGCACACAGGCGCGAGAGGCGCTGCTCCACGTCGGTCTGCCCGGCAAGCTGGTAATCCAGCCAGAGTTCGTGTTGCTGCGCCTGCTGGCCGTCGCGGCTGACCAGGCTGTCGCTGCCGCTTTCCAGTGTTTTGGCGGCTTTTTTCCAGACGACAAGCTTGAGCGGATCGCCGCGCCGGTAGGCGCGCACGCCGTCGAATTCCCCGCTGGTTTGCACCCGGGCGCTGGCCGAACCCCCGGCGCGCGGTTCACCCGGCGGCAGCGGCGGTGGCCGAAGCTCCGGTGCGGGATAGACCAGCAACTGCGCGGCCGGCCGCCAGATGGTCCAGACCCGAAACGTGCCGAGCGGAAAACGCGTCTCGGCCGTGAGCGCCGGCAGCCGATGGCGGCCGCGCTGGAGTGATTCAAAAGTCACCTGTACCGTGGCCATCCCCTGGGCCGGTACATCGGTCCACGACCAGTGGCCGGTGCCATAGACGCTCAGGCCAATGGCGTGCCGCGTACGGGCTCTGGCGTTCGTCAAATTGATATTAAAAATGGCCGGGGCCAGCGCGAATGCAGGGTCAGGTGCTATCAAATGCAGAGTAAGGCCGCGCAACGTGGCATGGCAGACATGCATGCCCACCACCGCGCTGCCGGCCAGCAAAAAGGTCAGCAGGTAGCCCAGGTTGAGCTGGTAGTTGATGGACGCAATCAGCAGCACCAGCAGGGTGCCGGCCAGCATGAAGCCAGGCCGGGTGGGCAGGATGTAAACATTGCGTTGGGTGAGGGTAACGGTGTCGGACAGCGGCAGGCGCGACTGCCACCAGCGCCGAAAACGCTGGTGGACCATGCCCAGCGGACTGCGCAACGAGGGTGCGGCAATCGCCATGGTCAGGGGAGAGGAACAGCGTCGATCAAGGCGCGAACTTGTTCCACCGCTCCGCGCCCCGCATCGCCCACCGGCACCAACCGGTGCGCTACCGTCTGCGGCAGGATGGCCTGCACGTCGTCGGGGGCCACGTAGTCGCGGCCGCAGAGCAGCGCCTGGGCCTTGGCGGCGCGCACCACCGCAATGCCGGCACGTGGCGAAAGTCCTTGCAGAAACCAGCGGCCGGAGCGGGTAGCAGCCACCAGGTCCTGCACGTAGTTCAGCAGCGGATCGGCGGTGTGCACCGCCAGCACCTGTTGCTGCAGCGCATGCAGCTCGGCCAGCGTCAACACCGGCGGCAGGGTGTCGGCCAGTTCGCGGTGGTCTTGCCGCTGCAGCAGCATGCGTTCGCTGGCGCGGTCGGGGTAGCCCAGCGAGATACGCATCAGAAAACGGTCAAGCTGCGATTCGGGCAGCGCAAAGGTGCCAAGCTGGTCGTGCGGATTTTGCGTGGCGATCACGAAAAACGGCGAGGGCAGAGGCCGGGTCGCGCCTTCCACCGTGACCTGTTTTTCTTCCATGGCTTCGAGCAGCGCGCTTTGGGTTTTGGGGCTGGCGCGGTTGATCTCGTCGGCCAGCAGCACCTGGGCGAACAGCGGGCCGGGGTGAAAGACAAAACCTTCGCGGCCGCGCTCGTAGATCGACACGCCCGACAAATCGCTGGGCATCAGATCGGCGGTGAACTGCACCCGTGAAAACTGCAGCCCGAAGGCCCGTGCCAGCGCGTGGGCGAGGGTGGTTTTGCCCACACCGGGCACGTCTTCAATCAGCAGGTGGCCGCCAGCCAGCAGGCAGGCTACGCAGTCCTGGACCTGGGTCTTTTTCCCTACGATCACCGTGTTAAGCTGGTTCAGCAGCGCCGCGAGTCTGGGTTTTGCGTCAAGATTCGGATTCAAATTGGCATTCATGGCGAAACCATAACGTAAAAAACTGTGACATGGGCGCAACTGGCTACTTTACGCACAGCGATTGTCTGAAACACGAGATGGGTTCCGGGCACCCGGAATGCCCCGACCGGCTGCACGCCATTGAAGACCGGCTGCTTTTGACCGGCGTGGGCGATGCGCTGGCCCGGCGCGAGGCACCCCAGGCACCGCTCGCCGACCTGGAACTGGCGCACAACCGCATGCATGTGGCGGCCCTGCGGGGCCTGTCTGACCAGCTGGGCGACGACCAACAGTCGGGTGGCCCGCCGCTTTCGTATATCGACCCCGACACGGCGATGAACCAGCACACCTGGCAGGCCGCACTGCGGGCGGCCGGCGCGGCGGTGGCAGCGACCGACGCGGTGATTGCCGGCGAGATGGAAAACGCCTTCTGCGCGGTGCGCCCGCCCGGCCACCATGCCTGCCGCGACCATGCCATGGGTTTCTGCTTTTTCAACAACATTGCCATTGCCGCCAAGTACGCGCTGGAGCGGCACGGCCTGCAGCGGGTGGCCATCATCGACTTTGATGTGCACCACGGCAATGGCACCGAGGACATTGTGGCCGGCGACGAGCGGATTTTGATGGTGAGTTTTTTCCAGCACCCGTTCTATCCGAACAGCGGCAACCACCCCAGCGCCGGCAACCTGCTGAATGTCCCGATGCCGGCCTACACACGTGGACCTGCGGTCCGTGAAATGATTGAGGCAAGCTGGATACCCCGGCTCGATGCCTTCCAACCCGAGATGATTTTCATCAGCGCGGGTTTTGACGCGCACCGCGAGGACGATCTGGGCCAGATGGGCCTGACCGAGCAGGACTATGGCTGGATTACCCGGCAGATCAAAGACGTGGCGCTGCGCCATGCCCGGGGCCGCATCGTCAGCAGCCTGGAAGGCGGCTACAACCTGAGCGCGCTGGGCCGCAGCGTCGAGGCGCATCTGCGGGTGCTGGCCGAAGTCTGAGGGCCGCCAAGGGCCTGGAGTGGGAGATGACGATGGATATGAAAACCAAAACTGAAACCGAACCCGTGCTGGCCGAGCGCGATGCGCGCGGCGTGCTGCGCCTGACCCTGAACCGGCCTCAGAACTTCAATGCGCTGGGCGAAGAAATGCTGGCCGCGCTGCAGGCTGCGCTGGATGCAGTGGCAAAAGACGATGGCCTGCGGGTCGTGGTGCTGGCCTCATCCGGCAAGGCCTTTTGCCCCGGCCACAATTTGAAGGAAATGGTAGCGCCAGCCCCAGACGTGGCGCTGGCCTACTATCAAAAACTGTTTGCCCAGTGCAGCCGCATGATGCTGAGCCTGCAGCAGCTGCCGGTGCCGGTGATTGCGCGGGTCCAGGGCATTGCTACCGCAGCCGGCTGCCAATTGGTAGCGCAATGCGACTTGGCGGTGGCGGCTGACGACGCGCGTTTTGCCACCAGCGGCATCAACTACGGCCTGTTCTGCTCTACCCCCAGCGTGGCGCTGTCGCGCAACGTGGGCGCCAAGCAGGCCATGGAAATGCTGCTCACCGGCGACTTCATCAGCGCGCAGCAAGCCTTGCAGCACGGCCTGGTAAACCGGGTGGTGGCGGCCGATGCGCTGGACGCAGAGATTGAAACCCTGGTGTTGAGCATCCTGGACAAGCCCCGGGTGGCGGTGGCCATGGGCAAGGCGCTGTTCTACCAGCAGCGGGAGCTGGGCACGGCCGCGGCCTACCAGTTGGCCGGCCAGACCATGGCCATCAACATGATGGACCCCGCCGCCCGCGAAGGTGTGCTGGCGTTTACCGAAAAGCGTGTGCCGTCCTGGCGGGGTGAGCGTGGCTGAAGGTTTGAAGGAACTGCAGGATCTGCTGAACGATCTGGGCAATGCCCGGGTGTGGATAGAAATTGGCGTGTTACTGGCCTGCATGGTGCTGGCCTGGATGGTGAGCTGGGTGATTGGCCGGCGCCAGCCGAAAGACTCGGTCTGGTTTGGCACCAACACGCTGGACGGTGTGTTTTTTCCTTTGGTGGCGCTGGCGCTGATCTACGCCGCGCGGCTGGTGGTGGCGCAATACCAACCGGTGGCGGTGCTGCGGCTGGCCGTGCCTATCTTTTTGTCGCTGGCGGCCATCCGGCTGTTTGCATTGGTGCTGCGCGCGGTGTTTCCCCAGTCAGGTGGCATCCGGGTGCTGGAGCGCTTTGTCTCGTGGATGGCCTGGATCGCTGCCATTTTGTGGATTGTGGGCTGGCTGCCGGCGGTGCTGGTCGAGCTGGACCAGATCACGCTGGCCTTTGGCAAAACCAAAATTTCGCTGCGCACCATCATCGAAGGCGTGTTGTCCAGCGCGCTGGTGCTGGTGGTGGCGCTGTGGATTTCGGCCACCATCGAGAAACGCCTGCTCTACACCCATGTGCACGACCTTTCGGTGCGCAAGATCGCCGGCAACGCTACCCGGGCGGTGTTGCTGCTGGTGGGTTTTCTGTTTGCACTGTCGGCCGTGGGGGTCGATCTGACGGCGCTGTCGGTGCTGGGCGGCGCGATTGGTGTGGGCCTGGGTTTTGGCCTGCAGAAGCTCGCGTCCAACTACGTGAGTGGCTTTGTGATTCTGCTGGAGCGTTCGTTGCGGATTGGCGATAACGTGCGGGTCGATGGCTTTGAAGGCAAGATCACCGACATCAAGACCCGCTACACCCTGATTCGCGGCACCAACGGCCGCGAGTCCATCGTGCCCAACGAGCTTTTGATTACGCAGCGGGTAGAAAACCTGTCGCTCAGCGATGCCAAGATTCTGGTCAGCAGCACCATCTCGGTGGGCTACGACAGCGATGTGCAGAAAGTACGTGAGATTCTCTGCGCCTGTGCTGCAGCCAGCAACCGGGTGCTGAAAGATCCGGGGCCGGTGGCACACCTCGCCAATTTTGGCTCGGACGGTATCGAGTTTTCGCTGCTGTTCTGGATTGTTGACCCCGAAAACGGCCAGCTGAACGTGCGTTCTGAAATCAATATGGCCGTGCTGGCGGCGCTGCGCGCGGCAAATATCGACATTCCTTTTCCGCAACGGGTGGTGCATGTGCGCGCACCCGATGGGCGGCTGGTTCCGGCTCTGCCGCCAGAGGGAAACGCACCCGCCGCCCTGGCCTGAACGGTCTATTTCGGGTAGCGCTGGCACATCGGTGACATGCGCTTATAATTCGTAAAAAGCACGACCGTTCTATTTCTGTTGTGGCAGGGGAAACCCGGGCTTTGTCGTCGGAATGGCTTTTGGCGACGAATACAATGACAGCTTGCGGTAAGCATCGTTTCAATCACTCAATGGAGCCTCCTCAATGAAGGTCTTGGTAGCAGTCAAACGCGTGGTCGATTACAACGTGAAAGTACGCGTGAAATCGGACAACAGCGGCGTGGATATCGCCAACGTCAAGATGAGCATGAACCCGTTTGACGAAATCGCGGTGGAAGAAGCGGTGCGCCTGAAAGAGAAGGGCGTGGTGACGGAAGTCATCGCCGTATCCTGCGGCGTAACGCAATGCCAGGAGACCCTGCGCACGGCCATGGCGATTGGCGCCGACCGCGCCATCCTGATCGAGACCGCCGTCGAGTTGCAACCGCTGGCCGTGGCCAAGCTGCTGAAGGCCTTGATCGACAAGGAACAGCCGCAACTCGTGATCTTGGGCAAGCAGGCCATCGACGACGACTGCAACCAGACCGGCCAGATGCTGGCCGCGCTGGCCGACCTGCCCCAAGCCACGTTTGCCAGCAAGGTCGAAGTCGCCGACGGCAAAGCCTCGGTGACCCGCGAAGTGGATGGCGGTCTGGAAACGCTGTCCATCACCCTGCCGGCCGTCATCACCACCGACCTGCGCCTGAACGAGCCGCGTTATGTGACGCTGCCCAACATCATGAAGGCCAAGAAAAAGCCGCTGGAAGTGCTCAAGCCCGAAGACCTGGGTGTGGACGTGAGCCCGCGCCTGAAGACGCTGAAGGTCAGCGAGCCGCCCAAGCGGAGCGCCGGCATCAAGGTGCCTGACGTGGCCACGCTGGTTGCAAAACTCAAAACCGAAGCCAAGGTGATCTGACATGACCGCACTCGTTATTGCCGAACACGACAACGCCTCCATCAAGGGCGCCACCCTCAATACCGTCACCGCCGCCATCGCCTGTGGCGGTGAGGTGCATGTGCTGGTCG
>JAZKCX010000188.1:0-8052 GCA_040387875.1 Pseudomonadota bacterium | reverse complement strand
GTGGCAAATGCGTAAACCGTCATGGACTGGCCGGCTGCTGCCACGCTGGTGTTCATGGCCTCGCTGAGGGGCTGCAATATGCCGGCCAGGCCGAAAGCGCCAGTGCCAATGACCAGGTTGCAGGCGGCGAGTAAATACAGCAGGGCGGGCATCAGCGGCCGCCGCAGCGCGTATTTTTGAATAAAAAGTGCCTGGGGCCGGCGTGGAAATTCAAGAGTTTGCTATTAAAAGAGAAGTTCTGCGACGCCATGCCGCCATTGTCGGGGAATCGGCCCGTATGCGCCTGTCGCCCCCGCCACAGCCAGCGCAGGCCGGGAAAGCCCCTAGAACCAAAGGGCTACGGTGATAAACTGCTGCGCTGGTTGGTACTGACCCCCGGTCAGATTCTTCAGAAGGACATACTGTGAAATCCCTGCCTTATTCAATCCTGTTGGTAGGCCTGCTGGCGGTTCTGTCGGGCTGCGCCACCAAGACCTACGTCAATGAACAAAATGCCGCACTGAGCAGCCGCATTGGCAGCGACGTTCTGCGGCTGGACACCCGCATTGCCAGTCTGGACAGCCGGGTTGGCAAAAACGAAGCCGGCATTGCCGGTGCTTCTCGCCTGGCGCAGGACGCGCTGGACCGTGCCAACGCCGCCCACAAGCTGGCCGAAGGCAAGCTGGTCTACGAAGTGACGCTGACTGACGACCAGATTCTGTTTGGCAGCGGCAAGGCGGCGCTGTCCAAGGCATCGCAGCAGTCGCTGTCGGACCTGGTGGAAAAACTCAAGGTCGACAACAAGCTGGCCTACATCGAAATCCAGGGCCATACCGACCGCACCGGCGCCAAGGACTTCAACAAGAAGCTGGGCCTGGACCGTGCCGAAGCCGTCCGCGACTACCTGCACAGTGCGGGCGTGCCACTGCACCGCATGAACACCATCTCTTACGGCAGCAGCCAGCCGGTCAAGGGCAAGCGTGCGCAAAGCCGCCGGGTGGTGCTGATGGTGCTGGCCTGATAGCCACCCCGCGCTCTGCAACAAACCCGCCGCTGGCGGGTTTTTTTACGTCCGTGTCAAAACCTTGGACAAAAATTCGCGGGTGCGCTGCTGCTGCGGGTGGGCGAAGAATTCAGCCGGTGCACCTTGCTCAACAATCTGGCCTTCGTCCATAAACACCACCCGGTCGGCCACCGCGCGGGCAAAGTCCATTTCGTGGGTGGCGCACAGCATGGTCATGCCCTGGTCGGCCAGGCTGACCATGACATCCAGCACCTCTTTGACCATTTCGGGGTCGAGCGCCGAGGTGGGCTCATCGAACAACATGATCTGCGGTTTCAGGCACAGCGCCCGCGCAATCGCCACCCGTTGCTGCTGGCCACCGGAGAGCTGCAGCGGAAATTTGTGCGCCTGCTCGGCAATGCGCACCCGCTCCAGTTGCGCCATGGCCTGCTCCTGCGCGGCCTTGCGTGGGAGTTTGCCCACCAGCATCGGCGCCAGCGTCAGGTTGTCCAGCACGCTCAGGTGCGGGAACAGGTTGAACTGCTGAAACACCATGCCCACCTTGCGCCGCACGCCATCCAGTGCGCGCTGGTCGTCGCCCAGCACCGTGCCGTCTACCGTGAGCCTGCCCTGCTGGTGTTCTTCCAGCGCGTTGATGCAGCGCAGCAGCGTGGATTTGCCTGAGCCCGAGGGGCCACAGACCACAATGCGTTCGCCACCCGCTACGGCAAGGTTGATGTCGCGCAGCACGTGAAAGCTGCCAAACCATTTGTTGACCTTGTCGAAGGTGATGATGGGGGGATGTGCTGTCATGGGGGTCAGCGCTGGTTGCCGCGGTAAAGCTGTTTTTCGATGCGCAGGCTGTAGCGCGACATCGCAAAACAGAAGCCGAAGTAAATCAGCGCAATAAAGAGGTAGCCCTCGATCTTGTAGGGCCGCCACAACGCGTCGGCGTTCAGCGCAAGGTCGAGCGCGCCGGTGAGTTCGTACAGGCTGACCATGGTCACCAGCGACGTGTCTTTGAAAATACCAATGAAGTTGTTCATCAGCCCCGGCACCACCGTGGCCAGCGCCTGCGGCAGCACCACATGGCGCTGGGTCTGCCAATAGCCCAGCCCCAGCGTAGCGGCGGCATCCAGCTGGCCGCGGGGCACCGCCTGCAGACCCCCGCGCACCACCTCGGCCATGTAGGCCGCAGCAAACAGCGTGATGCCGGCCAGCACCCGCAGCAGTACGTCGATGCTGAAGCCCTGCGGTAACAACAGTGGCAGCATGAAAGACGCCACGAACAGCACCGAGATCAGTGGCACACCCCGCACCAGCTCAATGTAGACGGTGCACACCGCACGCACTGCCGGCAGCGTGGAGCGCCGCCCCAGCGCCAGCAGCAGCGCCAGCGGAAAGGCCAGCGCGCTGGAGAGCGACGCCAGCAGCACGGTGAGCGGCAGGCCGCCCCAGCGGTCGGTGCTTACCTTGGTCAGGCCCAGCGTGTTGCCGTACATCAGCACGCCAAAAATCGCCAGCACCACCAGCCACAGCAGGGCCAGCCGCCGCGCGCGCAGCGCCCGGGCGCAGCTCAGTAGCACCGCGCCCAGCAGCAGCACGGTGGCCACCAGCGGCCGCCACTGTTCGCCAAACGGGTAGCGGCCAAAAACAATCACGCGGTATTTCTCGGCAATTACTGCCCAGCAGGCGCCGGCTTCCGGTGCGCCGCAGCTTGCCGGGCCGCCGCGCCAGATGGCATAGCCCAGGGCCCATTGCAGAAAAGGCGGTAGCAGCCACAGCAGCAGTGCTGCAATTGCCAAGGTGGCCAGGCCGGTGCCCACATCGGCAAACAGGTTGTGGCGCAGCCAAACCCGTACACCGCCAGCGCGGGCCGGGGCCGGGCGCGGCGCAACGGGTTGGAACGGCGGGGTCTGCTGCACCTTAGCGCTCCCGTATCGCCATGCGCGCGTTGACGCGCTGCATCACGCCCGCGGTGAGAAGCGAGGTGGCCAGATAGACCAGCATGACGATGCTGATGCATTCCACCGCGCGGCCAGTCTGGTTGATGGCGGTGTTGGCTATCGACACCAGATCAGGGTAGCCAATGGCAACTGCCAGCGACGAATTTTTGGTGAGATTCAGGTACTGGTTGGTCAAAGGGGGCACCACCACCCGCAGCGCAAGCGGCAGCGTAATGCGCCGCAGCGTTTGCCCGCGCGACAGGCCCAGGGTGTACGCCGCCTCGTGCTGTCCCACCGGCACCGACTGCAGGCCGGCCCGCACCACCTCGGCCACGAAGGCGGCGGTGTAGAGCACCAGGCCCAGCAGCAGCGCCAGGAACTCGGGGCTGAATGCGCCGCCGCCTTCAATGGAAAACGCGCCTTTGGCGGGCATCTGCCATTCCCAGTTTCCCCCCGTTCCCCAGATCAGTACCGGAAAGTGCAGGCCGCCCTTGCTCAGCCAGAAGGGGCCGGCCTGCCAGGCGTTCTCGATGGCGGGCAGCAGCTCGGTCAGCAGCAGATACCACAGCAGTAATTGCAGCAGCAGAGGCAGGTTGCGAAAGGTCTCGACATAGGCGGTACCCAGCCCGCGCAGCAGCGCATTGCGCGACAGGCGTGCCACGCCCACCAGGGTGCCGATCAGCGTGGCCAGCAGCACCCCGGGCAGCGCCACCTTCAGTGTGTTCGCCAGCCCGGCGAGAAAAGCGCGCCAGTAACCCAGTGTGGCGTTGTAGGGCAGCAGGCCTTCGCCAATATCAAAGCCGGCGCTTTGCCAGAGAAAATCGTAGCCGCCCTGAATGCCCCGCGCCGCCATGTTGGCCTGCAGGTTACGTGCCAGCCACCAGCCGCACACGACAAGCAAGGCCAGCAAGGCGGCCTGCCACAGCCAGCCCCGCAGCGTGCGGCTGCGCAGCGACCAGCTTGCGGGTTTTTCCATGCATCAGCGCAAAGGCAGGGCATACATCAGCCCGCCTTTGTTCCACAAATGATTGATGCCGCGCGGCAGCCCCAGCGGTGTGTTGGGGCCAAGGTTGCGCTCAAACATCTCGCCGTAGTTGCCGCTGGTCTGAATGGCGCGCAGCAGCCACTCTTTGTCCAAGCCCAGCAACTTGCCGATGTCTTCGCCACTGCCCAGCAGGCGCTGCACGGCGGGGTTGGCATCGGCCTTGCGCTGCGCGGCATTGGCCTGGGTAACGCCCAGTTCTTCGGCTTCCATCAGCCCGTGAATAGTCCATTTGACAATGGCCAGCCACTCGTCGTCGCCGCGCCGCACCATGGGGCCCAGCGGCTCTTTGGAAATCAGCTCGGGCAATATTACGTGGTCGTTCGGCTTGCCGGCAGCCTTGGTGCGCACCGACGCCAGGCCCGATGCATCGGTGGTGTAGGCAATACAGCGGCCCGCAAAATAGGCGCTGGTGGCCGCCTCGAATTTATCGAACACCACCGGCTTGGTGCCCAGGTTGTTGGTGCGCGAGAAGTCGCTCAGGTTGCGCTCGGTGGTGGTACCCGACTGCACACAGATGGTCTGGCCCTTGAGCTGTTTGGCACTGGTGATGCCGCTCTTTTTAGGCACCATGAAAGCCTGGCCATCGTAGTAGGTCACGGCCGTGATGTGCAGGCCGAGCGATGCGTCGCGGCTGAGCGTGAAACTGGTGTTGCGCGCCAGCAGATCGATCTCGCCCGACTGCAGCGCCGCAAAGCGCTGCTGCGAATTGAGCGGCACGTACTTGACCTTGTCGCCGTTGCCCAGCACCGCAGCCGCCACCGCGCGGCATACGTCCACATCAATGCCCGACCACTGGCCGTTGGAGCCGGTCGCGGCAAAACCGGCCAGGCCGGTGTTGACGCCGCAAACGAGCTGGCCGCGGGCCTTGATCGCGTCCAGCGTTTTGCCAGCGTGGGCGGGCAGGGCGCACAGCACAGCAGCCAGGGCCATGCACGGCAGGAGGGTTCGTTGTTCGAGCAGCTGCATCGGGTTTTTTATGGACACAAACGCCATTGGAACCGAAATTTTCTGCCTGGGTCGCAGCCGGGACAAAGCGCGCGCCCTGCTTGGTTATCCTGTGTCCTGCGCACCGGCTTTCCGAAAGACCCGCATGACCCCGACGCCGCCCCATCACCGCTTCTGGCCCCGGCGCCTGCCGCACCACATTACGCCGCCGGCTACTTCGCTGTGGCACAACCTGGCGGTCACTGCGCTGCGCTACCCGTCCAAGCCGGCACTGGTGTTTTTCAATAGCGTGCTGAGTTATGCCGAGGTGCTCGAAAAAGCCGAGCGCCTGGCCGCGCATCTGCACCGCATTGGCGTGCGCAAAGGCGACCGCGTGCTACTGCTGATGCAGAACTGCCCGCAGCTCGTGATCGCGCATTTCGCCATACTGCGCGCCAATGCGGTGGTGGTGCCGGTGAACCCGATGAACCGGGCCGAGGAGCTGAAGCACTACATCATTGACCCCGACGCCAAGGTGGCACTCACCACCGGCGACCTTGCCGCCGAGCTGGCCCGTACCAGCGATAGCCTGTCGGCGGAGGAACGCCTGCAGCACATCGTGGTGACGCAGTTCACCGATGCTTTCGACGCCGCCGTTACCGGCCCCGCCGCACCACCGCCAGCCTGGTGCGACTGGCTGCTCACCCGCCACCCACTGCCCACATTGGCTGATGGCCAAATTCACGCTTGGGCCGACGCATTGGCCAGCAACACGCCGCTGCCAGACCTCACCACCGGCCCCGACGACCTGGCCCTTTTGCCCTACACCAGCGGCACCACCGGACTGCCCAAGGGCTGCATGCACCCGCATTCGGGCGTGATGCACAACGCGGTGGCGGCCAGCCTGTGGGTGGGTAGCAGCGCGCAGAACGTGATGCTCGCCGTGGTGCCCATGTTCCACATCACCGGCATGGTGTCGGGCATGCACACCTCTATCTACGGCGGCGCCACCCTGGTCATCATGCCGCGCTGGGACCGCGACCTGGCCGGCTGGCTGATCTCGCACTGGCGCGTGACGCACTGGACCAACATCCCCACCATGGTGATCGACCTTTTGGCCAGCCCGCGTTTTGCGGAATACGACCTGTCCAGCCTGCTCTACATCGGCGGTGGCGGCGCGGCCATGCCGCAGCCGGTGGCGCAGCGGCTGTTCGAGCAGTACGGCCTGCGCTACAACGAAGGCTACGGCCTGACCGAAACCGCCGCACCCTCGCACAGCAACCCGCCCGACGCCACCAAGCAGCAGTGCCTGGGCATCCCCTTCGTCAGCACCGACGCCCGCGTCATCGATCCCGACACGCTGCAGGAGTTGCCGCAGGGCCAGCAAGGCGAAATCATCGTCTGTGGGCCGCAGGTGTTTCGCGGCTACTGGAAACGGCCCGAGGCCACCGCCGAAGTGTTCATCGACTTCGATGGCAAAAAATTCTTTCGCACTGGTGACCTGGGCCATGTCGACGAAGATGGCTATTTCTTTCTGACCGACCGGCTCAAACGCATGATCAACGCGTCGGGCTTCAAGGTCTGGCCGGCCGAGGTGGAGGCGCTGATGTTCCGGCACCCGGCCATTCAGGAGGCCTGCGTGATTGCCACCAAGGACAGCTACCGCGGTGAGTCGGTGAAGGCGGTGGTGGTGCTTCGCGCGAGCCACCAGGCTACGACCACCGAGCAGGACATTGTGGACTGGTGCCACGAACAGATGGCGGTGTACAAGGCGCCGCGCGTGGTGCAGTTTGTGGATGCCTTACCCAAGAGCGGCGCCGGCAAGGTGATGTGGCGCACCCTGCAGGAAGCCGAGCGCTGAAGCCTCAGGCCGAAGGCGGCGTCTCGCTGCCCGCCACTACCCGCGCCTGTCGCTGAAAGCTCCAGTAGGCCCAGGCCCAGTCGATCAGCACCACCGTGCGGTTGCGAAACCCAATCAAAAAATACACGTGGGCAAACAGCCAGAACAGCCACGCAAAGTAGCCGCCAAAACGCCAGTGGCCCAGCGGCGACGCAAGGTCTACCACCGCAGCGTTGCGGCCTATGGTGGCAAGGTTGCCGTAGTCGCGGTAGCGGAAAGCCTCGGTCGGCTGGCCGGCAATGCGTCGCAGTATGTTGGCGGCAGCGCAGCGCCCCATCTGCTTGGCCGCAGGTGATACACCCGGCACAGCGCGCGGCTCGTGTCCCGCCTTGTAGCTCAGGGCCGCAGCCAGGTCGCCAATCACGCTCACCTCGGCATGGCCCGGCAGGCCCAGGTGCGGCGCCACCCGCACCCTGCCGGCGCGGTCGAGCAGGCTGGTGGTGGTGCCCGATGCCAGCATCTGGCCCAGCGGTGAGGCCGCCACACCCGCTGCCCAGACAATGCACTTGCTATTGATTCGGTAGCTATCTGCTGAATCCCCGTGCCGGCTGTCGGCATTTTTTACTTCTAATCCGGTACTGTCGATGGCGGTAACGCGCGCATTCAGCCGCACCTCCACCCCCAGCTTGTGCAGTTGCAGCCGGGCCTTCTCGCTCAAGGCCTCGGGCATGGCCTGCAGCACGCGCGGCCCGCCTTCCAGCAGCAGCACCTGGGCGCTGGCGGGGTCGATTCGGCGGAACTCGCCGGGCAGCGTGTTGCGCGCAATCTCGGCCAGCGTGCCTGCCATCTCCACCCCCGTGGGGCCAGCGCCCACCACCACAAAAGTCAACCAGGCCGCGCGCTTGCCGGCATCGGTTTCGCGCTCGGCGGCTTCGAAAGCCAGCAGAATGCGGCGGCGAATATCGAAGGCGTCTTCCAGCGTTTTCAGGCCCGGCGCAAACGCTGCCCAGTCGTCGCGGCCAAAGTAGCTGTGGGTGGCGCCAGCGGCCACGATCAGGTGGTCGTAAGCCAGCACCGAGCCTTCGACCAGCGTCACCGTGCGCACCGCCAAATCGATGCCCACCACCTCGCCCAGCAGCGTGGTCAGGTTGGCCTGCTTGCGCAGGATATGGCGGATGGGCGCCGCAATGGAAGGCGCCGACAGACCTGCGGTGGCTACCTGGTAGAGCAGCGGCTGAAACAGGTGGTGGTTGGTTTTGTCGATAAGCGTGATGTCGACATCTGCCTTGCGCAAGGCCTTGGCCGCTTCCAGGCC
>JAZKCX010000187.1:0-16029 GCA_040387875.1 Pseudomonadota bacterium | reverse complement strand
ACTTTGGCCACCAAACGCGCTTCTGGAACCCCAAGATGGCCCCCTACATCTTCGGTCACCGCAACAAGATCCACATCATCAACCTGGAAAAATCGTTGCCGATGTTCCAGGAGGCGGCCAAGTTCGTGCGCCAGCTGTCCGCCAACCGCGGCACCATTCTGATGGTCGGCACCAAGCGCCAGGCCCGCGAAATCGTCGCCAGCGAAGCCCAGCGCGCCGGCGTGCCTTATGTGGACCAGCGCTGGCTGGGCGGCATGCTGACCAACTTCAAGACGGTCAAGACCTCGATCAAGCGTCTGAAGGAAATGAAGGTCCAGCAGGAAGCCGGCCTCGAGACCCTCAGCAAGAAAGAACAGCTGATGTTCACCCGCGAGATCGAAAAGCTCGAAAAAGACATCGGTGGCATTCAGGACATGACCGCGCTGCCCGACGCGATTTTCGTGATCGACGTGGGGTACCACAAGATTGCCATTGCCGAAGCGCAAAAGCTCGGCATTCCGCTGATCGGTGTGGTCGATTCCAACCACTCGCCCATCGGTATTGACTACGTGATTCCTGGCAACGACGACTCGTCCAAGGCTGTCACGCTGTACGCCCGCGAAATTGCCGACGCCATCCTGGAAGGCCGCAACAACGCGGCGCAGGACGTGGTCAAGGCCGTGGCCGCTGAAGGCGATGAATTTGTGGAAGTCGAAGACGCAGCCGCCTGAGCCGCGACCCGACCATAAAAGGGGCTCACGTAGCCCCTTTTTTACAACTGAACCGAACTGAACCCTCGCAAATCTGGAGATAAAAATGGCAATTACTGCAAGCATGGTGGCTGAGCTGCGCGGCAAGACCGACGCGCCAATGATGGAATGCAAAAAGGCATTGACCGAGGCCGATGGCGACATGGCCAAGGCCGAAGAGCTGCTGCGCGTCAAGCTCGGTAGCAAGGCTGGCAAGGCCGCCGCGCGCATTACTGCGGAAGGTGTGGTGGTGAATGCCATCGACGGCACCACCGGCGCCCTGCTCGAGGTCAACTGCGAAACCGACTTTGTTACCAAGAACGACAGCTTCCTGGCCCTGGCCCGTGCCGCCGCCGAGCTGATCGCCAAGAACAACCCGGCCGACATTGCTGCGCTGAGCGCGCTGCCTTACAGCCAGGACGGCTTTGGTCCCACCCTGGAAGACGTGCGCAAGGGCCTGATCGGCAAAATTGGCGAGAACATGTCGTTCCGCCGCTTCAAGCGCTTCTCCGGCAGCAACAAGCTGGCCGCCTATTTGCACGGCACCCGCATTGGCGTGGTGGTCGAGTTTGAAGGCGACGACGTTGCCGCCAAGGACGTTGCCATGCACGTTGCCGCCATGAAGCCGGTTTCGCTGACCAGCGCCGAAGTGCCAGCCGAGCTGATTGAGCGCGAGCGCTCGGTGGCAACCGCCAAGGCTGCGGAAGACCGCGCCACCGCAGAAGCTGCAGGCAAGCCCGTGCAGTCGGACGAAATCGTTGCCAAGCGCATCGATGGGGGCGTCCAGAAGTTCCTGAAGGAAGTCTCGCTGTTCAACCAGCCTTTCGTGAAGAACGACAAACAAACTGTCGAGCAGATGCTCAAGGCCGCCGGTACCACGGTGAAGGGCTTCACGCTCTACGTGGTGGGTGAAGGCATCGAGAAGAAGGTAGACGACTTCGCAGCCGAAGTGGCAGCGCAAGTGGCTGCCGCCCAGGCCACAGCCTGATTTCGCGGGGGCTTTTGCCCTCCGCAGAGGCTAAACTAGCGCATCCTACAAAAAACCGACTGCCCCATGCCCACTGACCGCCCGGCCCACAAGCGCATTCTGCTCAAGTTGTCCGGCGAGGCCTTGATGGGCGACGATGCCTTCGGCATCAACCACGCCACCATCGTGCGCATGGTTGACGAGATTGCCGAGGTCACCCGTCTGGGCGTGGAGGTGGCGGTGGTGATTGGCGGCGGCAACATCTTTCGCGGTGTGGCCGGCGGCTCGGTCGGCATGGACCGCGCCACCGCCGACTACATGGGCATGCTGGCCACCGTAATGAATGCGCTGGCGCTGGCCGACACGATGAACAAGGCTGGGCTGATCGCCCGCGTGATGTCGGCCATTGCCATCGAGCAGGTGGTGGAGCCCTACATCCGGCCCAAGGCGCTGCAGTATCTGGAAGAAGGCAAGGTGGTGATTTTTGCTGCCGGTACCGGCAACCCGTTTTTCACCACCGATACCGCTGCTGCCCTGCGCGGCGCAGAAATCGGTGCCGAGGTGGTGCTCAAGGCGACCAAGGTCGACGGTGTCTACACCGCCGACCCCAAGCTCGACCCCACCGCCACCCGGTACAGCACGCTCACGTTCGACAAGGCCATGGCCGGCAACCTGGGCATCATGGACGCCACCGCCTTTGCGCTGTGCCGCGACCAGAAGCTGCCGATCAAGGTGTTTTCGATTTTCAAGCACGGCGCGCTCAAGCGCGTGGTGATGGGCGAAGACGAAGGTACGCTGGTCCATGTCTGAACGCAGCCGCTCGCCGGCTGCGCCAGGTCGGGGCTGGCATGAATTTGAGGAGAACATGCAATGACCATTGCAGAGATCAAAACCAACGCCGACGCGCGCATGCACCAGTCGGTCGAGGCGTTCAAAAACAACCTCACGCGGGTGCGCACAGGCCGTGCCAATCCGGCGCTGCTCGACGCGGTGCAGGTCGACTATTACGGCTCCATGCTGCCGATCAGCCAGGTGGCCAACGTGTCGCTGCTCGATTCGCGCACCATCAGCATCCAGCCCTGGGAAAAAGGCATGGGCGCCAAGATTGAGAAGGCGATTCGCGAAAGCGATCTGGGCCTGAACCCCTCGTCGCAGGGTGACCTGATTCGTGTACCCATGCCACTCATGAGCGAGGAGCGCCGCAAAGAACTCACCAAGCTCGTCCGCAGCGAAGGCGAGAATGCCAAGGTGGTGGTGCGCAACGTGCGCCGGGACGCCAACGAAGCCGCCAAGAAGCTGGTCAAAGATAAGCTGATTTCCGAAGACGACGAGCGCCGCAGCCACGACGAGGTGCAGAAGTTGACCGACCGCACCATCATCGAGATCGACCGGCTCGTCGCCGGTAAAGAACAAGAGATCATGGCCGTCTAGCCTGGCCTTTCTTTTCCCCATGACTACCCCCCACCACATCGCCATCGTCATGGACGGCAACGGCCGCTGGGCAACGCGCCGGCTGCTGCCGCGGGTGGCGGGGCACCACCAGGGTGTGGAGGCGCTGCGGCGCTGCGTGCAGGCCTGCACCGACCGCGGTGTGGGCGTGCTAACGGTGTTTGCTTTTTCTTCCGAAAACTGGAACCGACCGGCCGAAGAAGTGTCCGGCTTGATGGGCTTGCTGGCCAATGCGCTGGGTGCCGAAGTGGCAGCGCTCAAGCGCAACGGCGTGCAACTGCACTTTGTTGGCGATCTGGCGCCGCTGTCGCTGAAGATGCGCAATGGCCTTCATGAGGCCGAGCAGGCCACGGCGGAAAACAAGCGCCTCGTTTTGAATGTCTGTTTCAACTATGGTGGCCGCTGGGACATTGCCCAAGCTGCTGCCAAGCTGGTGGCGCGAGGCGAGGCGGTAACGTCCGAGGCACTGGACGGTGCGATGGCGCTGGCCCATGTGCCCGATCCGGACTTGGTGATTCGGACCGGTGGCGAGCAGCGCCTCTCCAATTTCCTGCTGTGGCAGGCCGCCTATGCCGAGCTGTATTTCAGCCAGAAGCTCTGGCCCGATTTCGATGCCGACGAGCTCGATGCCGCGCTGGCCGCCTATCGCGAACGCGAACGCCGTTTTGGCATGACCCCTGCGCAGTTGCAGCGCGCCGCCTGATGCTGCGCACGCGCATTATCACCGCCGTCCTGCTGTTGGCGGTCCTGCTGCCTGCGCTTTTCTATCCCGCCCCCGAACCTTTCTGTGCCCTGGCATTGCTACTGATTGCCGCTGGCGGCTGGGAATGGGGCCGCCTGAACGGCTTTGGCCAGGTGCCTTCGCTGGTGCTCGCCGGCTGCTGTGTGCTGCTGTGCGCCGCGTCGTGGGCGTTGGGTTGGCTGCCGCGCTCGCTGCCCCTGCTGTGGCAGATCACCGGAGGCTTGTGGGTGCTGGCCGGCGCCTGGCTGCTGCGCGCCGGCGTGGCCGGGTGGCCTGGCATTCCGCGCGGGCTGCGCGTTGCGGTAGGCGTGTTGGCGCTCTGGCTGGCCTGGCTGGCGATGGCGCAGGCGCGGTTTATCGGCATCAATTTACTGCTGTCGGCCTTTGTGCTGGTCTGGGTGGCCGACATTGGCGCCTACTTTGCAGGCCGCACTTTGGGCGGCAAATTCAGCCGGGGCAAGCTGGCGCCGTCTATCAGCCCTGGCAAAAGCTGGGAGGGCGTTTGGGGCGGCATGTTCGGCGTGGTATTTCTGGCGCTGGGCTGGGTCTGGGCCGATTCGCACTGGCAGGTGGCTGTGCCCAGCCTTTTCAGCCGGCTGGCGTCAGGCGGGCTCTGGCTGCTGGTGATTGGTGTGCTGTTTCTCGCCGCGATGAGTGTGGTGGGTGACCTGGTGGAGTCACTCATCAAGCGCGCCGCCGGCGTGAAGGACAGCAGCGGTCTGCTGCCGGGCCATGGCGGGGTGCTGGACCGGGTCGATGCTTTGCTGCCCGCGTTGCCTCTCGTCATGATGCTTATCTCCCGATGACCCCCACGCTTGTCACCGCGTGTACTGCGCTGCCCCCCGAGGGGGCCGTGCCTTGCTTGGGGCGGCCCGGCGCTGCGGCGTTTCTCGCTAGAGCTGTATGAAGCAACGCCTCGCCATCCTCGGCTCGACCGGCTCCATCGGCACCAGTACGCTGGACGTGGTGGCGCGGCACCCTGAACGCTTCGAGGTGTTTGCGCTGACAGCGTCGACCCAGGTCGATCTGATGCTGGCCCAATGCCGGCAGTTCCAGCCCACTTATGCGGTGATGGCCAGCGCTCCCCATGCGGCGCTTCTGGCCCAGAAAATCAAGGAAAATAACCTTGGAGTCGCCGTCCTTTCTGGGCCTGAAGCTATTGAAATAGTAGCGTCACATGCGTCGGTAGATGCGGTCATGGCGGCCATCGTCGGCGCTGCCGGGTTGGCAGCCTGCATTGCGGCGGCGCGTGCTGGCAAGCGCTTGCTGCTGGCCAACAAGGAAGCGCTGGTGGTGGGCGGAGAAGTGTTTCTGGCGGCGGTGCGCTCCGGTGGCGCAAAGCTGCTGCCCATCGACAGCGAGCATTCGGCGATTTTCCAGTCCCTGCCGGAAGACGCCGCCAGCTGGCCGCAGCGGGTGGAAAAAATCATCCTCACCGCCTCGGGCGGGCCCTTCCGCAAGATGGCGCCGCACGACTTGCGCAATGTCACGCCCGAGCAGGCCTGTGCCCACCCCAACTGGGTGATGGGCCGCAAGATTTCGGTCGATTCAGCCACCATGATGAACAAAGCGCTCGAAGTGATCGAAGCGCGCTACCTGTTCGGCATGGCGCCCGGGCAGATTGAGGTGGTGATTCACCCGCAAAGCGTCATCCATTCCATGGTGCAGTATGTCGATGCCTCGGTGGTGGCCCAGCTCGGCACGCCTGACATGCGGGTGCCGATTGCCTACGGCCTGGCCTGGCCCGAGCGGGTCGAATCCGGCGCCGCAACGCTGGATTTCCGCAGCATGGCGGACATGACCTTCGAGTCCTTCGAAAGCAACGACCACCGCGCCCGTTTTCCCGGACTGCAACTGGCCTGGGACGCGCTGCGGGCACCGCCCGGAACATGCGCGATACTTAATGCCGCCAATGAAGTGGCGGTGCAGGCCTTCCTAGAACGCCGCATCCGGTTTGACGAAATTCATGTGGTGAACCTGGAGACGCTGGCAGGGCTGTTACCCGCAGGCCCGGATTCGCTGGACGCCCTGCTGCAGCTCGATGGCGAGGCCCGCGCCGTGGCCACGCAGCGGGTTGCGGCGCTGGCCGCCTGAGGAGACACAAATGCTGACCGTTGTTGCCTTTATTGTTGCCCTGGGTTTGCTGATCGCCATCCACGAATATGGCCACTACCGCGTGGCCGTGGCTTGCGGCGTCAAGGTGTTGCGCTTCTCGGTGGGTTTTGGCAAGACCCTATTTCGCTGGCAGCCCAAGGGCAGCCCCACCGAATTTGTAATTGGCGCTTTCCCGCTGGGCGGCTACGTCAAGATGCTGGACGAGCGCGAAGGCCCGGTCGACCCAGCCGAGCGCCATCTGGCCTTCAACAACCAGCCACTGCGTTCGCGCGCCGCCATTGTGGTGGCCGGGCCGCTGGCCAACCTGCTGCTGGCGGTGCTGCTGTACGCCTGCGTCAATTGGGCCGGAGTGCAGCAACCCCGCGCGGTTCTGGCCAGTCCGGTGGTGGGCTCGCTGGCGCAACAGGCAGGGCTGGCGGGTGGTGAGCTGGTGCAGCAGGCCGGTTTTACCGGCGAGGCGCTGGTGCCAGTGCGGTCCTTTGAAGACCTGCGCTGGCTGCTGGTGCGCGGTGCACTGGATGGCCGCGACATTACCCTGGCCGTTGGGCATCCCGACAAGGCCACTGCCAGCCGCGAGATCCATCTGGCCACCAGCCAGGTGGGTGCTAAAGATGCCGATGCCGAGCTGTTTCGCAAGATCGGCATTCTGGGCCCGTGGACCAAACCGCTGATCGGCGAAATCTCGCCCGGCAGCGCCGCAGAAAAATCCGGGTTGCGCAAGGACGATCTGGTGCTTTCGGTGGGCAGCGTAGCGGTGATTGACGGCCCCCAGCTGCGTGATCTCATTCGTAATTCGGTGCGCGGCAACCAGCCGCTGGCCCGCAACTGGCAGGTGCAACGCGACGGCCAAACTCTCACGGTTCAGGTGACTCCCGAGCTTCGGACGGAAGCTGGCGCATCGATCGGGCGGATTGGTGCTTTTGTGGGTGCGCCGCCCGAGTTTCTGTTGATCCGCCATGGCGCGCTGGACGGCCTGTGGCGCGGCGTGGTGCGGACCTGGGAAGTGTCTGTATTGACGCTGAAAATGCTGGGCAAGATGGTGGTGGGCGAGGCTTCGCTGAAAAACCTGACTGGCCCCCTGACCATTGCCGACTATGCCGGAAAATCGGCCAGCCTGGGCCTGACGCAGTACCTGGTTTTTCTGGCGCTGATCAGCGTCAGCCTGGGGGTGCTGAACCTTCTGCCGTTGCCGGTTTTGGACGGTGGGCACCTGATGTATTATCTTTGGGAGGGTGTCACAGGCCGCAGCGTCTCGGATGCATGGATGGAGCGGCTCCAGCGCGGCGGCGTGGCAGTGCTTCTGCTCATGATGTCGATAGCGCTGTTCAACGACGTCACCCGACTGATTGGCTAGATTCCGCCGCATGGCGTCCCTCATGAAAACTCAATTCAAACGTTCTAAAGCTCTTACCGTTTCCGCGCTTGTCGCCATGCTGGTGACCGCGCTTCCGGCCTGGGCGGTCGCGCCGTTCACCGTGCGAGACATCCGGGTGGAGGGTCTGCAGCGCATCGAACCCGGAACCATTTTTGCCTCGCTGCCGTTTCGGGTGGGTGACGACTACAACGACGACAAGGGTGCAGCCGCCATCCGCGCGCTGTTTGCGCTGGGCCTGTTCAAGGACGTGCGGCTGGAAGTGAACGGCGACGTGCTGGTAGTGATTGTGGAAGAGCGCCCCACCGTAGCCGCGGTGGAGTTTGTCGGTGCCAAGGAGTTCGAGAAAGAAGCCCTGCAGGGCGCCCTGCGCGACATTGGCCTGACCGAGGGCCGGCCTTACGACAAGGCGCTGGCCGACCGCGCCGAGCAGGAGCTCAAGCGCCAGTACATCAACAAGAGCCTGTACGGCGCCGAGGTGGTGACCACCGTCACGCCCATCGAGCGTAACCGCGTCAATGTCACTTTTAACGTGACCGAGGGCGATGTTGCCAAGATCAAGGACATCCGGATTGTTGGCAACAAGGCTTTCAGCGAGTCCACCTTGCGTGGCCTGTTCGACCTGGATACCGGTGGCTGGCTGAGTTTTTACACCAAGAGCGACCGCTATTCGCGCGCCAAGCTCAATGCCGACATTGAGACGCTCAAGTCCTACTACCTGACCCGCGGCTACCTGGAGTTCCGCGTCGACTCGACCCAAGTGGCAATTTCACCGGACAAACAAAGCATCTCCATCACGCTGAATGTGACTGAAGGCGAGCGGTTTGTGGTCTCGGGCGTCAAGCTCGAAGGCAACTACCTTGGCAAGGAAGAAGAGTTCAAGTCGCTGGTGACCATCAAGCCGGGGCAGCCCTACAACGCCGATTTGGTGGCGGGCACGACTAAGGCCTTTACCGACTATTTCGGCACCTTCGGTTTTGCGTTTGCCCGGGTCGAAGCCAAACCGGAGATCGACCGCGAGAACAACCGTGTGGCATTCACGCTGCAGGCTGAGCCGGCGCGCCGTGCCTACGTTCGCCGCATTACCATCGGCGGTAACAGCCGCACCCGCGACGAAGTGATCCGCCGCGAGTTCCGCCAGTTCGAGTCGTCTTGGTACGACGGCGACAAGATCAAACTCTCGCGCGACCGGGTCGACCGCCTGGGCTACTTCAAGGAAGTCAACGTCGAGACGCAGGAAGTGCCCGGCACCGCCGACCAGGTTGACCTGACGATCAACGTCAGCGAAAAACCCACCGGCAACCTGCTGATTGGCGCGGGTTTTTCCAGCGCAGAAAAACTCTCGCTGGTGTTCAGCGTCAAACAGGAAAACGTGTTTGGTTCCGGCAATTACCTGGGCGTGGAAGTCAACACCAGCAAGTTCAACCGCCAGATCGTGCTCAGCACCACCGACCCCTATTTCACGCCCGATGGGGTGTCCCGCACGTTCGACGTTTACCACCGTGCCTCGCGTCCGTTTGAAGACCAGGGCGGCGACTACCAGCTGGTTACCACTGGCGGCAGCGTGCGTTTTGGCGTGCCCTTCAGCGAAACCGACGTGGTGTATTTCGGCGCGGGTCTGGAGCAGACCACCATCAAGCCGGGCACCAACATTCCTGCGGCCTACCTGAGCTATGCCAACCAGTTTGGTTTTACCAGCCGCTCGCTGCCGCTGACCATTGGCTGGTCGCGCGATGACCGTGACAGCGCCCTGGTTCCGTCCAAAGGACGTTTCCAGCGTGCGAGCGCCGACCTTGGCGTGGCCGGCGATGTGAAGTACGTGCGCGGCAACTACCAGGTGCAGCAGTACATTCCGCTGAACAAACAGTTCACCATTGCCCTGAACGGCGAGCTGGGCTACGGCAAGGGGCTGGGCGACCGGACGTTCCCTATTTTCAAGAACTTCTACAGCGGTGGTCTGGGTTCGGTGCGGGGCTTTGAGCAGGGCACATTGGGTCCACGCGATATTACCGGCTCGTTCATCGGCGGCTCCAAAAAAGTCACCCTCAACGCGGAGTTGGTGGCGCCGTTCCCGGGCGCGGGCAACGACCGAACGCTGCGGGTATTTGGTTTCTTCGATGCCGGCAACGTGTTTGGCGACAACGAAAAATACCGCTTTGGCGAGCTGCGCACCTCCGTGGGCGTGGGTCTGAGCTGGATATCCCCTGTCGGCCCGCTGCGTTTGGCCATTGCCAATCCGATCCGCAAGGAGCCAGGCGATAGAATCCAGAAACTGCAATTCCAGATTGGAACGTCTTTCTAATGAAGTATTTATCCCGTCAATTCCTGTTGGCCCTGGCCTTTGGTGGCGCTCTGTTGGGCACCGCACAGGCGCAGGATTTGCGCATTGGTTTTGTCAACACCGACCGCATCTTCCGCGAAGCCAACACCGCCAAGGCCGCACAAAGCAAGCTGGAGCAGGAATTCTCCAAGCGCGAGAAGGAGCTGGTTGACAACGGTAATTCGTTGAAAAGCTTGTCCGACAAGTTCGAGCGCGAGGCGCCCACGCTGTCGGAATCGCAGCGCACTTCGCGCCAGAAGCAACTAATCGACCAGGACCGCGATTTCCAGCGCAAACGCCGCGAATTTCAGGAAGACCTGAATGCCCGCAAGAACGAAGAGTTGCAGCAGGTGCTTGAGCGTGCCAACAAGATCGTCAAGCAGGTGGCCGAGGCCGAAAAATACGATGTAATCCTGCAGGAAGCGGTTTACATCAATCCCAAACACGACATCACGGAGAAGGTGCTCAAGGCGCTGAACTCCGGCGGCCGGTAAGCCCCGCTGCGGGCTCGCACGGTGTGGCACTGCGTCTGGGGGCCATCGTCGCTGAACTTGGCGGCGAGCTGCATGGCAACCCCGACCTGCTGATCACCGCGCTGGCGCCGCTGGAGTCAGCGGCTGTATCGGAGCTGAGTTTCCTCAGCCATCCCAAGTACACCAAGCAACTGGCAGCGTCGGCTGCAGGTTGTGTCATTGTGGGTCCGGCTGCGCAGGAAGCTGCACTGCAGCGCGGGAGCTGCATCGTCACCGACCAGCCCTACCTGTATTTCGCCCGGACCACCCAACTCTGGAAACAGCATCTGGCTCCGGCAGCCGGTCCGCGCATCCATCCCAGCGCGGTGGTGGATGCCATGGCGCAGGTGGACCCAACTGCAAACATCGGCCCGCTGTGTGTCATTGAGCGCGGTGCCCGCATTGGCGCCGGCACGGTGCTCAAATCGCGTGTCACAGTGGGTGAATTCTGTGTGATCGGTGAGCGCTGCCTGCTGCATTCCGGTGTGGTGATTGGCGCCGACGGTTTTGGTTTTGCGCCCAACGACGGCGCCTGGGAAAAGATAGAGCAACTGGGCGCGGTGCGCATTGGTAACGATGTGGAGATTGGCGCCAATACCTGCATCGACCGCGGTGCGCTGCAGGACACCGTGCTGGAAGACGGCGTCAAGCTCGACAACCTGGTGCAGATTGGCCACAACGTGCATGTCGGAAAGCACACAGCCATGGCCGGCTGTGTGGGCGTAGCCGGCAGCGCGACCATCGGCGCGCATTGCACCGTGGGCGGCGGCGCCATCGTATTGGGGCATCTGACGCTGGCCGACCATGTGAACATCTCTGCCGCCACGGTGGTGACGCGCTCGATTCTTAAGCCAGGCCACTACACCGGCATGTTTCCCATCGACGACAATGCGGCCTGGGAAAAAAATGCCGCCTCGCTCAAGCAGCTCAACAGCCTGCGCGAGCGCCTGAAGGCCCTTGAGAAAACGACAAAAACATGACGACGATGGACATCCACCAGATCCTGAAACAGCTTCCGCACCGTTACCCGATTTTGCTGGTGGACCGGGTGCTGTCGCTGGAAAAAGGCAAGCGCATCGAGGCGCTGAAAAACGTTTCGATCAACGAGCCGTTTTTCCTGGGCCACTTTCCGCACCGGCCAGTGATGCCGGGCGTGCTGATTCTGGAAGCGCTGGCCCAGGCGTCGGCGCTGCTGGCTTTTGACATGCTGGGCATTGCGACCGACGACAACACCGTGTTCTATTTCGTCGGCATCGACGGCGCCCGCTTCAAGCGGCCGGTGGAGCCGGGCGATCAGCTGATTCTGGACGTCACGCTGGACCGCATGCGCGCCGGCATCTTCAAGTTCAAGGCACAGGCCCGGGTGGGTAACGACATCGCCGCCGAAGCCGAGCTGATGTGCACCCGCCGCAGCATTGAGTAAGGCGCGGGCAATGGCGATTCACGCAAGCGCACTGGTAGACCCGCAGGCCCAGCTCGATAGCACGGTCAGCGTAGGCCCCTACAGCATCGTTGGCCCGCATGTGCGGGTGGCGGCGGGCACCGAGATTGGCGCGCACTGCGTTATCAGCGGCCACACCACTATTGGCCGCGACAACAAGATATTTCAGTTCAGCTCGATAGGCGCCGCGCCGCAGGACAAGAAATACGCTGGCGAGCCAACAGAACTGATCATTGGCGACCGCAACACCGTGCGCGAGTTCTGCACCTTCAATTGCGGCACGGTGCAGGACGGCGGTGTCACCCGCGTTGGCGACGACAACTGGATCATGGCCTATGTGCATGTGGCCCATGACTGCCAGGTCGGCAACCAGACCATCCTTGCCAACAACGCCACGCTGGCCGGCCATGTGCATCTGGGTGACTGGGTCATCGTGGGCGGCCTTACCGGCATCCACCAGTTCGTGAAGATCGGCGCGCACGCGATGGTGGGTTTTGCCAGCGCGGTGACGCAGGATGTGCCGCCTTTCATGATGGTGGATGGCAACCCGCTGGCGGTGCGCGGCTTTAATTCCGAAGGCCTGCGCCGGCGGGGCTTTGGGCCGGAACGCATTGCCGTCGTCAAGCAAATGCACCGCGCGCTGTACCGCTCCGGCAAAACCCTGGCCGATGCCCGCGCCGATATTCTGGCGCTAGGCCAGTCCACGCCGGAAGCTGCGGTCGACGTCGCGATGATGGACGGCTTTCTCGCGCAGGCTACGCGCGGCATTGCCCGCTGAAAAACTTCATGAGCGCCGCAGCGCCGGGCCGCCCCAAGCAAGGCACGGCCCCCTCGGGGGGCAGCGAACCACGCGAAGCGGGGAGCGTGGGGGCACGTCGTTCACCGGAGCTTGCGATGGTGGCGGGCGAGACCTCTGGCGATCTGCTCGCGGGTCTTTTGCTGAAGGGTCTTCGCGCACGTTGGCCAGCATTGCAAGCCACCGGCATCGGCGGCCCGCAGATGGAGGGCCAGGGTTTCGATGCCTGGTGGCCCAGCGAAAAACTCGCGGTGCGCGGCTATGCCGAAGTGCTGCGCCACTACCGCGAAATCTCCAACATCCGCAAGCAGCTCAAGGCCCGTTTGCTGCAAGACAAGCCCGACGCCTTCATTGGTGTCGATGCGCCTGACTTCAATCTTGACCTCGAAGCCGCGCTGCGCGCCCAGGGCATCAAGACCGTGCACTTCATCTGCCCCTCGGTCTGGGCCTGGCGGCCCGAGCGCATAGAGAAAATCAAGCGCAGCGTGGACCATGTGCTGTGCATCTTCCCGTTCGAGCCGGCGCTGCTGGCCCAGCACGGCATTGCGGCGACCTATGTGGGCCATCCGCTGGCCGGCACTATCCCCATGCAGCCCGACCAGACCATTGCGCGTGCCAAGCTGGGCCTGCAACTGAACGACAAGGTGGTTGCCATCCTGCCCGGCAGCCGCGCTTCGGAAATCCAGTACATTGCGCCGCGCCTGTTTGCGGCGGCGCGGCTGCTGCTGCAGCAGCAGCCCGGCATCCAACTGGTGGTGCCGGCTATTCCCGCACTGCTGGCGCAAATCGACGCAGCCGCGCGAACGGCTGGTGTAGCGGAGCAGTTGCAAATTGTGCCGGGTCAGTCGCACACCGTATTGGCGGCCTGCGACGTGACCTTGATCGCCAGCGGCACCGCTACGCTGGAAGCCGCGCTGTTCAAGCGGCCCATGGTGATTGCCTACAACATGCATGGCTTGTCGTGGTGGCTGATGCGGCGCAAGCAATTGCAGCCCTGGGTGGGGCTACCCAACATTTTGTGCGGCGAGATGGTGGTGCCCGAGCTGCTGCAGGATGCCGCCACGCCGCAGGCGCTGGCCAACGCCACGCTGGACTGGCTGCAACCGTCGTCGGCAGGCAAAATCAGCGCCTTGCAACAACGTTTTACTGCGCTGCACACCGAGTTGCTGCGCGACACCACCCAGTTGGCCACCGATGCGATTGAAAAAGTTCTTGCGGGCTGAACAGGCACCATTGGTTTGGGACACGCTGGGCCTGGTAGCCGGCGTGGATGAAGCCGGCCGGGGCCCGCTCGCCGGGCCGGTGGTGGCTGCCGCCGTGATTCTGGACGACCTGAACCCCATCGTTGGCCTGGCCGATTCCAAAAAACTCAGCCCGCGTCGGCGCGAGCAGCTCTTCGATGAAATCCGCGCCAAGGCGCTGTGCTGCTCGATCGCCGAGGCCACGGTGGAAGAAATTGACCAGCTCAACATCCTGCAGGCCACGCTGTTGGCCATGCGCCGCGCAGTCATCGGCCTGCGGCTGAAACCGGCCAAGGTGCTGGTGGACGGCAACCGGCTGCCGGTGCTGGACGTGCTGGCCGAGGCTATTGTGCGCGGCGATGCCACCGTGCCGGCGATCTCGGCGGCGTCTATCCTGGCCAAGGTGCACCGCGACCGCTGGTGCGCCCAGCTTGATGTGCAGTTTCCGCAGTACGGCTTTGCACTGCACAAGGGCTACGGCACAGCCGCGCATCTGGCGGCGCTGCGCACCCACGGCGCCTGTCCGCAGCACCGCAACTCGTTTGCGCCGGTGCGCTCGGCCCGGTTGCCATGACCAGCCCTGAAATCACACCGATCACTTCGCGCGACAACCCGCTGCTCAAAGCCTTGCGCGTGTTGTCGCAGGACAGCACCGGCTACCGCAAGCAGGGCCGGGTCTGGCTGGAAGGCGACCACCTGTGCCGCGCTGCGCTGCTGCGCGGCTGGATACCCGCCATTGCGGTATTTTCAGAGTCTTTTTTGCCTCTGGCCGTTGTGGAATTTGGCCGGAGTGCTATAAAAAATGTAGTTATCCCCGACCGCCTTTTTACCGACATCAGCGGGCTGGAGTCGCATGCCGGCATGGGTTTTGTGCTGGACCTGCCTACTGAACAGGCCGTGTTGCCGGGCATGGCGGCAGTCGTCCTGGACCGGGTGCAGGACGCCGGCAATGTCGGCTCCATTTTGCGCAGCGCGGCGGCTTTCGGCTTTGCACAGGTGATCGCCCTCAAGGGCTCGGCGGCGCTGTGGAGTCCCAAAGTGCTGCGGGCCGGCATGGGCGCACACTTCGGGCTGAAGCTGGTCGAGGGCGTGGAGGCAGATGCGCTGGATGCCCTCGGTGTACCTTTGGTGGTGACTAGTTCGCACCAAGGCAGCTATTTGCACGAACAGCGGCTGCCCTGGCCTTGCGCCTGGGTGCTGGGCCACGAGGGGCAGGGCGTGGGTACTGCGCTGCTGGCCCGGGCCACGCTTTCGGTACGCATTGCCCAGCCGGGTGGCGAGGAGTCGCTCAATGTGGCGGCGGCAGCGGCCATCTGCCTGCATGCCAGCGCGGTAGCGGCCAGCGCATAAAAAGCAGGCTTACGGGCGTCGCGCAGGCGCCTGTACCCCGGGAAAACCAGCACTGCTCGGCTATAATGGGAGGCTTCCAAAGCATCACCCTACGCCTAGCGCATTCAAAGCCATTTCCCTCACAAAAGCAGCAACAAGAGATGTCTCTTGGGCGCGCTTGGGCGTAACCGCTAACCATTCGGAGAACCCAGTGCTTTTGTCTTTTCAGGGAAATTTCCCTCCCGCCATCCTGGCGCTTGCAGACGGCACGGTCTTTATCGGCAATTCCATCGGGGCCACCGGCTCCACCGTCGGCGAAGTGGTGTTCAACACCGCGATGACGGGTTACCAGGAAATCCTGACCGACCCCAGCTACTGCCAGCAGATCGTCACGCTCACCTACCCGCATATCGGCAACTACGGCGTCAATGCCGAGGACGTCGAGGCCGAAAAAGTGCATGCCGCCGGCCTCATCATCAAAGACTTGCCATTGCTGGCATCGAACTTCCGCATCACCATGACGCTGCCGGAATACCTGGTGCGCGAGAACACCGTGGCGATTGCCAACATTGACACCCGCAAGTTGACCCGGCTGCTGCGCAGCAAGGGCGCGCAGAACGGCGCCATCGTCGGCCTGGCTGCCGGCCAGCAGGTCACGCAGGCGCAGATTGACCAGGCCATCGCTGCTGCCCAAGGTGCGCCCAGCATGGCGGGGCTCGATCTGGCCAAGGTGGTCAGTGTGAAAGAGTCCTATGGCTGGACCGAAAGCGAGTGGAAACTCGGTAGCGGTTACGGCACACAGAGCGATCCCAAGTTTCACGTGGTCGCTTTCGACTACGGCGTGAAGAAAAACATCCTGCGCATGCTGGCAGAGCGCGGCTGCAAAGTCACGGTAGTGCCGGCGCAGACCAGCGCAGCCGAAGTGCTCAAGCACCGGCCCGACGGCATTTTTCTCTCCAACGGCCCCGGCGACCCCGAGCCCTGCGATTACGCAGTAGCGGCCACCCGCGAACTGAT
>JAZKCX010000186.1:0-5580 GCA_040387875.1 Pseudomonadota bacterium | reverse complement strand
GACTGGCGTTTGGCGAGTTCGAGCTTGCGGTACACCGTGGCCCGGCTGATGCCCAGCATGCGCGCAGCCATCACCACATTGCCCTTGGCGTCTTCAATCGCCTTGCGGATCATGGCGATCTCCACATCGCGCAGCGGCATCTGGTCGGTGACCTGGCCTTCGCCGCGTATGGGGGACGCGCTCTGGCCCCAGGGCAGCGCCAGCGCATTCAGGCGCAGGCCCGACCACAGCGGCGCGTCTATGGGTTTGCTGCTGTCGCAGCGGGCGGCGTTGAACAGGTTCTCGTAAGGCATGGCGAACAGCTCGCTGCAATGCACCGCCTTGTGGCCCTGGGTGTTGCCAAACTGCTGCACCATCTGCCGCGCCGCCGAATTGGCGCCGGTGACCCAGCCGTCGCCGTCCAGGCAGATCAGGCCATCGGTCTCGTCGCCCAGTGTGCGGCCAGGCCAGTTGATGCGTACCAAAAGCGCGTGCGGCCGGTTCAGCGTGAGCATGTTTTCTATGCTGCGCGCTGCCTGGGTCACCAGGTGCACCAGCTCCGGCCGCTCGGGTTGCTCAATGCCGGTCAAATCCAGCATGCCGGCACACTGGCCGTCGGGGTTGAAGACCGGCGCCCCGGCGCAGCTGTAGTGGCTCAGGCCCGCAAAAAAGTGTTCGCCTCGGTGCAGCCAGACCGGCTGCAACTGGTGCAGCGCGGTGCCGATGGCGCTGGTGCCTATGCTTTTTTCGGAAAGGTCTACACCGGTGCGGGTAATCAGTTCGGCCCGGCGGTCGCGCCGGTCGATGGGGCCGTTGGCGTCGACCACCACACCAAACTCGTTGGTCAGGATGGCGAAATAACGGGTGTCGGCAATGGCCCGGCCAATGCGGCCAAGGATGGGACGGCCGGCCTCGAACAGCGCGTGGTTGCTGTCCTTGGTGCGGCTGACGATGGCCGGCGACACCATGTCGAACTCCACTGCGCGCGACGGGGTGTAGCCGTCGTGCAGGCAACGCTGCCACGAGTCTTCAATGTAGTTGCGGCCCTGCCAGAAGTTGCCCGACACCGCCACCGCCGACTTGCCTTCGGCAATGACTGTGCGCCGCGCCCGCTCGATGGCGACAAGGCGTTCGTGCGCAGCCTGGGTGTTGGGCGGGGTCAGCATGGCGGAGTAAGGCAAACGGGGTAGTCGGCAATGGATATGTAAAGCGTCACTATATAACTTTTGGTGTGGTCAGGCCTATGGTGGTACTTCGGTCATTTGTAGCAAAAAGTTCAATGATTCAAGGGTTTAGCCTAGGTGTTATTCATCACCCCATCCTGATGTGGCTCTGCGGGCAGAACGGATAATTCGGGGCTGGTGGGGGCTGCCCCGGAAAGGCTTTACGCCGGGAGCCACACAATGGTTTCAGTCGCCACAGGCCGACGGGCAACCTCAAGAGACAGTTTGAAAGAAGAAAATGGAAAATCTGGATGTGATGGTGGTGCGCACCCTGCGCGATTGGCGGCTGGCCGGCAAGCGTGCGCTGCTGGCCACCGTGGTGCGCACCTGGGGCTCGTCGCCGCGCCCGATCGGCTCCATCATGGCCCTGTGCGAAGACGGCACCGTGGTGGGCTCGGTCTCCGGTGGCTGTATTGAAGACGACCTGATCTACCGCTTCACCCAGGCCTACGCTGGCAAGGACGCCGCCAACGCCATTCCGTCTGGCGCGCCCGGCTTTGTGAAGTACGGCATTTCCGCCGACGAGGCCCACCGTTTTGGCCTGCCCTGCGGCGGCACGCTGGAGCTGCTGCTGGAATACGACCCCGACGCCCAGGCGCTGGCCGCCTTGGTGGAAGCGCTGGAGGCCGGCCGGCTGATGCAGCGCAGCGTGCGCCTTGCCGACGGCCAGGTTACGCAGGCTGAAGCGCTGGCGCCGGCCGAGCTGGCGGTGTCCAGCACCGAGCTGGTCAACACCTTCGGCCCCGAATACCGCATGCTTTTGATCGGCGCTGGCCAGCTCACCGAATACCTTGCCACCATGGCCTTGTTCAGCGGCTTTGCGGTGACGGTCTGCGATCCACGCGAAGAGTATCGGGGCGCCTGGTCGGTGCCCGGGGCCAAGGTGGTGAGCGACATGCCCGACGATGTGGTCACCGCCTTCCGGCCCGACCGCCGCAGCTGTGTAGTGGCCCTGACGCACGACCCCAAGCTGGACGACCTGGCGCTCTTGGAGGCGCTGAAAACCGACGCTTTTTATGTGGGCGCTATCGGCTCGCGCCGTAACAACGAGGCCCGGCACGAACGCATGATCGACCACTTTGAGCAAACCGCCGCCGACCTGGCACGGCTGCGTGGCCCGATTGGCATCTACATTGGCAGCAAAACCCCGTCGGAGATTGCCGTCAGCGTGATGGCTGAGATTCTGGCGGTGAAAAACGCTGTCACTTTGCCGCGCGACATGGATGTGGCCCACGCCAAAAACGAGCGCTCCATTCAGGCCAACGACCCCGGCGATCTGGTCTGCGGCATCCGCCGTATCGGCTGAAAACGCTCAGACAGCCTGCTGCAGCAGAAACTGGGCCGAGCGTATGCCCAGCACCGTGAGCAGCAGCGAGCCCAGCAAATGCAGCGCCGCCGTGCCCAGCGCCAGTGCGTAGCGCTGCTGCTGCAGCATTTCCACCACCTCCAGCGAAAAGCTGGAAAAAGTGGTCAGCGCGCCCAGAAAGCCGGTAATGCACAGCAGCCGCCAGGCCGGGTCCAGCGCGGGCATGGCCTGGAACACGGCCACCGCCACGCCTACCAGATAACCGCCCACCAGGTTGGACGCCAGCGTGCCCCAGGGCAGCAAGCCGCCCGGACTCAGCCACAGGCCCAGCCGCCAGCGCAGCAGCGCGCCGGCGCAGGCCCCAATGCAGATGGCAACAACAGACAACATGGGCAGGCAGATGTGAAGGCTTTGCGGCTACTGTAACCTTGGTGCTGGCCCTCTTCTGCCCGGTACCATGCACGCCCTTTCTTCCGCCCCGCTACCGTCCCCCTGGCAGTTCTGGATAGACCGCGGCGGCACCTTCACCGACGTGGTGGGCCGGCGCACCGGCGCTGATGGCAGTGTGACCCTGGTCACCCACAAACTGCTGAGCGAAAACCCCGGCCAATACAAAGACGCGGCGGTGGCAGGCATTCGCCATTTGCTGGGGCTGGCCGATGGCGCGCCCATCACGCCCGATAGGGTGGATTGCGTGAAGATGGGCACCACGGTGGCCACCAACGCGCTGCTGGAGCGCAAGGGCGAGCCCACGCTGCTGGTCACCACCCGGGGCTTTCGCGACGCGCTGCGTATTGCCTACCAGAACCGCCCCCGTCTTTTCGACCGCCACATCGTGCTGCCCGAGCTGCTGTACAGCGCGGTGGTCGAGGCCAGCGAGCGCGTGGGCGCGCACGGCGATGTGGTGTTGGCACTCGACGAAGCCTCGCTCCGCAACGACTTGACGGCCCAGTACGCGCAGGGCCTGCGCAGCGTGGCCATTGTGTTTATGCACGGCTACCGCTACACCGCACACGAAGAGGCAGCCCAACGCATTGCTGTGGATGTGGGCTTCACCCAGGTCAGCACCTCGCACGAGACGAGCCCGTTGATGAAGTTTGTCAGCCGGGGCGACACCACCGTGGTCGACGCCTACCTGTCGCCCATCCTGCGACGCTATGTGGCGCAGGTGGCGCACGAGATGCCGGGCGTGCGGCTGCTGTTTATGCAGTCGTCCGGCGGGCTTACGGATGCACACGCTTTTCAGGGCAAGGACGCGATTCTGAGCGGCCCGGCTGGCGGAATTGTGGGCATGGCGCGCACAGCCGAGTTGGCTTTTGGCCACGAGCCTGCGGGCTCGCTGAAGGTGATTGGCTTTGATATGGGTGGCACCTCCACCGACGTCTCGCACTACGCCGGCCAGTTTGAGCGCGAGTTTGAAACGCAGGTGGCTGGCGTGCGCATGCGCGCGCCGATGATGGGCATCCACACCGTGGCGGCGGGCGGCGGCTCGATTCTGGCGTTTGACGGCGCGCGTTTTCGGGTCGGGCCACAGAGTGCGGGCGCGAACCCCGGCCCGGCCAGCTACCGCAAGGGCGGGCCGCTCACGGTGACCGATGCCAACGTGCTGCTCGGCAAGATCCAGCCACAATATTTCCCCAAACTCTTCGGCCCGGCAGGCAACGAAGCGCTGGATGCCGATGTGGTGGCTGCGGGTTTTGCCGAGCTGGCCCAGGCCAGCGGCCGCAGCGCCGAAGATGTGGCCGAAGGTTTTGTCGAGATTGCAGTGCAGCAGATGGCCAACGCCATCAAGAAAATTTCGGTGGCGCGCGGCTACGACGTGACCCGCTACACCCTGCAATGTTTTGGCGGTGCCGGTGGCCAGCACGCTTGCCTGGTCGCCGACGCGCTGGGTATGTTGCGGGTGCTGGTGCATCCGCTGGCGGGCGTGTTGAGCGCCTACGGCATGGGACTGGCCGACCAGTCGGTGATGCGCGAGCAAGCGGTGGAGGCCAAGCTTACCGCTGGCGCGCTACCGGAAATCATCGCCGCGCTGGATGCGCTGGCACAGGGGGCGCACGCTGAACTCACACAACGCCAGGCCGGTGGCGGAGCACCCGCGCTGCACCGGCGCGTGCATATCCGCTACGAGGGCAGCGACACCGCGCTGGTCGTTCCTTTTGTTGCTGCCGACGATGCGCTGCAAGCGCTGACTGCCGCATTCGAGGCGGCCTACCGCCAGCGTTTTGCTTTCTTGATGCAGGGCAGGGCGCTGGTGGTAGAAGCCGTGTCGGTCGAGGCCATTGCTCCTGGTGACGCGCCGGCCGAGCCACGCCATCCCCTGCACCCACGCCGGCCCACGCCGGTGCACGAAACAGTTCGTTTGTACTCCGGCGCGCAGTGGCACAAGGCCGCGCTGGTGCTGCGAGCCGACATGCGCTGCGGTGACGAGATACCCGCCCCTGCAGTAATTGCCGAGCAGAACGCCACCACCGTGGTGGAGCCCGGCTGGGTGGCCGTGTTGACGGCGCTGAACCATCTGGTGCTGGAGCGCCGCACGCCCCGACCAGCCCGCCATGCGCTGGGCACCCAGGCCGACCCGGTACTGCTGGAAGTGTTCAACAACCTGTTCATGAACATTGCCGAGCAGATGGGCTTGCAACTGCAGAACACTGCGCATTCGGTCAATATCAAGGAGCGGCTGGATTTCAGCTGTGCGCTGTTTGATGCCGAAGGCAACCTGATTGCCAATGCGCCGCACATGCCGGTGCATCTGGGTTCGATGGGCGAGAGCATCAAGACCGTGGTTCGCGAGAACCGCGCGACGATGCAGCCCGGCGACGTGTTCGCGCTGAACGACCCCTATAACGGTGGCACACACCTTCCGGATGTCACCGTCATCACGCCGGTGTATCTGGACGGTCAACCGGTGTTCTACGTCGGCTCGCGGGGACACCATGCCGACATCGGCGGCACCACGCCGGGGTCAATGCCGCCGTTCTCGACCCACATCGAGGAAGAGGGCGTGCTAATCGACAACTTCAAGCTGGTGGATCGCGGCGTTCTGCGCGAAGCCGAGATGCTGGCCTTGCT
>JAZKCX010000185.1:0-8268 GCA_040387875.1 Pseudomonadota bacterium | reverse complement strand
TTGAGGCCCTTCAGATCGGCGACCGACTTGATCTCCTTGCGGAACCAGCCACCCATCTGGGTGCCGGTATTGCCGCCGGCAAAGCTCAGCATGTTGTACTTGGCGTACAGCTCGTTCATCAGCTTGCGGCCATTGCCGTGCATCATCCAGGCGTTCATCTGGCGTGCATTCAGGCCAAACGGCACAGCGGTACCCAGGGCAAAAGCCTGGTTCTTGCCGTAGAAGTAGTAAGGCACCGTGTGGCACATTTCCACGGTGCCAGCCTGCACGCCGTCCACCACGCCAAACGGAGGCATCAGCTCGCCACCGGCATGCACCGAAATCTCGAACTTGCCGCCCGACATGGCCTTGACGGCCTTGGCAAACACTTCGCCACCGCCGTAAATCGTGTCGAGCGATTTGGGAAAGCTCGACGCCATGCGCCAGCGGATGGCAGCCTGGGCATGGACTGCGGGCGCAAGGCCAGCGGCCAGCACGCCAGCAATGCCGGCATTTTTGATTACGGAACGACGATCCATGGGGGTTCTCTCCTAGATAAAAAAATGTCCTGCCATGCCCCGGGTCGGGTCACACAGGTACAGCGCGCCATTGTAGAAACCGTGCAACCCCCACCAGAGCGGGTTTTCCCTCGCGCGCTGTGCGCTAAGTCGCACAGGCAACAGCCGCACCGATCCAACACACAAGGGGCGCTCAAGCTGCCCGCTCCTCTGTCGATAAGCATCCACCATGCTTGATTCACGCCGCCTGCACCGCTTCCTATTCCAATTGCAGATGGCAGCGCCTGCATTTGTTATGGCGCTTACGCTGCCAACGGCCAGCGCGCAGGCGGCAGCCACCCCGGTCGTGGTGGGCACCAGCGCAGCGGCTGTGGCGGGCATGCTGGTGGCGGCGGTACTCGGACTGCTGCTGGGCCTGCTGCTGCGGGCGCACCGGTTCCGCAGGCTGGCGGCCCAGCACAGCGCCGAGTTACACGAAAGCCAGCAGCGCTTTGACATTTTGAGCGGCTCGTCCCCGATTGGCGTTTTCCAGACCGACGCTGCGGGCAAATGCACCTATACCAACCAGAGCTGGCAGCAGATTGCCGGCCTGACGGCGCAGCAAAGCCTGGGCCGGGGCTGGTCCAGCGTCATGCACCCGGAAGACGCCGACGAGGCCTTTGTCAAATGGCGCCGCTGCGCCGAGGCCCGCACCGAGTTTTCGCACGAGTTCCGGTTTCTGCGGCCCGACGGCGAGGTGCGCTGGATTCATACCCGCTCGGCCCCCGTCTGCGGCGCCGACGGCAGCCTGCTGGGCCACACCGGCACCAGCACCGACATTACCGAGCGCCGGCGGGTCGAAGCAGCCCTGCGCGACTCGGCCCAGCGCTTTCGCGGCCTGCTCGAATCGGCGCCCGATGCGATGGTGATTGTGAACGCCCGCGGCAAGATCGACCTGGTGAACTCCCAGACCGAGGCCTTGTTCAACTACTCCCGCGACGAGATGCTGGGCCAGGGGGTGGAGATGCTGATTCCCCACCGTTTTCACGGCAGCCACTCGGGCCACCGCGAAGGCTATTTCGCTAACCCGCGCACCCGGCCCATGGGGGCCGGCCTGGAGCTTTTCGGCCGGCGCAAGGATGGCTCGGAGTTCCCGCTGGAAATCAGCCTGAGCCCCTCGCAGGTGGGGACCGAGCGCATTGTTACGGCCGCCATCCGCGACGTGACACGCCAGCGCCACATCGAGCGCGAACTGCGCAGCGCACGCGATCTGGCGCTGCAGGCCTCGCGCGCCAAATCGGAGTTTGTGGCCAACATGAGCCATGAAATCCGCACCCCGATGAATGGCGTCATTGGCATGACCGGCCTTCTGCTCGATACCGCGCTCACGCCCGCGCAGCGCGATGCCGCCGAAACCATACGCTACAGCGCCGACGCGCTGCTGGGCATCATCAACGACATTCTGGATTTCTCCAAAATTGAAGCTGGCATGCTGCGGCTGGACACGGTCGATCTGGAGGTGCGGCGGATCGTCGAGCGCGCCGCCGCCCTGCTGGCCGAAACCGCATCAAGCAAACACCTGCGGCTGCACTGCACGGTGGAGGCCGAGGTGCCCACCATGCTGACGGGCGACCCCGGCCGGCTGCACCAGGTGCTGGTCAATCTGCTCTCCAATGCGGTCAAGTTCACCGACCACGGCGAGGTCAGCCTGTCGGTCGGTGTCGAGGACTCGGTGGCCGAGGGCGTACAACTGCGCTTTACTGTGCGCGATACCGGCATCGGCATTTCCGCCGACGGACAACAGCGGCTGTTCCAGCCCTTCACCCAGGCCGACGGCTCGACCACCCGCAAGTACGGTGGTACCGGCCTGGGCCTGGCCATCTCGCGCCAGCTGGTGGAGCTGATGGGCGGGCAGATTGGCGTGCACAGCGTGGTGGGGCAAGGCTCGGTTTTCTGGTTTACCGCCGGCCTGGGGCACAGCATACGAAGCCACGCCCTGCCCACTCTGGAGTCGCAACCGGCAGGCGACGACAGGCAGCCGGTATCGGCGCGCGAACTCACGGCCCTGAGAAGCCAGTGGCGGGTGCTGGTGGCCGAGGACAACCCGGTCAACCAGCGGGTGGCGCGGGGCCAGCTCGCGCGGCTGGGCCTGACGGCCGATGTGGCCGGCAGTGGCGCGCAGGCACTGGCCGCCCACGAAAACCAGCCCTACGAGCTGATCCTGATGGACTGCCAGATGCCCGAACTCGACGGCTACGCCGCCACCAACGCCATTCGCGTGCGCGAAGCCGCTGGCAGCCCGCCCACCTGGATCATTGCCATGACGGCCAACGCCATGGTCGACGACCGCGAAAAATGCCTGGCGGCCGGCATGGACGACTACGTCTCCAAACCGGTCACCCTGCAGGCCCTGCGCGAGGCGCTGCTGCGCTTTGAGACCCGCCAGACCGGAGCTGCAGCACCCGACGCCCGGCCGTGCACTAGCAGCCGCACCGCCATCAACCGCCATCGCCTGCTGGACACTGCGGGCGGCGACCCGGTATTCCTGCGCGAGCTGCTGCAACTGGGCCTGCAGCAGGCGGCGCAGCAAATCGTTTTGCTGGAGCAGGCCAGCGCCCAAGGCGCGCTGCCGCTGGTAGGGGAGATTGCACACCGCAACAAGGGGGGCTGCGGCGCCTGTGGCATGGACTACCTGGCCGCGCTGTTCGGCCAACTGGAGCAAAGCGCGCAGGACGGCAATGCCGAGCCGGTGGGCAGGCTGGTCACCGCCGTCACCACCGAATTTGTGCGGGTCCAGCAGCAGGCCAGTGACATTCTGGCCGAGCCTGCCCTGCACTGAGCAGTGGGGCGCTGCCGGCGGTTCAGACCGGCGCGGCCACCGGCATCTGCAGGCTGCGGCGGATGGCCAGCAGCAGCTCGTCCATGTTCACCGGTTTTTCCATGAAAGCTACCGCACCGGCCTTGATGGCCTGTTCGCGGTAGCTGGGATTGCGGTTGGCGGTGACAAAGATGAACGGGATGGCGGCCAGCAGCGGCAGCCGCTTCAGCATATCCACCGCCTGCAGGCCACCGCCGGGCAGCGTCATGTCCAGCAGCAGCAAATCGGGCATCTCGGTGCGCACATGGTCAATCACATCGCGGCCGTCTGCCACCGAGACCACCTGAAAACCCGCCCGCTCCAGCCGCACGCTGAACACCTTGAGCGTGACCGGGTCGTCCTCGACCACCATGATTTTTTTCATAGAACCCCCTGCGGAAATCCGGGCCTGCGACAGGCGGCCAATGGATTCCCTGTGTTGTTCTTCGGCTGACCCAGGGGGAACTTGAGAAACTACGCTGTCAGGCGACCACTTTGAGCGCGGGCCGCTCCAGCAGCGCGGCAAACCGCTGGTTGATGGAGGCAAGCATGCCGGCGGCGTCCAGCCCCTGCAGCGCCAGCAGCTTGGCCGGGTCGCCATGTTCGATGAATTCGTCGCGCAGGCCCAGTTGCAGCAGCGGCTTGAGTACGCCTGCCGCCTGCAGGGCCTCACCCACTGCGCTGCCGGCGCCGCCCATGGTGGCGCCCTCCTCCACCGTGACCAGCGCCTCGTGCTGGCTGGCGACCTGCAGCAGCAGTTCCACGTCCAGCGGTTTGGCCCAGCGCATGTTGACCACCGTGGCGTTGATTTTTTCGGCCGCCTGCAACGCGGGGTGCAGCAGCGTGCCAAACGCCAGAATCGCAATGCCCTTGCCCTGGCGCCGCACCTCGCCCTTGCCGAAGGGCAGCGCGTTCAGACCCGCATCGATGGCCACACCGGCACCGGCGCCGCGCGGGTAACGTACCGCCACCGGGTGATTTTGCTCAAAGGCGGTGGTCAGCAACTGGCGGCACTCGTTCTCGTCGGACGGGCAGGCCAGGCTCATGTTGGGAATACAACGGATATAGGGAATGTCGTAGTTGCCGGCATGGGTGGCGCCATCGGCCCCCACCAGGCCGGCGCGGTCCAGCGCAAACACCACCGGCAGGTTTTGCAGTGCCACGTCGTGGATGAGCTGGTCGTAGGCCCGCTGCAAAAAGGTGGAATAGATCGCCACCACGGGTTTCAGGCCTTCGCAGGCCATGCCGGCCGCGAAGGTGACGGCGTGCTGCTCGGCAATGCCAACGTCGTGGTAGCGGTCGGGAAAGCGCTGGTGAAATTCGACCATGCCCGAGCCTTCGCGCATGGCCGGCGTGATGCCGACCAGCCGCTTGTCTTTCTCGGCCATGTCGCAGAGCCACTGGCCGAAGACCTGGGTGAAGGTGGTTTTGGGCGCGCTGGCCGGCTTGGTGATGCCGATGGCGGGGTCGAACTTGCCGGGGCCGTGGTAGGCAATCGGGTCGGCCTCGGCCAGCTGGTAGCCCTGGCCTTTTTTAGTGACCACATGCAGGAACTGTGGGCCGGTCAGGTGTTTGACGTTCTCGAGTGTGGGAATCAGCGAATCGAGGTCGTGCCCGTCGATGGGGCCGATGTAATTGAAGCCGAATTTCTCGAACAGCGTGGCCGGCACCACCATGCCCTTGGCATGTTCCTCAAAACGCTTGGCCAGCTCGAACAGCGGCGGCAAGGGCTTGAGCACCGTCTTGCCGACGTTCTTGGCGGCAGCATAAAACTGGCCGCTCATGAGTTGCGCAAGATAGCGGTTGAGCGCGCCCACCGGCGGGCTGATGGACATGTCGTTGTCGTTCAGCACCACCAAGAGCTTGCCGTCGGCCACACCGGCGTTATTGAGCGCCTCAAACGCCATGCCGGCGCTCATGGCGCCGTCGCCAATGATGGCGATGGCATGGCGGTCTTCGCCCTTCTGTTTGGCGGCCAGCGCCATGCCCAAAGCGGCAGAAATGCTGGTGCTGGAGTGCGCCGTGCCAAAGGTGTCGTATTCGCTTTCGTCGCGGCGCGGAAAACCCGACAGGCCGCCGAACTGGCGCAGCGTGTCCATGCGCTCGCGCCGGCCGGTCAAAATTTTGTGTGGATAAGTCTGGTGGCCCACGTCCCACACCAGCCGGTCGTGCGGCGTGTTGAAGACGTAGTGCAGCGCCACCGTGAGCTCTACCGTGCCGAGGTTGGAGCTCAAATGCCCGCCGGTGCCGGCCACGCTTTTCAGCAGAAAGGCGCGCAGCTCATCGGCCAGCGCCTTGAGCTGGGTGCGCGGCAGCCTGCGCAGCGCGGCGGGGTCGTTGATGGTCTGCAGCAGAGGAAAGGTCATGGTCGGGTTCGCTATATTTTCAGGAGCAAATGCGCTAGTTCTGGTGCCGGCTGGTGGCTTATTTTATTAAAAAATCAGGATACACGGTCGACCACCATGTCGGCCAGCGCCCGCAGCGCCGTGGCATGCTGCAGGCCGCCGGCATCCAGGGCATGGAGCGCCTGCAGCCGCAGCTGCCGCGCATAGGCCTGCGCCGGCGCCAGCCCCAGCACCGAGACGTAGGTGGGTTTGTCGCAGGCGGCGTCCTTGCCGGCGGTTTTGCCCAGCGTGGCCGAGTCGGCGGTAACGTCCAGAATGTCGTCCACCACCTGAAAGGCGAGGCCAATCGCCGCGCCGTAGGCCGACAGGGCCTCGCGGGTGGCGGCATCGGCCCCGCCGCAGACGGCGCCCATCACCACACTGCCCTGCAGCAGCGCGCCGGTTTTCAGCCGGTGCATGGTGACGAGTTGTTCTTCGCTGAGTGCGATGCCTACGCTGGCCAGATCAATCGCCTGGCCGCCGGCCATGCCGTTGAAACCCGCCGCCAGCGCCAGCAGCCGGCACAGCCGCGCCTGCACCGCCAGCGGCACGGTGTCTTCCGGTGGCGTCAGCAGCTCGAAGGCCAGCGCCTGCAGCGCGTCACCGGCCAAAAGCGCCATCGCTTCGCCGTAGGCCACATGCACCGTGGGCTTGCCCCGGCGCAGCACGTCGTTGTCCATGCAGGGCATGTCGTCGTGCACCAGCGAATAGGCGTGGATGAGTTCAACGGCGCACGCGGCGCGCAAAGCCGCTTCGTTCGCATCGGTTCCGGCCACCGCCTCGCAGGCCGCCAATACCAAGAGCGGTCGCAGCCGCTTGCCGCCGTCCAGCACAGCGTAGCGCATGGCCTCTCCCAGCCCGGCGGGTGCGTCCAGCGGCACCCAGGCGGACAGCGCCTGCTCCACCCGCTGCAGCCGCGCGCTGCTCCACGCAGTCAGATCAAAAACCGGGGCCAGCACTGCAGTCAATTCGCCACCCAGGGTTTGAGGGCGCCATCGTCCAGCACCTTGATCTGCTGGTCCACCGCATCGAGCTTGCCGCGGCAAAAACCCAGCAGCTCCGAGCCGCGCTGGTAGGACACCAGCAACTGCTCCAGCGGCAGCTGGCCCGATTCGAGCTGGGCGATGAGCTGCTCCAGCTCTTCCAGCGCGGCTTCGTAGCTGGCGGGCGGTTTTAATGCGGTGGCTTTGGCCATGGGGTCGTTGCTGAGCGGTAAAGCCCGATTCTAGGCGGCAGCGGGCCGCCCCCGTCCACAGGGTTCTCCCACCGGGTAACGCCCTGCAACGCCATGGCCCTGCGGCGTGCTGACCGGTGCCGGCGGGTACAATCGGCGGTCTTCCTTCCGGGTTTCTCCGGCAAACTCCCGCGCTCTTTCGCGCCTATTCCCCCTGTGGGGAGTCGTTAGGTCAGGACTTGATGTCTGATTTAAGTCTTCAACTGCAGCAGGCCGCAAGCCAACTACCAGTTTCCAGCTACTTCGACGAAGCGCTGTACCGCCGCGAGCTCGCCACGCTGTTCCAGCGCGGGCCACGCTATGTGGGGCACAAGCTGTCGGTGCCCGAGGTCGGTGACTACCACGCCCTGCCGCAGGAAAACGAAGGCCGGGCGCTGGTGCATACGCCCGCTGGCATTGAGCTGGTGTCCAACGTCTGCCGGCACCGCCAGGCCATCATGCTCAAGGGCCGCGGCTCACTCAACACCACACAGAGTGGCAGCGCCGGCGGCAACATCGTCTGCCCGCTGCACCGCTGGACCTACAGCGGCGGCGACCCGTCGCCGGCCGGCAAACTGATCGGCGCGCCACACTTTGAGACCGACCCCTGCCTGAACCTCAACAACTACCCGCTGCAGGAATGGAACGGGCTGCTGTTTGAACAGAACGGCCGCGATATCGCCGCCGACCTTGCCGGCATGGGCCCGCGTGCTGACCTCGATTTCTCCGGCCACGTGCTCGACCGGGTGGTCATGCACGAGTGCAACTACAACTGGAAGACCTTTGTCGAGGTCTATCTGGAGGACTACCACGTCGGCCCCTTCCACCCCGGCCTGGGCGGTTTTGTCAGCTGCGAAGACCTGCGCTGGGAGTTCAAGCCGCACTACTCGGTGCAGACCGTGGGCGTAGCCAACCGGCTGGGCAAAGCCGATGCGTCGGGCGGCTCGCCGGTCTACGAGCGCTGGCAGGCGGCGCTTTTGGCCTACCGCAACAACCAGCCGCCCAAGTACGGCGCGATCTGGCTGACCTACTACCCCAATATCATGGTCGAGTGGTACCCGCATGTGCTGACCGTCTCCACGCTGTTCCCGATAGGGCCGCAGAAGACGCTGAACATGGTGGAGTTTTACTACCCGGAAGAAATCGCGGCCTTCGAGCGCGAATTCGTCGAGGCCCAGCAGGCCGCCTACATGGAAACCTGCGTGGAAGACGACGAAATCGCGCTGCGCATGGACGCCGGCCGCGCCGCCCTGCTGGCCCGGGGCGACAACGAGTTCGGCCCCTACCAGAGCCCGATGGAAGACGGCATGCAGCACTTCCACGAGTGGTACCGCACCG
>JAZKCX010000184.1:0-3571 GCA_040387875.1 Pseudomonadota bacterium | reverse complement strand
AGGTCTTCCAGCAGCTTGCCTTTCCAGGCATTCCAGACCTTGGGGCTGGTGCCGCGGATGTCGGCCACCGTCAGCAGGTACAGCGCGGTGAGGTAGCGCTCGTTGCCCACCCGCTTGGCGAAGGCGGCAATGACGTCGGGGTCGCTCAGGTCTTCTTTTTGCGCTACCCGGCTCATGGTCAGATGCTCGCCCACCAAAAATTCGATAAGGCGGGTGTCGGCGCGGCCGGCAGCGTCGTTCAGGCCATGGGCCCGGCAGAAACGGCGCACCTCGATCACGCCCAGCTCGGAATGGTCGCCGCCGCGGCCCTTGGCAATATCGTGGAAAAGGGCGGCCACGTACAGAATCCACGGCTTGTCCCAGCCGGCGGCAAGCTGCGAGCAGAACGGGTATTCGTGGGCATGCTCGGCAATGAAAAAGCGCCGCGCATTGCGCAGCACCATCAGAATGTGCTGGTCCACCGTGTAGACATGGAACAGGTCGTGCTGCATCTGCCCCACGATGCGGCGAAACGCCCACAAATAGCGCCCCAGCACCGAGGTCTGGTTCATCAGCCGCATGGCGTGGGTAATGCCCTCCGGCGAGCGCAGCATCTGCATGAAGGTGGCGTGGTTGACCGGGTCGCTGCGGAAACCGGCGGTCATCACATGCCGCGCGTTGTACAGCGCCCGCAGCGTGCGGGCCGACAGGCCCTGCAGGCCCACCGTGGTCTGGAACAGCAGAAAGGTTTCCAGAATCGCGTGCGGCTCGCGCACGTACAGGTCGTCGCTGGTGACCTCAATCATGCCGGCCTTGTTGGAAAAGCGCGCGTTGATGGGCTCGGGCGGGTGCACGGTGGCGTCGCGGTCGCTTTGCAGCCGCTCCTCAATGTTGAGCAGCAAAATCTGGTTGAGCTGCGTCACCGCCTTGGCCGCCCAGTAGTAACGGCGCATCACCTGCTCGCTGGCGCGGACCTGCTGGGGCCGCGCTGCCTGGCCGGCGGGCACAGGAGCGGCGGTAGGGGTCACATAGCCGAAAGTCTGAGCGACGGCCGTCTGCAAATCAAACACCAGCCGGTCTTCGCGGCGACCGGCCAGAATGTGCAGCCGGGCCCGGATCAGGCTCAGCAGCGCCTCGTTGCGCTTGATCTGGCGCGCCTCAAAAGCCGTGGCCAGGCCATTGGTGGCCAGTTCATCCCAGCTTGCGCCGTAGCCGGCCGCCTTGGCCACCCACAGAATCACCTGCAGGTCGCGCAGGCCGCCGGGCGACTCCTTGCAGTTGGGCTCTAGCGAATAGGGCGTGTTCTCGAACTTGTTGTGGCGCTGGCGCATCTCCAGCGTTTTGGCCACAAAAAAGGCCTGCGGGTCGAGCCCTGCGGAAAAACGCTCGCGGAAATCGGCATACAGCGTCGTGTCGCCGGTCACCAGCCGCGACTCGAGCAGCGAGGTCTGCACCGTCACGTCTTTCAGCGCCTCGCGCACACAGTCGGCCACGGTGCGCACGCTGGAGCCGATCTCCAACCCGGTGTCCCAGCAGCTGCCGATAAAAACTTCCAGCTTGGCCTTGAGTTCGGCATCGTCCTCGGGCGACTTGTGGTCGGGCATCAGCACCAGCACATCGACGTCGGAGCAGGGGAACAGCTCGCCCCGGCCGAAACCGCCCACCGCCACCAGCGCAAACGGCGCGCCAAAACCGGCATGGCTCCACAGGGTTTTCAGGGTCACGTCGGCCAGCCGCGACAGCCGTTGCAGCGTGGTGCCTACGCCGCGGGTAGACGCGCCGGTGGCCTGCAGCGCCTGCACCAGCCAGGCTTTTTCCGCACGAAAGTCGTCGCGCAGGCGCTTCAGATCGACCGGGGTGTGCGGCAAGGAAAGCTCGGTAAAAAGGGTACGGCGCTCAAGCGCCGGCAGTGGCCGGCTGCGGCGCGGCGCTGGTCTGGGCATGTGCCACAAAGGCCGGCACCGGCGGGCTGCCGGCCGAGAGCGTGAGCACCTCGTAGCCCGTCTCGGTGACCAGGATCGTATGTTCCCACTGGGCCGACAGCGAATGGTCTTTGGTAACGATGGTCCAGCCGTCGCCCATTTCCTTGATGTCGCGCCGGCCGGCGTTGATCATGGGCTCGATAGTGAAAGTCATGCCGGCTTTCAGCTCAGCCAGCGTGCCGGGCTTGCCGTAGTGCAGCACCTGCGGGTCTTCATGGAAGATGCGGCCAATACCGTGGCCGCAGAACTCGCGCACCACCGAAAAGCCGTTGCTCTCGGCGAATTTCTGGATTGCAAAACCAATGTCGCCCAGGTGTGCGCCAGGCTTGACCTTGACGATGCCGTGCCACATCGCGTCGTAGGTGAAGGCGCACAGCCGCTTGGCGGCAATCGAGCTGTCGCCCACGATGAACATCCGGCTGGTGTCACCGTGCCAGCCGTCCTTGATGACGGTGATATCGATGTTGACGATGTCGCCTTTTTTCAGCGCCTTGTCGTTGGGAATGCCGTGGCAGACCTGGTGGTTGATGGACGTGCAGATCGACTTGGGGTAGGGCGTGTAGCCCTGCGGCTGGTAGTTCAGCGGGGCCGGAATGGCCTGCTGCACGCCGGTGATGTAGTCAAACGCCAGCTTGTCCAGCTCGTTCGTGGTCACGCCGGGTTTGACGAAGGGCGTGAGGTAGTCCAGCACTTCCGAGGCAAGGCGGCCGGCCACGCGCATGCCGGCAATGCCTTCTGCGTCTTTGTAGGTGATGCTCATGGCGCAATTATCCCACTTGCGGGCGGAAATGCAGGGCGGCGGGGCCGAAGCACCGATGCCGCCCGTGGCCCCGGTAAAATTGGCACCAACGACCCCCGGCCACCGGTTTTTCGCCGGCGCGGGGTTCCTCTGCTGGCGCCAGCAGCACCAAAGAACCCGTCACCGTGACCCTGCACATCACCCCCTTCGAAGGCGGCAACGCCCTCAGCGATTTCCGCGCCCGGCAACTGCTTCCCCGCCTGCAGGCTATCCACGAAAAAATCAGCGGTATTTCGGCCCGGTTTGTTCACTTTGTGGCCAGCGAACAGGTGCCTTCCGATGACCTGAAATCCCAGCTTGGAGCGCTGCTGACCTACGGCGAGCCGCATGCCGGCGCCGATGACGGCACGCTGGTGGTGGTGCTGCCGCGCTTTGGCACGGTGTCGCCCTGGGCATCCAAGGCAACGGACATCGCCCACAACTGCGGGTTGGCGGTTAAACGCATCGAGCGGCTCACCGAATACCGCATTGCGCTGAAAACGGGCCTTCTGTCCCGGCCCAGCCTGAGCCTGGGGCAGTTGACCGAAGTCGCCGGGCTGCTGCACGACCGCATGACCGAAAGCGCGGTGTTTGAACGCGAACAGGCCGCCGGCCTGTTCACCGAACTGCAGGCCGCGCCACTGGCCACGGTGGACGTACTGGCCGGCGGCCGCGCAGCGCTGGTGCAGGCCAACACCGAATTCGGCCTGGCGCTGGCCGACGATGAAATCGACTACCTGGTGAACGCCTTCACCCAGCTCGGCCGCAATCCCACTGACGTGGAGCTGATGATGTTCGCGCAGGCCAACAGCGAGCACTGCCGGCACAAGAT
>JAZKCX010000183.1:0-5392 GCA_040387875.1 Pseudomonadota bacterium | reverse complement strand
GTGGTGACCCAGGCGCCCAGCGCGCCGGCCAGCGCGTGGTTGGCCAGTGTGGCGATCAGAATGCCCAGCACGATGGGCCAGGGTCTGCGAAATCGGGCGGCCAGTACCAGCGCCAGCAATTGCGTTTTGTCGCCCATTTCGGCGAGGGCAACGATGCCGGTAGAGACAAAAAAGGCTTCCATGGGGAGGCGCGATTGTAGGGCGCGCTGTTTCCGCCAAAAACTTCCGGAAATAGGTTGTGAATATTTTGGGCCGCACATTCGCAGCCAATTCCCGGCCGGTTTTTTCAGCCCTGGAACAAAATATCGTTCAGGCTGGGCTGTATTCCCGCCGTGGCGCTGCCGCCCAGTGCAATGGCGCGCTCGCCCAGGCGCTGTGCCAGTGCCCGGGCGCGGCCGAGTTCGCCGGTATTGGCGGGGTCGATCAGGATCAGCGCATAAAAATTGTCGGCGTGGGGCCGGCGCGCAAGGCTGTGGGCGCTGCCACCGGGGCGCAGCGCAATGGCAGCAAAACAGGCATGGTGGCGGGCCTGCCACAGCCGGCTGCGGTCTTGCGGCCGCACCGACCACTCAAAATTCACCATGCCGTGTTCGCCGGCGGCCATCGGTGCTGCATCGGCCCGCTGCAGGGTGGGGGCCGGCCCGTGAAACCCGGCAATGCGCTGCATGCCCGAGGCGTCAATGCGGACGCTTTCCAGCACCGCATTCAGCCAGCCCTCCAGCGAGGTGCCGCTGCCGTAGGCCACCATCTGCAGCGCATTCGCATGGCAGGCCGAAGAAATGCTGACGATGCTGTCGCTGCGCGGGGCCGGTGCGGGGCGCTGGGCGGTGGTACTGCGGCCCTGCCGCCCACCGCTTTTGGGAGCGGAATGGCTGGAAAAAACGGCCAGCAACTCGTCGCACAAGGCGGCCGCGCAGTCGTCGGGCAGGCTTGGCAGTTGGGCGGTGTCGTACATGTGATTTTCAGAAAAAATAACAGGAAAAAACTAAATTTCAGCGAGGAGTGACGACCAAATAATACTTTGGTTGCAATGGATGGAAAAATAGCAAAAACATATGCCGCTATCGATTACACAGATAGCTAAAAATGTGAAATATTTCACGAAAAAATCCTTGGTCGAGAATTAGTGCACAGCCCGCACAAACGAATGAATTGCCCATCTGTAATTGCTATTTCCCAGGCGTATACGTTCTACCTATACTGAAAATCCCACGCTGGAAAACCCCTTCCGCGTGGCCCAAAAAAACTGGAGACACCATGCCCACCGCCCTCCTGCGCTCCCTGCAACGCCGAACGGCAAAGTCCGCCCGAAAGGCGGCGGCGGCCGGCATGGGCCTGGCTTTGCTGGCCGCGCTGGCCGGTTGCTGGAACGGCGGTGGCTCGTTCGGCAGCAAGGGCGCTACAGGCGGGACCGCCGGTGGCGGTGGCAGCACGCCGCCGGCCGAGCCGGGCCCGCCCAGCGCCAAACCACTGGTCACCACCACCTCGGCCGAGACGCTGCCGCTGGGCTGCACGCCCAAACAGGTAATTACCGACGGCGGTTATGCGTCGTGCAACATTGAATGGCTGGGCCGCTTCCCGATTCCCGGCCTGACGATTGGCGGCCGCAAGATGGGCGATGTTTTTTACCTCACCAACTGGACCTCGGGCTTTTACGCCTTCGACGTGAAAACCCCCGAAAACCCCAAGCTGCTGGGCAACCTGTTTCTGGACGGCGCGGCCGCCGGCGCGGTGATCTCGGCGGTGGAAAACGAAGACCCCGCCATCAATGGCCGGGTGGCAGTGCTGTCGCGCACCACCAACCAGGACGCCATCGTGGTCGACACCAGCAACCCGGTGGCCATGAAGGTGCTGGGCCAGGTGCCCGGCGGCCAGGCCCACACCCACACCTGTTTGAACGACTGCCAGTACAGCTACGGCTCGACCACCGGCACCATCATTGATTTGCGCAACCCGGCCCGGCCGGTGCTGTTGCCGCAGAAGTGGACCACGCTGGTGGGCCTGGCGGAAGGCCCCCACGACATCACCGAAGTGCGGCCCGGCCTGTCGGTCACCGCCAGCGACCCGGCGCTGGTGATCGACACCACCGACCCCGCCAATCCCAAAAAGCTGTTCGAGCTGCCGCGCACCGAACCTGAAAACCCCGGCGGCCAGCCCGGCCCGGCGCAAAAAGGCCGGATTGGCCACAACAACTGGTGGCCACGGCAAGGAGCCGACAAGTTTTTCATGGGCCTGTCCGAAGGCGCCTACGTTGGTGTTTGCGACATCTATCCCTTTGACGGCCGCTCGATTTATCTCTACGACACCACTGGCTGGCAACAAAGCCGCAGCTTTGTGCCGGTCTCACGTTATGCCCTGGTGCGGGGCAATGCCGACACCGGCGCGGCCGGCGGGCCCGGGCTGATTGACAGCAACGGCAACCCCTCGGGCGCCGAGCTTGGCGTCCAGGGCTGCTCGGTGCACTGGTTTGACCCGCACCCCAGCTTCAACAACGGCGGCATGCTGGCCATGGCGTCCTTTTCGCACGGCATGCGTCTGCTCAAAGTCCAGCCCGACGGCCGGATCGACCAGATCGGCTACTTCGTCTCCAAGGGGGTGGCCGGCCTGGCCATCACGGTAGACGTGCGCTGGATTTCCGACCGGGTGATGTACGTGATGGACGTGGCCAGCGGCATGATGGACGTCATCAAGTACACCGGCCCGCTGCCGCTTAATTAAAAGACTGTTTTCCTGCCAGCCGGCTGCGGTAGTGCCCGCAGCCGGCTTTTTTCTTTGTGGCCCGGCTCCCGAGAAAATGCGCACGCTTGTGGCGCATTTCTTGCTTGATTTTGGTGCGTTACTGCGATGCCTCGCTTTAACGCACCAATTAAAAGCAATTTATCCAAAGAGGGGCTTATGGACGCACTAAAACAGGGCTCAGATGCCTTGTTCATTCTTCTGGGCGGCATCATGGTGCTGGCCATGCACGCCGGTTTTGCATTTCTGGAACTGGGCACGGTCCGCAAGAAGAACCAGGTCAACGCGCTGGTCAAGATTCTGGTGGACTTTTCGGTCTCCACCGTGGTGTATTTCATCGTGGGCTACAGCGTGGCTTACGGCACCAGCTTTTTTGTGGGTGCCGAGCAGCTGGCCCAGAAGAACGGCTACGACCTGGTGAAGTTCTTCTTTTTGCTGACTTTTGCGGCAGCGATTCCGGCCATTATTTCGGGCGGCATCGCAGAACGTGCGCGATTCTGGCCACAACTGATTGCAACAGCGGTCATCGTCGGCTTCATCTACCCGTTCTTTGAGGGCATCGTCTGGAACCAGGGTTATGGGGTACAGGCTTGGATCAAGGGCCTGACCGGTGACGAGTTCCACGACTTTGCCGGCTCCATCGTGGTTCATGCGGTCGGCGGCTGGCTGGCGCTGCCAGCGGTGATTTTGCTGGGCGCACGCAGCAACCGCTACCGCAAGGACGGGCAAATCTCGGCCCATCCACCCAGCAACATTCCGTTTCTGGCGCTGGGCGCCTGGATTCTGACGGTGGGCTGGTTTGGTTTTAACGTGATGAGCGCGCAGACCATCGACAAAATCTCCGGCCTGGTGGCAGTCAATTCGCTGATGGCCATGGTGGGCGGCACGCTGGTGGCGCTGGTACTGGGCAAAAACGACCCCGGTTTTGTACACAACGGCCCGCTGGCGGGCCTGGTGGCGGTCTGCGCCGGCTCGGACCTGATGCACCCGCTGGGCGCGCTGGTGACCGGCGGTGTTGCCGGTGCGATTTTTGTGGTGATGTTCACCCTGACCCAGAACAAGTGGAAGATTGACGACGTGCTGGGCGTCTGGCCGCTGCACGGCCTGTGCGGCGCCTGGGGCGGCATTGCCTGCGGCATTTTTGGCAGCAAGGCGCTGGGCGGGCTGGGCGGTGTGAATGCCACCGCGCAGTTGATTGGCACGCTGATGGGTGTGGGCTGGGCGCTGCTGGGCGGTTTTGTGCTGTACGGCATTCTCAAAGCCGTGATGGGCCTGCGGCTGACGCAGGAAGAAGAATTTGAAGGCGCCGACCTGTCGATTCACCGCATCAGCGCCACGGCCGACCGCGAAGTGAACTGGTAAAAGACCGGCAAGACGCTTCGGTATTCATAGCAAACTATTGAATACCGACGCCGGCCTAAGGCCAATTTAGCTTAAAATCGCCCGAAAAAGGCAGTTTTCAGGCTTCAGGCGCCGCTGTCCAGCCCCAGCATGAGCTGCAGGTTCTGCACCGCCGCACCGCTGGCGCCCTTGCCCAGGTTGTCCAGGCGCGCAATCAGCACCGCGTGGCCGTAGTCAGCGTTGCCGAAAACGCGCAGTTCCATCTGGTTGCTGTCATTCAGCGCGGTGGCGTCGAGCTTGCCGTCGGCGGTGGCCGGCTGCACTGTGACCCAGCGGCTGCCGGCATAGTGCGCCACCAGCGCGTTGTGCAGATCGGCCGCACTGGGTTTGCCGGGCAGCAACTCAAGATGCAGCGGCAGTTGCACCAGCATGCCCTGGCGGAAGTTGCCGACCGAGGGCACAAAAATCGGCCGGCGGGTGAGGCCGGTGTACATCATGATTTCCGGCAGGTGTTTGTGTTTGAGGCCCAGCGCATAGGCTTCGAACAGCGGCGCGCTGCCAGCTTCAAAAGCCTCGATCATGCTGCGGCCGCCACCGGAGTAGCCACTCACTGACGGCAGCGCCAGCGGGTAGTCTTTGGGAATCAGGCCGGCATCGACCAGCGGGCGCAACAGCGCGATGGCGCCGGTGGCATAACAACCGGGATTGGAGACGCGACTGGCCTGGCGCACGGCTTCGCGCTGGCCGGCAGCAAGTTCGGGAAAGCCATAAACCCAGCCCGGCGCGGTGCGGTGGGCGGTCGAGGCATCAATGATCTTGGGGCCCGGCTTGCCACTGCCACGGGCAATGTCGTCCACCAGCGCCACGGTTTCCACGGCAGCTTCGTCGTGCAGGCACAGAATGACCATGTCCACGCCTGCCACCAGCGCGCGTTTGGCTGCCGGGTCTTTGCGCAACTCCGGCGCAATGCTCACCAGCTCGATGCCGGCCAGGTTGTGCAGCCGCTCGCGGATTTGCAGGCCGGTGGTGCCGGCTTCGCCGTCGATGAAAATTTTGGCCATGGGCAGGTACGCAGCGCAGTCAGGTTGGATTCAGGGCGGATCGTATAATTATGTATTACGCATCGGCAGCCCGGTTCAACCGGGTAACTTGTGCGTTGCACCATGATACAGTTCGCGCGGTTACGCGCAGGTGTCATCCGCGCGAAACCCCACCCGCGATCCAGAAAATCTACCGACTCCAGCGAGAGAGGCCCCATGAAAATTCACGAATACCAAGGCAAGGAAATCCTGCGCCAGTTTGGTGTACCGGTGCC
>JAZKCX010000182.1:0-7578 GCA_040387875.1 Pseudomonadota bacterium | reverse complement strand
GCGGTGGCTCGGCCATCGACTGCGCCAAGGGCGTAGCAATTGCCGCCACCCACGAGGGCCCGCTGACCCACTACGCCACTATCGAAGGCGGCTCGCCGCGCATCACCGAGCGCGCCGCGCCGCTGATTGCCGTGCCCACCACCAGCGGCACTGGCAGTGAGGTGGCGCGCGGCGCCATTTTGATCGTGGACGACCACCGCAAGCTGGGTTTCCATTCGTGGAATTTGCTGCCCAAGGCCGCCATCTGTGACCCCGAACTCACGCTGGGCCTGCCAGCCCGCCTGACCGCCGCCACCGGCATGGACGCCGTGGCGCACTGCATGGAAACCTTCATGGCGCCGTCCTTCAACCCGCCGGCCGACGGCATTGCGCTCGATGGCCTGGAACGCGCCTGGGCGCACATCGAGCGGGCCACCACCAACGGCAGCGACCGCGAAGCCCGCTTTAACTTGATGAGCGCGTCGATGCAGGGCGCCATGGCCTTCCAGAAAGGACTGGGCGCGGTGCATTCACTCAGCCACAGCCTGGGCGGCGTGAACCCGCTGCTGCACCATGGCACGCTGAACGCCATGTTTCTGCCGGCGGTGGTGCGTTTTAACGCACAGGCTGAATCGGTGCTGAAAGACCGCCGGCTGGAGCGCATGGCGCGGGCCATGGGGCTGGCTTCGGCCGGCGATATTCCGGAAGCAATCAAGGACATGAACGCCCGCCTGGGCCTGCCCACTGGCCTGGGCGCCATGGGTGTGCAGCGCGACTGGTTTGACCGCATCGTGACCGGCGCGCTGGCCGACCATTGCCACAAAACCAACCCACGCATTGCCACGGCGCAGGAATACGAGGAGATGCTGGCCGTGTCGGTCTAGGGTTCCAGGGCCCTAGCGTTTGTCGCGTGCTTCCTTGCGGTACCAGCCCTCGGCTGCACCGGTGGCGCGCAGTATTTTTTGCCGCGCTGCGGCCTCTTGCGCCGTCTCGGCCCGGATGTCGGCAGCCATCTGCATTTGCGCGCGCTGGAAGGGGATCACCTGCACCAGCGGCAGGCCTTTTTCCAGCGTGTAGAGGCCGTCCGGCGCGGTAGCAAAAAACGGGAAGTTGATGAGCGCGTGGTACTCGTCGGTGTCCACGATGCCGGCCACCACCTCCACCACGCCGTTGGGCTGGTTCAGCGGCGGCACAAACAGACAACTCCAGCCCGGCGGTGTGCGGATGTTCCAGTAGTTGTGAAACTTGCACGGCGGGCGCGGTTGCAAGGGGTGGCCCGCGACCTGGTAGGGATTGTGGTTGCTGACCATGGTGCGGTCAAAGTCCCAGCCGGCATTCACTGTGTTGCCGTTGTCGGCCACCTCAATCCGCACCGTGGCCGCCAGCGGAATCATCCAGCCCGCCATCAGCGCATCAAGAAACGGCATGCAGCGCTTGATGGTGAGGCCGTTGTCGGTGGTGGACACATGGGCCTTGTCCACCGGCGCCAGGCGTTTGAACCATTCGGGAATGCACTCTTTGGCCAGCAAGGGCTCGGCAATCACGCCCTTGTCTTCCGGCGCGCAGAGAAACTCGATTTTGGGAGGGGACAGACGGAACATCAAAGGCCTCGGTGGGGCAAAGCCTGCAAGTTTTGCAAAACGCCGGCTGCCACCCTGCCGGCGCCTTCAAGTGCCCGTACGCCGCGCAGGCCTATCGGCAAGCCCTGCGCAGGGCGCCATCAGTTGTTCGAGTTCGAATTGGAAGAGCTGTTCGAACTGCTGTTCGAGCTGGAGTTGGAATTGCTGTTGGAATTGGAGTTTGACGAGCTGTTCGAGTTGCTGTTGGAGCTGGAATTGGACGAGCGGTTGGAACTGGTGTTGTAGGAACGGTTCGATTTGCGGTCCGACGCTGCCTTGCCCGATGAATTGCTCGACGAGTTACTCGAAGAATTACTGGACGAATTGGAGCTGCTGTTGCCGGCCTTGAAGACGCCCGGCGCAGAGCTTGAACCCAGATGTTGCAGTACCTGGCCCACGCGGGCGGGGGTGACAAGGTTTTGCGCATGGCTGGTGGTGGCAACCAGACTCAGCAAGGCGGTGGCCAACAAGCCCAATTTTTCTTTCATGTACTGCTCCGTAATGTGAATTGAACAACTCAGGTGCTGCTGCGGCCTGAGGACGCCGCGCACACCCGGGGTGTTTGCGGCTGCGAGGAGTACACCGCAGCGATGTGTCGGCTATTCGCCGTACGTGTAAGCAGATGTCATTACGCGCCCAGCTTCTGCACCCTGCAGGGCAGGCCCTTCATGTGCGGTACGCCCTGCTCCAGGTCGAGATGCTCGGGGCCATCGGGGCAAATCTGCGCATCGGCAAAGTCCCAGGCACCCGACAGGCTGCCGTCGCCTTCGGCGCGCTCGGGCAGCCACCAGCCGTGGGGAACCCGCACAACGTTTGGGGGCATGTCGGTACGAATCGACGTCTTGAGTTTCACCCGGCCCTGCGGCGACACCACCTCGGCCCAGTCGCCCTCCTCCAGTCCCGCTTCCGCTGCGGTCTTTGAGGCAATAAACATCAGCGGCTCGGGCTTGCGCGCGCGCAGCGCCGGAATATGCCGGTGCCCGGTCTGGAAATACTCGTCTTCGCGGATACCCATGAACATGCTGAGCGGCCATTCGGCACCGGCCGGTGGGTCGGGGCGCCAGTAGGGCAAGGGATCAAAACCCAGGTCTTCCAGCACGGTGGAATGCAGCTCCACCCGACCCGACGGCGTGGCAAAACCGGTCTGCTCGTACTTGCGGAATGCCAGCGGGGCCATGTGGTACGGGTGCTTTTGCGCAAAGGTCTCAAAGTCCATCCCCAGACGCGCGACCCGGTGGTCCAGCACCTCCTCATTGGTTTTCCAGGGAAAGTGTTCTTCCAGGCCCATGCGCAGCGCCAGTGCGCGCCAGAAGTCATACACGCTGCGGCATTCGCCAGGCGGCTCCACTACCTTTTGCGAGGGCCGGTAGATAGCCGTCCACCCAAAGCCGTCCGACAGGCTGCTGCGCTCCAGCCAGGCGTCGCCGGGCAGGATGTAGTCGGCCAGTTGCGCAGTGGGGGTGCGGAAATGCTCCACTGCCACGATCAGGTCCTGATTTTTGAGAGCGCGCTCGATAAGCTGCATGTTGGCAAAACTCATCAGCGTGTTGTTGCCCAGCGTGAAGAAGGCTTTTACCGGATAGGGGTCGCTATCGGCCATCGCGCGGAACACCATGGACGGATTGGCCATGTAGCTGCCCGAGATCAGGTTGGCCCATTCATGGCCCCAGACCTTTTGGGTGGGCTCGCGCAGCGCCGCTGTGCCGCGGTAGGTGAAGGCCGGATAGGTGTCGGCACCCAGCTGTTTGGCGCGCTGCTCCTCGCTGAGCACACCGTGCAGCTCCAGCTCGGACTCGTGCACGATGTCCTTGTGAAAACCGTGCAGCACCTCGCCGCCGGGAATGTCCAGGTAGCCACAGACCGCGCGCAGGATGCAGTGCAGCCGGATGGCCGAGGTGGAGTTGCGCTGCTGGTCGGTCACCGGCGTCCACGGAATCACTGCCGGGCCGGTGGTAGCGTACATGCGGGCGGCCTGCGCAATCAGCTCGGCTTTCACGCCAGTGATGGCCTCGACCCGTTCCAGCGGGAATTCATTGACGCGTTCGCGCAGCGCATCAAAACCCTTCGTCCAGCGTGCCACAAAGGCCGTGTCGTACAAACCTTCGTCGATGATGACCTTGAGCCAGCCAAAACACATGGCGGCGTCGGTGCCAGCCTTGAGTGGCAGCCAGAGGTCGGCGCGCTCGGCGCTTTCGCTGCGGCGCGGGTCGAGCACGATGAGCTTGGCGCCGCGCTCCTGCGCCCGGCGAATGGCGTTGTACACCGGCGTCCAGGAATGCTGTTTGGGGTTGTGGCCGAACAGCACAATGCACTGGGTCTGGGTGTAGTCCGGATAGGGATACCAGCCGTAGACCATGCGGTTGATGGCTGCCGTGTTGCCGGCGCAAATCGCCACGCCGCTGATCCAGTTCGGCGAACCCAGCAGGTTCATGAAACGCCGGGCTGCGCCGTTGTCGGTCTGGGTGTTCCACTGCGAGGTAGACACCGCGAAAGACTCCGGGCCGTGTTTTGCGATGATCGTCGACAGGCGCGCGGCAATGTCGTCCAGCGCGCTTTCCCAGCTTACCTGTTCCCACTGGCCCGAGCCGCGCGGGCCGGTGCGTTTGAGCGGGTACAGCACGCGATTCGGGTGGCTGAAACCGGCCGGCGCATGCACGCCCTTCATGCAGATGTTGGCCTTGAGCGGGCGCGGATCCATCGCCTTGACGCGTACATCGCCGACCAGACCCGACTCCGGCACCTCGGCCAGCACTTGGCAGTAAATGTCGCAGCCAGAACACAGGGCGCGTTTTTCGGTCATGGGGGGCTTTCAGTAGTGCGGCGGCAATTCATCGCGCGGCGAGCCAGACGGGCCGGCGCCGGCGTCGCGGCTGTGTTCGCGCAGGCGCTGTATCTCGAAAATCAGCGCATCGATCTGCGTTTGCTGGCGGATGATGACCTGATTCAGCTGCTCGACCAGATCTTCGGTGAAGCTGGCCTTGATTTCCAGCGCGGTCAGGCGCTGGTCAATGGGGTGCGGAATGTCCATACGGATATTGGACCTTAAATTGCGGGCGCCGGCGGGTGACAGGAAAAAGCCACATTCCTGCCCTACCATGGGGTCTTGCCGGGCCACGCACGATTCTTGCTGCGCCCTGTTCCAACAAGATTTTTATACCCCACAGGATATTTCAGATGCGTTCACTCAACTTCATCGGCGGCGAAAAAGGCGGCGTTGGCAAATCGGTGCTGGCCCGCGTGCTGGCCCAGTATTTCATCGACAAGGGCCAGCCTTTCACCGGCTTTGACACCGACCGCTCGCACACTTCGTTCACCCGCTTCTATGCCGACTTTGCCGCACCGGTGGTGGTGGACAGCTACGAAGGCCTGGACATGATTGCCGCTGCCTTCGAGGCACCGCCGGTGGACGGCAAGCTGCAAAGCGTGATTGTGGATCTGGCCGCGCAAACCGCCGCACCGGTAGCCCGCTGGGTGAAAGACTCCGACGTGGTGGCGCTGATGGCCGAGATGGGCGTGGTGGTGAATTTCTGGCACGTGGCCGACGCCGGCAAAGACTCAGTGGATCTGCTGGACAGGCTGGTGAACACCTACGGCGCGGGCCCCAACTACATTGTGGTGAAGAACCTGGGCCGCGGCAGCGATTTTTCGCAGCTTGACGATTCCGCCGCGCTGAAAAAGGCGCTGGCACTGGGTGGCAAAGTGGTGGCGCTGCAGCAGCTGCACGAAGCCAGCATGCGCAAAATCGACCGGCAGAACGCCAGCTTCTGGGCCGCGATTCACACCACCAGCGGGCCCGATGCGCTGGGCATGCTGGAGCGCCAGCGGGTGAAAACCTGGCTGCGCGGAACCTACGCCACGCTGGACGGGCTGGCGCTGGCCTGATTGGAGGCAGCGCTGCGAGGCGCTGCAAGCGGCGTTGCCGCCCGGCGCGCGCCCTTGAGCCGCGCCACCCACTCTTCCACCACCGCCCGCTCGGCGGGTTTCAGCAGTTCGGCGCGCCCGCCCTGCTTGCGCTGCAGCTCGCGCATGCGCCATTCCAGTTCGCCCACCAGCGTCATGATTTCCATGTAGATGCTGGCGTCGCGCATCGCGTCCAGCTCGGCCAGCAGCATGGCCGGACTGTGCGCGTCCAGCCCGGTGCTTGAAAACGAGGCCTGGATGCGCGCCATGCGCTGCTCGCCGGCCTCCAGCACGGCACGCAGGCGCGGCCCCGCCAAGGCGATGCGCTCGTCCAGCCAGTCCTGCGATTTGTGAAAGCGGCGCAGCGTTTCGGCCAGCCGCAAAATGCGCGGTACGGCGTCTTGCAGCGGCGGCGCCTTGGCCAGCTCAACCAGGGGGTCGGGCGCCAGGCGCGCGGCAGTGGCAATGGCTTCCAGCACAGCGGGACTGAATTCGCCCGGCACCAGCTGGCAGGCCATGCGGGCGCGGGTCAGCGGTGCCGCATCGGCCTCGACCAGCGCCATCAGCCAGTCGGCCGCCGCCACAATCTGGCCGTCCAGCGTGAAGGCGCTGCCCGCTACGGCATCGGGATAGCCGTAGCCATCCATGCGCTCATGGTGCTGCAGCACGGCTTTGGCCACCACCGGGCCGGCGCCTTCCATGTCCAGCAGCACCTTGTGGCCGGCGCGGGGGTGGTTCAGAAAATGGTGCCAGGGGTCTTCTGCCTGCGGCGCCTGGGCTTGCAGGTGCGCCGGGTCCATATACAGCTCGCCCACGTCGTGCAGCAAACCGGCCAGCGCCAGTGCGTTGTGGCGCTCGACGTCGCCCGGCAAAATGCGCCGGGCCAGCGACAGCGCCAGCATGGCGGCGCCCACAATGTGGTCGAGCCGCCCCGGCTGGCTTTGCAGATACACCGTGAGCAGCGCCTGCACTGGCATGGACAGCGGCAGCGCTGCCAGTGACTCGGGGGCCGGTGCGCCAAAGGCCTTGCACAGCGCGCGCAGCAGCGGATGCCGCTCCAGCAGCGCCTCGCCAATGGGGGCAAAACTGGCAGCGGTAATGCCGTCGGTGACCTGCAGGCATTCTTCCAGCGGCGTGCGCAGTACGTGCTGCAGTACGCGGTCCAGCACATCGGAATCAATGGGGGTGCCGGGCACCAGTAGTCGTATGCCGTTGCCCACCATGACGTGGCGCGCCGCCACCACCTGGTGCGATGCAAGCACCGCCCGCAGGTGTTTCAGGTAATGGGGGTTGACGCCTTCCGGAAATTCGCCGGCCATGGATTCCTCTGGAGATCCACCCGATTCTGGCGGGCCGGCGAATATCCAAGGGGCGGAGCTAAGGCAGTTTGGCAGGCCAATTCGGGTTGCGGGCGCCGCCCTACGGCGGTTTTGTGGGCTCTGGCCCTAAAACGCCAGCTTCAGGCGGCATCGGCGCTGACCGGCGCGGCAGCCCGGCGGGCCAGCGCCCGCTTGACGTCGCGCAGGTCCATGCCGTACATGTCGGCAAACTCTTCCGGCGTCTTGCCGCTGGCTTCAAAGGCACGGGCCAGGGCTTCCTGCTTGGCCAGTTGCACATCGAGCTGCGCAAAGGCCTCAGTCAGCAAGGTGTTGGCCTCGGCATTGGTGGTTTGCACCCGCTCCAGATAGTCCTGGCGCGACAGGCCCGAGGCCTCAAACGCGGCAGCCAGTTGCGTGCGCAGTTTCGGCCGCAAGTCATCTTTGCTGCGGGCCTGGCGGCGGCGAAACACCTCCAGCAGGGCCTGGCAAATGTGCTCGGGCGCCATGTCTTCCACCGGCGTGCCCTGCAGGTCGTGCCGCTGTTTACCCGCTGCAACACACTGCAGGTAGCGGGTAGAACGGGTGTGTACCGCCAGTGCGGCCTTCAGCGCATCACGGTCAAAGTGCTCGGGGTGGGCTGCCAGCAGTTCCTGAAAAATCCCGCGCTTGAGCGGCAGAAAGTTGGCGCCAAAAAGCTGCGGGTAGAGCGCAAACAACTGCTCCAGCACCGGCTGGGCCGTCTGCATGCGGTTGGCCTTGGG
>JAZKCX010000181.1:0-7143 GCA_040387875.1 Pseudomonadota bacterium | reverse complement strand
CGCACCTGGCTGCCGGTGGTGCACAGCTGGCGCCTGAACGAGCGCCACTACGGCGCCCTGCAGGGTCTGAACAAGGCCGAGACCGCCAAAAAGTTTGGCGACGAGCAGGTGCTGGTCTGGCGCCGCAGCTACGACACCCCGCCCCCCGTGCTGGACGCCGCCGACCCGCGCAGCGAGCGCGGCGACCTGCGCTACGCCAAGCTGCAACCGGCCCAGATTCCGCTGACAGAGTGCCTGAAAGACACGGTGGACCGGGTGCTGCCGTTCTGGAACGAGGCCATGGCGCCGGCCATCAAGGCCGGCAAGCGCATTGTGGTGGCGGCACACGGGAACTCGATTCGCGCGCTGGTCAAGTACCTCGACCACATCTCGGACGACGCGATTGTGGGCGTGAACATTCCCAACGGCATTCCGCTGGTCTATGAGCTCGATGCCCACCTGCAGCCGCTCAAACACTACTATCTGGGCGACGCCGCAGCCGCCGCCAAAGCGGCCGCTGCGGTGGCGGCCCAGGGCAAGACCTGAGCGGCGCCGGCATTTACGCCAGCTTTACTGGCAGCGCACTTTTGCAGGCCGCTTTTGGCGCCATCTGCAGCGGGGCAGCAGATGGCCGGCAAAGCGCCTCTTTTCCGGGCAACACGGCAGGCCCAGGCCGCGTCACAATAGTGGCGCGCCTGTATTGTGTTTTTGCGGGAACCGCGCCAGCCGTACGTGCTCCAAGGTGTATATTGCCTGCTCGAGGTCTTAACTTATGCGTCAACCATTGAAAATTGCCGGCTGGATTTCTGTGGGTGCCCTCGCTGGCGCCCTCACCACCGTTTCGCTGCAGACCGTTGCCCGCGGTGCACTGGCCCCCTTGCCGCTGGAGGAGCTGCAGCAGCTCGCAGCAGTATTCGGCATGGTCAAGAGCGATTATGTGGAGCCGGTAGATGAGAAGAAGCTGATCACCGACGCTATCTCCGGCATGGTGGCCAGCCTCGACCCACACTCCCAGTATTTCGACAAGAAGTCCTACAAGGAATTCCGCGAAGGCACCTCGGGCCGCTTTGTGGGTGTGGGCATCGAGATCAGTCAGGAAGACGGTCTGGTCAAGATCGTCTCGCCCATTGAGGGTTCACCGGCGTTTCGCGCTGGCCTCAAACCCAACGACCTGATCACCAAAATTGACGACACCGCCGTCAAGGGCCTGGCCCTGAGCGAAGCCGTCAAACGCATGCGCGGCGAGCCCGGTACCAAAGTGAGCCTGACCATCTTCCGCAAGGACGAGAACCGCAGCTTCCCGGTCACCATCACCCGCGAGGAAATCAAGACCCAATCGGTGCGTGGCAAGGTGGTGGAGCCCGGCTACGCCTGGGTGCGACTGAGCCAGTTCCAGGAACGCACGGTAGACGACTTTGTCCGCAAGATCGAAGACATCTACAAACAGGAGCCCAACCTCAAGGGCCTGGTGCTGGATTTGCGCAACGACCCTGGTGGCCTGCTCGACGCCGCCGTGGCCGTGTCGGCCGCCTTTCTCCCAGAAAACGTGAGCGTGGTTTCCACCAACGGCCAGTTGGCCGAAAGCAAGTTCACCTACAAGGCCTCGCCCGAGTTCTACCAGCGCCGGGGTGGTGCCGACCCGCTGCGCCGCCTGCCGGCCGCGCTGAAAAACGTGCCGCTGATCGTGCTGGTGAACGAAGGCTCGGCCTCGGCCAGCGAAATTGTGGCCGGCGCGCTGCAGGACCACAAACGCGCCACCATCATGGGCAGCCAGACCTTTGGCAAGGGCTCGGTGCAAACCGTGCGCACGCTCGGCCCCGACACCGGTCTGAAACTCACCACTGCGCGCTACTACACCCCCAGCGGCAAATCGATCCAGGCCAAGGGCATCCTGCCGGACGTGATGATTGACGAAAGCGAAGAAGGCAACCTGTTCGCCGCACTGCGCACCCGCGAAGCCGATCTGGAAAAGCACCTCAACAGCGGCCAGGGCGCCGAGGTCAAGGACGCCGCCCGCGAGAAGGCCCGTGAAGACGCCCGCCTGCGCCTGGAAGCCGAGGCCAAAAAGCCCGCTGCCGAGCGCAAGATTCCCGAGTTTGGCTCCGACAAGGACTTCCAGCTGGTGCAGGCACTGAACAAGCTCAAGGGCCGCCCGGTACTGGTCAGCAAGACCATGATCGAGCGCAAGGACGAGAAGAAAGAAAACTGATGCCCTTGCCGCCCCGAGCGGCAAGGCTACGGTCAATGCAGCGGCCATGAACGACGAACAGCTGCTGCGCTACTCGCGCCACATCCTCCTGAATGAGATCGGCGACGACGGCCAGGAACGGCTGCTCGCATCGCACGCCCTCATCATTGGCGCCGGCGGGCTGGGCTCGCCCGCCGTGCTCTACCTCGGCTCGGCCGGCGTGGGCCGCATCACCGTGGTGGACAACGACACGGTGGACGAAACCAACCTGCAGCGCCAGATTGCCCACAATTTGGCGCGGGTGGGCATGGCCAAGGCCGAATCGGCCAAGCTGTCGGTCGAGGCCATCAACCCCGATGTGCAAGTCATTCCGGTGGTCACCCGCGCCGACGCTGCCCAACTCGATGCGCTGGTGCAAAGCGCCGACGTGGTGCTCGACTGCTGCGACAACTTTGCCACCCGCCATGCGGTCAACGCCGCCTGCGTGAAACACAAAAAGCCGCTGGTCTCGGGCGCAGCGATTCGTTTTGACGGCCAGATTTCGGTCTACGACACGCGCAATGCCGCATCGCCCTGCTATGCCTGCGTTTTTCCGCAGGACGCCGATTTTGAGGAGACCCGCTGCGCCACCATGGGCGTGTTTGCGCCGCTGGTCGGCATCATCGGCGCTATGCAGGCCGCCGAAGCGCTGAAACTGCTGGTACCCACTGGCGAATCGCTGGCCGGCAAGCTGTTGATGCTGGATGGCCGCAGCATGGAATTCAATACCCTGCGGCTGCCGCGCAACGCCACCTGCAAAGTCTGCGGTTGCGCTGATTAGATTTGCGCCGCTGTCCTACGCGGCAAAAGACCGCCGGAGTTCAAAATAGTGGGGCTTTGCCCACGCGGACACCGAATGAAAATCTTCTCCTGCGACCACTGCGGTCACCCCGTATTTTTTGAAAATGTGCAGTGCCTGCACTGCGGCTGCGCGCTCGCGTTTCTGCCCGACCAGCTCGACCTGGCGTCGATGATGCCGGTGCCCGACGACAACGGCCAGGGGCTGTTGCAGCGCACCGACGCCGAAGGCGATGCCCGCACCTACCGCATGTGCCAGAACCATTACGAGCACCGCGCCTGCAACTTTGCGGTGCAGTCGGACGACAACAACCCGCTGTGTGTGTCGTGCCGGCAAACCCGGCTGCTGCCGGACCTGTCCATTCCGGCCAACCACGAACGCTGGGCCCGCATTGAGGTGGCCAAGCGCCGCCTGTACTACACGCTGGCCCAACTCGGGCTGGAGCCACGCGACCCACTGCAGTCCTGGGCCAACAGCCCGGTGTTCCAGTTCCTGGCCGACCAGCCCGGCGCGCAGCCGGTGCTGACCGGGCACGACAACGGCATCATTACCCTGAACATTGCCGAAGCCGACGACGACGAGCGTGCCCGCCGCCGGCTGATGCTCAACGAGCCCTACCGCACCCTGCTGGGCCATTTGCGCCACGAGTCGGGCCACTACTACTGGGACCGGCTGTTTGTGGATGCCCAGCGTCTGGCCGATTTCCGCGAGGTTTTTGGCGACGAATCACAAGACTACACACTGGCCCTGCAAAGCCACTATGCCCGCGGCCAGCACAACGACTGGCAGGACCACTACGTGAGCGCCTATGCCACCGCCCACCCCTGGGAAGACTGGGCCGAGACCTGGGCGCACTACCTGCACATGGTGGACTTGCTGGAAACCGCATCGGCCTACAGCACCCGGGTGCAGGTACCGGGCAGCGACACTGGCCAGTCGCCCAAAGTCCGCATCGACAATCCCTTCTTCGGCGATGGCCCGCCCGACTTTGATGTGCTGGTAGGCCAATGGGTGCCAGTGACCTTGCTGGTCAACAGCCTGAACCGCAGCCTGGGCCAGAACGATGCCTACCCCTTTGCGCTGGCGCCCGGCGCCATGCGCAAGCTGCGCTATGTGCACGAGCTGATTGCCTCGCTGGCGCGTGCCGAAGCACCCCAAGAGACTGAGCAGCAGGCACAGCAACAGTCCATGGATGCCACCGCGGCGCCGGCATAAAAAAACCCGCAACACGCCTGGCGTGCTGCGGGGAATTACCTGGAGATATGCGAGGGTTTAGCTCGCCTGGATAACCAGTTGGTTGTCCACGGCAGTCACGCCCTTCACCGTTTTGGCAATGGTGGTGGCGCGCTCGCGGGCACTGGCATTGGGGGCCGGGCCGTACAGCGTGACCTTGCCGTTTTTGGTGTCCACATCGATCTTGATGGCGCTCAGGTCTTTGTCTTTCACCAGCGCGGCATTCACCGACGCGGTGATGGCAGCATCTTCCACGCTGGCGCTTACGGTACCGGCGGTGTTGGAGGCGCTTGCCTTGGCGTCTTCGGTCGAGCTTTTGATCGACGATTCAGCGCTGGCCATCGATTCCTTGGCCTGCGCCTTGGCGTCCATGGCGGCCTGCTCGGTCTTGGCCACGGCCGAGTCGAGCTGCTGGCCCACGGTGCGGTTGTCGTCCTGCTTGCTGCAGGCGCCCAGTGCCAGGGCCAGTGCAATGGCCGATGCCACTGCAACCGAACGGCCGGTCAGGCGGTTGGGAGAGAAGTGTGAGGGGTTGGATTGCATAGGTCCTCCTTGGGATGCTGCAGTGAAATACTTAAACTTTGTCAATGACGCTCTTGGCGGCATCCTTGGCTTTTTCCTTGGCGTCGCCGTAGCTGGCCTGGACTTTGCCCGCAGCCTGCTCGACCTGACCTTCGGCCTTGAGCTTGTCGTTGCCGACAACCTTGCCGGCCACTTCTTTGAGCTTGCCGGAAACTTGGTCCACGCGGCCTTCAACTTGGTGCTTGTTCATAACGTGTTTCCCTTTCGGTTGGTTGGATGGGTGGCATGAGCGCCAGCCATGCATCTACTGTAGAAAAACAGGCGTTCATTGACCGTCAGCAGCGCACCGATGCCGTTGTAGGACAACAGGAACGGCCGCCGTCGTCTGTCAGGCGCCTTTTTCCATGGCTTTAAGCATGCGTTCCAGCCGGGCGGCCAGGGTTTCGTTGCTGAGTTTTTCGCGCAGGCGCTCCACCATCAGCGGCAGGCTCAGAGGGCTGGGGTGGCGCAGCGCCACATGCACCAGCACTTTGCCACCCATGCCCTGCAGCGTGGCCTGCAGCCGCGCCAGCTCCAGCTCCTGGCTCAGCACCTCGCGCTCGGCCTGGTTCAGCAGCAGGTTGCCGGCGTCGTATTTGCGAAAAACCTCAAAAAACAGGCTGCTGGAGGCTTGCAGCTGTTTCATGCTTTTGGGGGCACCGGGGTAGCCGCTAAACACCAGCCCTGCCACCCGCGCAATCTCCCGGAACCGCCGTTGCGCCAGCTCGGACGAATTGAGCGAGGCCAGCACGTCCGCCAGCAAATCGGCACTGGCAAAAACCGATTTGTCCAGCACCGCGGCCACATCAAAGGCCTCGGCGCTGAGCAGCTCAAAGCCGTAGTCGTTGACCGACATGCTGAAGGTATTGGGCGCATCACGCGCCAGCCGCCAGGCCAAAAGGCTGGAGAGCCCCAAGTGCACCTGCCGCCCGGCGAAGGGGTACACGTAGAGGTGGTGGCCCTCGCGCGAGGTGAAGGTCTCGACCAGCAGCGTGGCCGGCGTGGGCAGTTGCGACAAGCGCGCCTGGGTTTCCAGCATGGGCCGCGCGGCCTGCAGCTCGGGGCTGGCAAAGCGGCCCGCGCCGGCCTCTTGCATCAGCTCCAGCACCGCGTCGGCCATCTCGGTGGACAGCGGCATCTTGCCGCCCTGCCAGGTGGGCACGGTGGGCTTTTTCTTCTCGCCCTTTTTCACAAAGGCCACCATCTCGTGCACCCGCACAAATTCCAGCAGCCGGCCGGCCAGTACAAAACAGTCGCCCTTGCGCAGCCGGGCAATGAAGCCTTCTTCCACCGTGCCGATCCTGCCGCCGGTGAGGTATTTCACCTGCATCGCCGCGTCGCTGACGATGGTGCCTATGCCCAGCCGGTGCCGCTGCGCAATGCCGCGGTCGGGCACGCGATAGACGCCTTCGGCATCCACCCGGATGCGGTGGTAGTCGGGGTAGGCGGTCAGGCTGTCGCCACCGCGCTCGCAAAAGGCTAGCGCCCAGTCGAAGGCTTCGCGCGACAGGTCGCGGTAGGCCCAGGCCGTGCGCACTTCGGCGTAGAGCGCGTCGGGCTTGAAGCCTCCCCCTAGCGCAATGGTCACAACATGCTGCACCAGTACATCCAGCGGCTGCTCGGGCGACGTGCGCTGCTCTATGCGGCCCGCCTGTGCGGCGCGGCGGGCGGCGGCGGCCTCTATCAATTCCAGCGTGTTGGTCGGCACCAGCGTGATGCGGCTGGGCCGGCCCGGCGCGTGGCCGCTGCGGCCGGCGCGCTGCAGCAGCCGCGCCACACCCTTGGCCGAGCCAATCTGCAGCACCCGCTCGACCGGCAGAAAATCCACGCCCAGGTCGAGTGAAGACGTCGCCACCACCGCGCGCAAGCGCCCTTCTTTCAGCCCCAGTTCCACCCATTCGCGCACTTCCTTGTCGAGGCTGCCGTGGTGCAGCGCAATCTCGCCCGCCCACTCGGGCTTGGCGGCCAGCAGCAACTGGTACCAGATCTCGGCTTGCGAACGGGTGTTGGTGAATACCAGCGTGGGACCCGAGCGTGCTATCTCGTCAATCACCGGCTGCTGCATGCGCGCGCCCAGATGGCCAGCCCACGAATACTTGCCGGGGTCGGGCGGGATCAGGGTGTCGATCACCAGCGTCTTGTCGAGCTTGCCCTGCACCAGCGTGAGGGCCATTTTTGAAGCCAAATCAGCCCCTGGCCGGCACAGCACCTGCATAGCTTGCTCTGAATTTCCTAGCGTAGCACTCAACCCCCAGGTCATGAGGCGCGGGTTGAAACCACGCAGCCGCGCCAGCGCCAGCTGCAATTGCACGCCGCGCTTGTTGCCAATCAACTCATGCCATTC
>JAZKCX010000180.1:0-4098 GCA_040387875.1 Pseudomonadota bacterium | reverse complement strand
TGGTGCTGTCGGCCGATGGCAAGGAGCTGGCCAGCTTCAAGCGGGCTAACCGCGAATGGGTGAAACTGGCCGACATTTCGCCGCATGTGGTGGCAGCGCTGGTGGCCACCGAAGACCACCGTTTCTACCAACACCACGGCATTGACCTGCGGCGCACGGCGGCCGCAGCGCTGCGCACGGTATCGGGCGATTTGCAGGGTGGCTCCACCATCACGCAGCAGCTGGCGCGCAACCTCTACCCCGAAAGCATTGGCCGTGCCGCCAGCCTGACACGCAAACTGAAAGAAGCCATCACCGCGCTCAAGATCGAGGCGGTGTACAGCAAGGACGAAATTCTGGAGAGCTACCTCAATACCGTGCCGTTTCTGTACAACGCCCACGGCATTGAAATGGCGGCGCGCACCTATTTCGACAAGTCGGCCCAGACGCTGGACGTGCTGGAGTCGGCCACGCTGATTGGCATGCTCAAAGGCACCAGCTACTACAACCCGGTGCTCAACCCCGAACGCGCAGTACAGCGCCGCAACATCGTGCTGGCGCAACTGGTCAAACACAACAAGCTTGACGAAAAAAATCTGCCCGCGCTGAAAAAAATGCCGCTCAAGGTGGACTTCGAGCGGCAGAGTGAGCCCCTGGGTCCGGCCCCGCATTTCACCCAGCAGATGCGGCGCTGGCTGATTGAATGGGCCGACCGCAACGACTACAACATCTACACCGATGGCCTGGTGGTGCACACCACCATTGATTCGCGCCTGCAAGCCGCTGCCAACCAGGCGGTGGTGAACCAGGGCAACCGGCTGCAACCCACGGTAGACGCGCAATGGCGCTCTGGCTGGAACCCCAAAAAGGACGTGGTGTTGGCCTTCATGCGGGAATCAGCGGGCTACCGCAGCGCGCGCGAATCCGGTTTGAACGAAGCCGATGCCCTCAAACAACTGCAGGCCGACAGCACCGCCATGGCCAAACTGCGCCAGAGTAAAACACGACTGCAGGCCGGTTTTCTGGCGCTGGACCCCGTCAATGGCCATGTCAAGGCCTGGGTGGGCAGCCGCGATTTTGAAACCGACCAGTTCGACCATGTGCAACAGGCCAAACGCCAGCCCGGATCGACCTTCAAACCCTTCGTTTACGGTGCAGCCTTTGAGGGCGGCGCCCGCGCCACCGATGTGATGATGGACCATGCGGTGGAAATCCGGCTCGACCAGAAGACGGTATGGCGGCCCAGCGACGGCGTAGCGCCCAGCGGGCAGCCCATGGCGCTGCGCGACGGCCTGGCGTATTCCAAAAACACCATCACCGCGCAACTGATGCAAAGCGTGGGGCCAGCCCGGGTGGCCAAACTCGCCCGCGCCATGGGCGTGCGCCAGAGCAAGCTGGATGAAGTGCTGTCGCTGGCGCTGGGCACCAGCCCGGTAACGCTGAAGGAAATGGTCAGCGCCTACGGCAGCATTGCGAATGGTGGCAGCTATGTGGCGCCGGTACTGGTAACCCGCGTCACCGGCAAAAACGGCGCTGTGCTGGAAGAGTTTGCTGCGCCTGCGGCCGAGCCCGCCATGTCGCGCGCAGGTGCCGACACGCTGCTGGATGCGATGCGTGGCGTGGTCGACAAAGGCACGGCCACCGGCATTCGCAGCCGCTACGGCATCCAGGCCGACGTGGCTGGTAAGACCGGCACCACCCAGGACAACACCGACGGCTGGTTCATCCTGATGCACCCGCAACTGGTGGCGGGTGCGTGGGTGGGCTTTAACGACAACCGGGTCCGCATGGGCGACAGCTGGGGCCAGGGTGCACGCAGTGCACTGCCGGTGGTCGGCGAGTTTTTTCAGCAGGCCTTCAAGTTGCGCAGCATTGATGCGAATGCCCGTTTTGCCGCGCCGCGCGAAACCCGGTTGCTGACGGCAGAAATTCCGCTGGAGTCCGAAGAGTTTGCCAATGCCCCTGCCGATTTGCCCACTGCCGAATGGGCCCAGCCCAGTGCCAACGCAGCGCTGCCTGCGGTGCTGCCTACCTACAACGCCACCGACCCGCTGCCGCAGGGCCTGAGCGTGCCGCAGAACTCTGCCCGCGCGCAGGACGCGGCCCCCCAGACCACAACAAGGCAAGCCCCGGTATTGCAGCCGCCAGCGCCGGGCACTGCGCAGCCGCAACTGGTGTATTTCGGCCAGCCCCCTGCCACGGTGATCGAGGTGCGGCCCGCCGATGCCCCGCAACGCGCACGGCCAGAGCGCACGGAACCTGCAGAGGCTGAGTAGCCGCTGCATTTGCTACTTAATAAATAGCAAACTAATGAATATCGACGCCGGCTACAAGGTCTTTTTATATCAAATTAGCGCGAAATTGCCGGTAAAACGGCTTCAGACCTTGCTGAAGTCGGGTTTGCGTTTTTCCACAAATGCGCTGAAGGCTTCCCGTGCAGCGGGCTCACGCAGCATGCGGCCAAAGTCGGCCGCTTCGTCCGACATCTGCTGCTGCACCAGCGCCGCCTGTCCCTGCTTCATCAGCCGCTTGGTAATGACCAGCGAACTGAGCGGTTTGGCGGCCAGTTTTTTGGCCTGCTGCTGCGCCAGCGCATTCACTTCGGTGGGCGGCACGATGCGCGTGACCAGTCCCATCTCCAGCGCCTGCTCGGCCTTGAAGGGCTCGCCCAGCAGCAGTGCCTCGGCCGCGCGGTGGTAACCCATCAACTGCGGCGCCAGCAGGCTGGACGCTGCCTCGGGGCAGATGCCAAGGTTCACGAAAGGCATGGCAAATGCGGCGTTGTCGCCCGCATAGACCAGGTCGCAGTGGAACAGCAGCGTGGTGCCAATGCCCACCGCCGGGCCGGCCACCGCAGCCACGACTGGCTTGGCGAGGGTGCTGATGGCGCGCAGGAAATGGAACACCGGCGCGTCTTCGGTCGCCGGCGGGTTGTTCAGGAAGTCGGCAATGTCGTTGCCAGCCGAGAAGATGGTCTCGTGGCCCTGGATGACGAGCACACGCACGGCGTCGTTGCTGGCAGCCTCTTTCACAGCGGCGGCCATGGCCGAGTACATGGCCGAAGTGATGGAGTTTTTCTTGTCGACGCGGTTCAGCGTCAGGGTCAGAATGCCGGCATCGATGTGGGTGAGGATTTCGCTCATGGCTGTATCTTTCTTGCGGGGAAATTAGGGAAGGGTTTCAGGCCAACAGCGCTTCGCGCACAAAGTCGAGCCGGTCCTGGCCCCAGAACATCTCGTCGCCGACAAACATCGTCGGCGCGCCAAAAATGCCGCGCGCCACGGCGGCTTCGGTCAACTTCTTCAGCTCGTCTTTCACGGCCTGCTCCTGCGTCATCGCCATCAGCGCAGCAGCGTCAAAGCCATTGCGGGTAAGCACCGCGCCGACTACGGCCGGGTCGTTCATGTTCTCGTCGTCAATCCAGATTGCCTTGTAGACCATGTCCATGTAGTCGGCAAAACGCGGGTCGTTTTTCATCTGCAGCGCCACCGCGCCGCGCATCAGCGTGGTGGTGATGATGGGGAAATTGGCGTTGCGCACCAGTGGCACACCATACCGTTTGGCAAAACGCAAAAAGTCGGTAAAAACGTAGGAGCCCTTGGGCACCACCACGATGGGCGGACGGTTACCGGTGGCCTGAAACACCCCGCCCAGCAGCATGGGTTTGTAGGCGATCTGCGCGCCGGTTTCGGCGCTGATCTTGGGCAACTGGGTGTGCGCAAGATAGGCGGCGGGGCTGCCGAAGTCGAAATAGAAGTCTATGGTTTTTGTCATGGTGTCTCCTTTTTTCTAATCAGTTGGGGACAGAGCTGAAGGTCTGTCCCGCAAAGTTTCAGAATTGCTCCATCCACGGCCGCAAATCCATCTCATGCGTCCAGGCATCGCGCGGCTGGCAATGCAGCGTCCAGTAATTCTCGGCGATGTGCTCGGGGTTGAGAATGCCGTCCTTCTCTTTCAGCGCATAGGTCTGCGGAAACAGCGTGCGGATGAACTCGGTGTCGATGGCGCCGTCGATGATGGTGTGGGCCACATGAATGCCCTGCGGCCCCAGCTCGCGCGCCATACTTTGCGCCAGCGCCCGCAGCGCCATCTTGGCGCCCGAGAACGCAGAGAAGCCCG
>JAZKCX010000179.1:8923-15568 GCA_040387875.1 Pseudomonadota bacterium | reverse complement strand
CGTTAGCGAAATCGCCGAACTGCGCTTCCCAGATCACCAGGGTGTTGGGGTCGTTCGAGGAGTAGCCGTACTCAAAGGCCAGCACCGCTTCTTCGGACAGGATGGAGTCGATGACCACGAACGGTGCCTGGTTGTCGGCCACATGCTGCAACGGCACGTAGGTGCCTACGTCGTACTTTTCGCGGTTCTGGTCATGGATGACTGCATGGCGGTGGGTGAAAGTGCCCCGGCCACAGTCTTCGCCCGACAGACGCACCGGGTAGCCACTGGCCACCAGCGACGCGAAAGCCATGTGTTCGCCCATGCCCCAGTCCACCGGAATATCACCCCGACCCATGGCGGCGCGGTCGTCATAGACCTTCTTCACCAATTGGTGTGGTGCAACGGTTTCCGGAATGGTGGTGATTTTTTCGGCCAGGCGTTTCCACTCGGTCATGGGAATGGCGGTGTCGCCCGCATCGGTCCAGCGCTTGCCCAGGTAGGGCGACCAATCGACCGCGTACTTGCTCTTGAAGTTGGTCAGCACCGGGTCGACCGTGTGGCGGCCTTCGTCAAGTGCCGCGCGGTAGGCCTTGAACATGTCGTCGCCCAGCGTCTCGCCCAGGCCTTGCGCAGCCAACTTGTCGGCATACAGCTTGCGCGTACCGGGATGCTGCGCAATCTTTTTGTACATCAATGGCTGGGTCAGGCTGGGGGTGTCCTGCTCGTTGTGGCCCAGCTTGCGGAAGCAGATGATGTCGACCACGACATCCTTCTGGAACTCGAGCCGGAAATCCAGCGCCAGCTGCGTGGCCAGCACTACGGCTTCGGGGTCGTCGCCGTTGACGTGCAGCACCGGGCTTTCGATCATCTTCACCACATCGCTGCAGTACAGCGTAGAGCGTGAATCGCGCGGGTCAGAAGTGGTGAAACCGATCTGGTTGTTGATGACCAGGTGCACCGTACCGCCGGTGGAATACCCACGTGTTTCAGCCAGCGCCAAAGTCTCCATCACCACGCCCTGGCCGGCAAAGGCGGCATCGCCGTGCACCAGTACCGGCAGCACCTGTTTGCCCAGCGGGTCGTTGCGGCGGTCCATGCGGGCACGCACCGAGCCTTCGACCACCGGGTTCACGATTTCCAGATGCGACGGATTAAAGGCCAGTGTGAGGTGCACCGGGCCACCGGGGCTGCTGACGTCGGAGCTGAAACCCTGGTGGTACTTCACGTCGCCCGAGGGCAAGTCTTCGGGCGCAGTGTGGTCGAACTCGGCGAACAGGTCCTTGGGCATCTTGCCCAGGGTGTTGACCAGCACGTTCAGGCGGCCACGGTGGGCCATACCAATCACGATTTCCTGCACGCCCCGGGCGCCGGCCTGCTGGATCAGTTCGTCCATCGACGCGATGAAGCTCTCGCCGCCTTCCAGCGAAAAGCGCTTCTGGCCCACGTACTTGGTGTGCAGGAATCGCTCCAGGCCTTCGGCCGCGGTCACGCGGTCGAGGATGTGCTTTTTCTGCTCGACGCTGAACGCCGGTTTGCTGCGAATCGATTCGAGCTTTTGCTGCCACCAGCGCTTCTGGCTCTGGTCGGTGATGTACATGTACTCGGCACCGATGGTGCCGCAGTAGGTTTCGCGCAGCGCATTGAGCAGCTCGCGCAGGCTCATGGTCTCCTTGCCGAAGAAGGTGTTGCTGGTGTTGAACACCGCTTCCTGGTCGGCATCGCTGAAACCGTAAAACGACGGCTCCAGCTCGGGAATGTCGGCGCGTTCAGCGCGCTTGAGGGGATCGAGGTCGGCCCAGCGGGCGCCGACGTTGCGGTAGGCGGCAATCAGCTGCTGCACCGCGGTGCGCTTGCGGCCGAGTTCGGAATCGGCGCCGCTGGCCACCACCACCTGCGTCACGCCACTCTTGGCGCGTTCGGCAAAAGCGTTGATCACCGGCAGGTGCGGCACGTCCTTGGCATTGCTGCCATCCACGGCGGGCACGTTTTGCAGCGCGTCGAAATACTCGCGCCAGTTATCAGGCACGCTGCCGGGGTTGCTCAGGTAGTTTTCGTACATCTCCTCGACATAGGGCGCATTGCCGCCGAAGAGATAGGTGTTGCCTGCATAGGCTTGATAGACAGACGCGTGCTGTGTCTGCGAGGAATCGCTCATTGTCCGCTGACCTCCGTTTCCCTGGGGGAAACATTAGCTGGTTAAAGCTGGTTGATTAACCTTCCGCGACACGGCTTGACCGGATGGCGGATGCGACTGTGGCAGGAAGGGCCTTAGTACACCGGGGATTGTGCCATCGAAAGTCTGTCACCGCACCCCTTCGGTGCGAAGTTTATGGCGCTTCGTGGCTTTTTGTGTGTCAAAACCGGCAGGCGGTGGCTGCCGGTTCAGGCAATCACGGCTTCGTCGGTGCGCTTGTCGCCGCGGTTGTCGACCCAGGTGATCTGCAGCTTGTCACCGGCCTTCGCGCCCCGGAAACTGAACTGCAGAAACGGGTTTTTCGACACCGACGGCCCCCACTGTGCACCCATCACCGTTTTGCCGTTGTGGGTGGCAGTAATACTCTGGATAAACCAGGCCGCCACTGGCTTGCCGGCGGCATCTTTGCGCTGACCGCTTTCCATCTCGTGCGCCACCAGGACGCGCACCACGGTCTTGTCGCCCTGTTGTTGTGCACGTATGCGTGTAGGTTCAGCCATGGCTAGTTCCCGCAGCCACCCAAGGTGACCTTGACTTCGCGCACCGCATAAAAAAACTGGTTGCCCACCCGCGCCAGCGCATACACATTAGAGGTCTGGGCCATCTTGAGGTTGGTGGTGATCTGCGCGTCGGTGCCCGCGGGAATCTCGAACACCGCCGCCAGCGCATTCGGGTTTTTCAGCACGACCAGCGCGAGCTGGGTAGTACCCGGCAAACTGCTCTGCGCGCTGAGCCGCACCACCGCGCCGTTCTCGGCAATCTCCGGCGCTTCCAGGCTGATCTCGCTGCGCTCGCTGGCGCTGCTGCCGCCCAGGCTTTTCACCACCTCGGCCAGGGTGTTTGCCTCAAAGGCCGACTTGTTCCAGCCCGGTGCGTTTTGCGCCACCGCTGCGCTGGGCAGCCACGCGGCCAGGCCGCTCAGGCTGGCCGCCGAGACACCCGACCCGATTCTGACAAACTGGCGGCGTTGCATCATTGGTTCAGGCCACCGCGAACAGATCCTGGATCTGTTTGAGCGCGGTCGGGTCTTCAATGGTGGTCAGATCGCCCGGGTCGCGCGCCTCGCACACCGCCTGGATGGCGCGGCGCAGCAGCTTGCCGCTGCGGGTTTTGGGCAGCGCAGTAACAAAACGCACCCGCGATGGCCGGGCCACGGCGCCGAGCTGGCCGTCGACCAGCTTCATGATCTCGCCTTCGAGCTTGAGCTTGCCGGCGTCGTCGGCCGCCTTGCTCGGGTCCTTGATGATGACAAACGCCATCGCCACCTGGCCCTTGAGCTGGTCGGCCACGCCAACCACCGCCACTTCGGCCACGTTGGGGTGGCTGGAAATGCTCTCCTCGATCTCACGGGTTCCCAGCCGGTGCCCTGCAACGTTGATCACGTCGTCGGTGCGGCCCAGGATGAAGAAATAGCCGTCCTTGTCGCGCGTGGCCCAGTCGAAGGTGGAATACACCATGCGGCCGGGAATGCTGCTCCAGTAGGTTTCAACAAAACGCTTGTCGTCCTGCCAGACCGTTTGCATAAAGCCGGGGGGCATGGGGCCTTCAATGACCACCACGCCCTTCTCGCCGGGCTCGGTCATTTCCTCGTTGGTGTTCTCGTTGATGAGCTTGACGTTGTAGCCGTACATCGGAATGCCAGGGCTGCCGAATTTGCTCGGCGCTTTTTCGATGCCGTTGGCAATCGTCAGAATCGGCCAGCCGCTTTCGGTCTGCCAGTAGTTGTCGATGATGGGCACGCCCAGGCTGTCGCTGATCCATTCTGCGGTGGGCTCGTCCAGCGGCTCGCCGGCCAGAAACAGCGCGCGCAGGCTGGACAGATCGTACTTTTTCAGGAAGGCCGGGTCCTGCTTTTTCAGCACCCGCACGGCGGTGGGTGCGCTGAACATCACCGTGACCTGGTACTTCTCCACCAGGCTCCACCAGATGCCGGCGTCGGGCCGGGTCGGCAGGCCTTCGTACATGATGGTGGCCATGCCGTGGATCAGCGGGCCGTAGATGATGTAGCTGTGGCCCACCACCCAGCCAATGTCGCTGGTAGAAAAATACGTCTCGCCCGGGTTGCCCTGAAAGATGTATTTCATGCTGGCGGCCAGCGCCACTGCATAACCACCGGTGTCGCGCTGCACGCCCTTGGGTTTGCCGGTGGTGCCGCTGGTGTACAGCGTATAGCTTGGGTGCGTGGCGTCCACCCATTCGCAGGGCACTTCGGTGTTGAGGTGTTTTTCGCGCAGCGGGCCGTAAATGTGGTCGCGGCCGGGCACGAGGTTCATGGGCGACAGGCCACGGTCCACCAGCAGTACGGCCGATGGCTTGTGTTTGGCCAGCGTTATCGCTTCGTCCAGCAGCGGTTTGTAGGGCACCACCTTGCCGCTGCGCGAACCGGCGTCGGCGCTGATGACTACCGTGGGCGTAGCGTTGTCGATGCGGCTGGCCAGACTGCCCGACGCAAAACCGCCAAACACCACCGAATGCAGCGCGCCAATGCGGGTGCAGGCCAGCATCGCAAAGGCAGCCTCGGCAATCATCGGCATGTAGATCAGTACCCGGTCGCCCTTTTTGATGCCCAGTTCCAGCAACATGGCCGAGACGCGCTGCACTTCGGCGTGCAACTGGCGGAAGGTGTAGGTGACTTCCTGGTTGGTCTCGGTCGAGACAAAAATCAGCGCGGCCTGGTCAGCGCGATCTTTCAGATGGCGGTCCACCGCGTTGTGGCACAGGTTGGTGGTGCCGCCAGCAAACCAGCGGGCAAACGGGGGGTTGCTGTAGTCGCAGATCTCTGTCGGAGGCGTTTTCCAGTCGATCAGTTGGGCCTGTTCAGCCCAGAAGGCTTCTGGCTCGGCGAGCGAACGGGCATGGAAATCAGCAAAACTCGTCATGGACTGTGTCTCCGGTTGGCGCACGCCCGACCAATGGGGTGCAGCTTGTCATGGGAACCCGGATTATTGACTACGATCTTTCTTCGCCCTGACTTGGCGGAATAGACCTTGTGTTGCGGCAGGATGGGCCCGGTTTTTGGCCGGTTTACCCCTGCTGCGTGTACAGCACGTTGATGCGCGCCACGTACTTGGGTACCTCTCCCAGCACGCGGGCGCCTTCGTGCAGCACCGAGCCGCGACCAAAACCGTGCCGGAAAAACAGCGCAGCGCCCTTGCGCGGCGTCACGTCCACCGCGCCGCCGTCGGGCCGGAACAGCCGGGTGTTGCCGCCCAACACACCCTGCTCGGGGCCGTTCAGGTACAGCAGCATGGTGAGTTTGGAGCGCAGGCCGGGCCATTCCACCATCTGCGTGCCGTCGGCGCTCAGACCAAAGCCGGGCCAGTCGCCGTCGGTATGGCGGTTGAAAACATCGTTGTCGTCGTAGCGGTACATGTTGAGCCGCTGGCTCAGTTGCGGATGCAGCGTATCGCCGTCGATCTGCGGTGGCAGCAGCGGGCCAATGCGCGCAAAAATGCGCTGGATCAGCGCGGCGTCAGCCACCCAGTGCACCGACTTGTTCATTCGCATGCCGGGGGCGGTCTGGATGCCGGGCGCCTCGGGTCGGTAGCCCATCTGCTCGGTAAGGGCAATGATGCGGTCGGCTTCGGCTTCGCTGATGATGTTGTCGATGCCAAAGGCCAGCGGGCCGCCCAGGTCGATGTCGGTGCGCTCCGCAGGCTGCATCGCGTCGTCAAACGCCGGCAGCGGCGCGGTCAGTGCATGGATGGGCGCGTTGGCCACAAAGCCGCCCATGGGCAGCGAGCCGTGCAGTGTGGCCACCACCCGGGTCTGCACCGCATCTACCACCGCAATCATTTGATCAGTCCCTGCACCGTCTTGAAGGCCGGATGGTCGGCCGTGCGCAGCCACTCGAACGCTACCATTTCGGTAGTGACCAATTCAGCACCGGCGCCGGCCAGCCGGTCAAAAGCCGCATCACGGCTGCGTTCGGTACGCGAAGTGCATGCATCTGTGACGACCCAGACCTCGAACTCGTCTTCGAGCAAATCGAGCACGGTCTGCAGCAGGCAGACATGCGATTCGCAGCCGGCCACCACGATGGTGGATCGCGCCTCGGAATCGTCGGCCTGGGGTTTCTGCAGGTGTTTGGGCAGGCTGCGGGCGTTGCCACGCTGGGGTTGCGCGGGCGGGCGCAGCCAATCACTCAGGCCATCGGCGCAGGCGCTGAAATGCATCTTGGCCAAAGTCTTCTGGCACAGGGCGCGAATCTCGGGGACGTTTTCGCCGAGCTTGGCGGGGTTTTGTTCGGTGCCGAAACACGGCACCTGCATCACCTCGGCCATGCGGCCCAGCCGCACCGCGTTGGCGATCACGGCGGCACTGTCGTGCAGCGCGGGCATCAGGCGAATCTGGTAATCGACCAGCACCAGCTGGCAGGCATCGGCATCAAGCAACATCGGCAATCCTTCAAAGTGCCCGCATTATTCCAGCCGTTGCAGCAGCGCGGCGATGTAGTGGTCAAACAGCGC
>JAZKCX010000179.1:0-8823 GCA_040387875.1 Pseudomonadota bacterium | reverse complement strand
GCCCGCATTATTCCAGCCGTTGCAGCAGCGCGGCGATGTAGTGGTCAAACAGCGCGGGTGCCTGTTGCTGAAAGATGCGGATGCGACCCGTATGCTGCAACAGCAGCAGGCCCACGCCATGGGCGAACAGCGCGGTGTTCTCGCGCAGCGCATCTGTTTCATTCAGCCCCAGGTTCACCATGGCCAGCGCACAGGGCGCCAGCGCCTCCTGCAGCCGGGCGTTGAGCCGGTTGTTCAGCTCGCTGGTCAGGCCACGCGGCTGCATGCCGTGGAACAAATAGAAGCCCAGGTCGAGGTCGCGCGGGTTCTCGGCATAAAAGCCGAACCAGGCACGGGCCGTGTCGCGCAATCTTTCAGCTGGCACATCGCTGCTATTGGCGCCCTGCACCGCCGCATTCAGCCGCTCCAGCGACTCGGCCAACAAAGCGCCGTAGATGGCTTCCTTGTTCTCGAAGTAGGAGTAAATCGCGCCGGGCGTGTAGCCGGCGCGCTTGGCAATTTCACGGATGCTGGCGCCTTCGATGCCCAGTTCATCAAACACCGCGCGGGCAGCGTCGAGCACCAGGGCGCGGCGGCTGTCGGTCATGGCCTGCTGGCGTTGCAATTTGGCTTCCATGGCGCGATTATGGGGGAAAGCGCCGAAAAATTAAACGCTTGCTCAAATTATTGAACACTGTTTAAAATTTGCTTTCCACCGAATTCCATGCACCCGGAGACACCCCAATGAACGCTCCCGCCCCCCAGTCGCTGATGATGTCTGGCAACGATTTCCGCGAATCGCTGCGCCGCCTCAAACCCAAGGTCTTTGTCGACGGTCGCCGCATTGAAAGCGTGGCAGATGAACGCGCGCTGCAGCCCGGCATCAACGCCATTGCGCTGACCTACGACATTGCGCTCAAGCCCGAATACGCGCCCATCATGACGGCGGTGCAGCACACCAGCGGCAAGCGGGTCAACCGCCTCTCCCACATCAACACGAGCGCTGGCGACCTGATGAACAAGCTCGAAGCCACCCGCCTGGTCTGCCAGGAAACCGGCTGCGCCCAGCGCTACCTGGTGCACGACGCGCTGAATGCGCTGGGCCAGGTCACGGCCAAGATCGACGACGCACGCGGCAGCACCGAACACCACGCCAAGTTTTTGAACTACCTGCACATGGTGCAGGACCAGGATTTGACGCTGGCCGTCGCCATGACCGACGCCAAAGGCGACCGCAGCAAGAAGCCGCACCAGCAAGGCAACCCCGACAGCTATGTGCATGTGGTCGAGCGCAATGGCAAGGGCATTTATCTATCGGGCGCCAAGGCCATCGTGACGGGCGCGCCCTATGTGCACGAGTTTCTGGTGATGCCCTGCCGCCAGATGGGCCAGGCCGACGCCGACTTTGCCGTCTGCTGCGCCGTGCCCATCGACGCCGAAGGCATCACCATCGTGGCCCGGCCCGCCGGCCGCCCCGGCGAAAAGCTGGAGCATGGCGATGCCTTGTTCAGCCGCAAGTACGGCCAGAGCACCGGCGTGGTCTTGTTCGACCGCGTCTTTGTGCCCTGGGAGCGGGTGTTCTACGCCGGCGAGTGGGAGCATTCGCACCACCTCACCTACAGCTACGCCACCCACCACCGCCAGACCTGCATTGCGGCCCGCGCCGGCTTTGGCGATTTGCTGATCGGCGCCGGTGCGCTGATGTGCGAGGCCAACGGTTTTGATCCCGGCAAGGAAACCCATTTGCGCGACCAGATGGTGGAGCTGATCAAAATCACCGAGGGCTTCTATGCCTGCGGCGTGGCGGCCAGCGTGTATGGCAAGGAAGACCCGTACAGCAAGACCTTCATGCCCGACCCGGTGTTCGCCAACATTGGCAAGCTGCTGATGGCCACCCAGATTTACGACATGCACCGCATTGCCCATTACGTGAGCGGTGGCCTGATCGTCACCCTGCCCGGCCCGGACGAAGACCACAACCCGGAAACTGCCGCGCGTCTGAGCGACGTGCTGCGCGCCAACCCCGAGGTGCCCTACGACAAACGCATCGAGGCCGCACGCTTCATCGAAGACCTGACTGCCGGCTACCAGGGCGGCTGGTACAGCGTGATCAGCCTGCACGGCGGTGGCTCGCCAGCCGCAATGAAGCAGGAGATCTACCGCAACTACCCGATTGGCAGCAAGGTGGAGCTGGTCGAGCGCATTCTGGAACGCGGTGTGGCTGCCGACGGATCGCCCGCTGCCGCACCGCACGACCCCGACCGCGCCATCACCAAGAACCGCCAACCCGGCAAGTGCTGCGACATGGGTTGCACCACGCCCGGCACACCGATGATGGTGGACCTGCCCACAGTGGAGGCGACGCTACCGTCGCGGCGGTAAGAGGCGGTAAGACATGGCTTGCTGTTGCCGTGCATAGAATGCACGGCAACAGCATTTCAACGCACAGGGGACTCCGGCCATGAAAGAAGATTTGATGCAACCCGCCGCCACCATTGCCGGCGCCTTGCTGGCGGCCAACCCGAACGCCATGCGCGACCCGGACGCGATTGCCAAGGTCTTTATTGCCACCTACCGGCAGCTCGAAAAAGCCTCTGCCGAACTGTCACGCAAGGTGGTGGCTACCAAAACACCAACTGCCGCTGCAGCCGCCGCCGCGAGCAAAGCCAAGTAGCCGGTTCAGGGCGCCGGAAGCAGCCGCACCAGCCGGCCGTTGCCGGCGTCGGTCAACACATAGAGCAAGCCGTCCGGGCCCTGGCGCACATCACGCACCCGCTGGCCGAGGTCGGCCAGCAGTTTGCTTTCGCGCACCACCTTGCCTTTGAAGGGTTCGCTCAGCTCAATGCGGTCCAGGTAGTTGAACTTGAGCGAACCCACGAACAGGTTGCCCTTCATCGCCGCGCCATAGCGGTCGCTGGTCAAAAACGCCATGCCCGACGGCGCAATTGACGGCACCCAATAGTGCACCGGCTGCTCCATGCCGGCCTTTTGGGTGATGCCATCGCCAATTTTTCCGCCGCCGTAGTTCACACCGTAGCCAATCACCGGCCAGCCGTAGTTTTTGCCGGGCAGCGGCCGGTTCAACTCGTCGCCGCCCTGCGGGCCGTGCTCCACCGTCCAGTACGTACCGTCCGGGGCCTGCGTGGCGCCCTGCGGGTTGCGGTGGCCGTAACTCCAGATTTCCGGCAGCGCGCCGGCCTTGCCCACAAACGGGTTGTCGGGCGGCACCGATCCGTCTTTGTGGATGCGGATGGTTTTGCCGTGGTGGGTGTCCAGCGTCTGCGCGTCGTCCTTGCGCGAGAAGCGGTCGCCCAAAGTCATCAGCAGCTTGCCGTCTTTTGTCTCCACAATGCGGCAGCCAAAATGCGCGCCGCTGGCCACCTTGGGCTGCTGGCTGAAAATGACTTTCAGGTTCTCCAGCTTGCTGCGGTCGGCCGACAGCGTGGCGCGGGCCAGCGCGGTGCTGTTACCGCCCTCGGCCGATGCGGCAGGCTCGGAATAGCAGAAGTAGAGGCTGCGGTTCTTGGCGAAGTCGGCATCAAGCAGCACGTCGAGCAAACCACCCTGCCCGCCAGCGGCAATCGCCGGCAGGCCGGCCAGCGGCGCGTTGACCTTGCCATCGGCCTCCACCACGCGCATGCGGCCAGGCCGCTCGGTCACCAGAAAACGGCCTTCGGGCAAAAACGCCAGGCCCCAGGGGTTTTGCAGGCCGCTGGCCACGATTTCGGGCTTTACCGTCTGCGCCTGCAGCGGCGCCAGGGCCAGCCAGAATACTCCTGAAAAAATAGCAAACTTCGTAGTTCCCGCGCCGGCCAATGGCATATTTAACCCTTAAAAGTGCACCTGAAGGCGTTCAGGCACCGATTTTCACCACCACCCGGCCGCGCACCTTGCCGTCCATCAGCGCGTGGGCTTTGGCGATGGCGCCTTCCAGTGGCACTTCGTCGATCATCGATTCCAGCAGGGCAGGATCGAGGTCGATTGCCAGCCGGTCCCAGGCGCGCTGGCGTTTGGCCAGTGGCGCCATCACCGAATCCACGCCCGCCAGTGTCACGCCGCGCAGGATGAAGGGCATCACCGTGGTCGGCAAATCCATGCCCTGTGCAAGGCCACAGGCCGCTACCGTGCCACCGTAGCGGGTTTGCGCCAGCGCGTTGGCCAGGGTGTGCGAACCCACGGCGTCGACCACGCCCGCCCAGCGTTCTTTCTGGAAGGGCTTGCCGGGGTTGGACAGCTCGGCCCGGTCGATGATGCCGCTGGCGCCCAGCGATTTCAGATACGCTTCTTCGCTGGCCTTTCCCGTAGCAGCCACCACCTGGTAGCCCAGCTTGCCCAACAGCGCAATCGCTACGCTGCCCACGCCGCCGGTGGCGCCGGTCACCAGAATCTCGCCGGTGCCGGGTTTCACACCGGCATCTTCCAGCGCCAGCACACACAGCATGGCGGTGTAGCCGGCTGTACCAATGGCCATGGCCTGGCGCGGCGTGAAGGCCTTGGGCAGCTTCACCAGCCAGTCGCCCTTCAGGCGGGCTTTTTCGGCCAGACAGCCCCAGTGGGTTTCGCCCACGCCCCAGCCGTTGTGCACAAAGGCATCGCCGACTGTCCAGTGGGGATGGCTCGACTCCAGCACCGTGCCGGCGCCGTCGATGCCAGCCACCATGGGCCAGTTGCGCACCACCGGGCTTTTGTTGGTGATGGCCAGGCCGTCCTTGAAATTCAGGGTGGAATAGGCCACAGCCACGGTCACGTCGCCGGCGGGCAAACGCGCCTCGTCCACCTGCTGGATGCTGGCGGTAAATGTCTCTGCTTTTTCCAGCAACAGTGTTTTGATCATTCGAATAACTCCATAAAAACCATATAAATCAACGTGTTACGAAATGTTCTTGGCGACATATTTCCTTGGGGCCACGCCTGCGAGCCGTTATCCTAAGGGCATGCGCATTCTGATTCTCGCAACTGCCCTGGTGCTTACGGCCAATCTTCATGCCGAACCGGCCACCGCCAGCGACTCTGCCAGTTTTTTCTACCAGCTCGGCGACCAGTTCAGCCAGGCCCGACAAACTCTGGGCGACCACGCTTCCGACCTGGTGGCCGGCGCAATGGGTTTTCTGGGTGTGCCCTACAAACGCGGCGGCACCTCGGTCGAAACCGGTTTTGACTGCAGCGGTTTTGTGCGTGCCATGTATGAGCGCTCCATTGGCCTGCTGTTGCCGCGCCGTGCCGAGCAGCAAGCCGCAGCCACGCAGCAGATCAGCGCCACCGACCTGCGGCCCGGCGACCTTGTATTTTTCAACACCATGCGCCGCGCCTTCAGCCATGTAGGCATTTACGTGGGCGACGGCCAGTTCATCCATTCGCCCGCATCCGGCGGTGTGGTGCGGGTGGAAGACATGCGCCAGGCCTACTGGGAAAAGCGCTTTGACGGCGCGCGCCGGGTACGCACTGCCTTGCCCGAACTCCCCGCCGCCATCACGCCCGGCGTTCGTTAAGCCACCCAGCGCCGCGCATTGCGCCACAGCCGCATCCACGGGCTGAAGGTGCTGATATCCCCCGAAGTCCAGCCCATCTGCACATTCCGGAACACCCGCTCGGGGTGCGGCATCATGGCCGTGAAGCGGCCATCGGCAGTGGTCACCGCCGTCAGGCCGCCGGGGCTGCCATTGGGGTTGAACGGGTAGGCTTCGGTCGCCGCACCGGTGTTGTCGGTAAAACGCATCGCCGCAATGGCTTTGGCCGAATTACCGCGGTGCGCAAAGTTGGCAAAACCTTCGCCGTGCGCCACCGCAATCGGCAGCCGGCTGCCGGCCATACCAGCGAAGAACAGGCTGGGCGATTCCAGCACTTCCACCTGCGACAGCCGGGCCTCGAAACGCTCGCTCTGGTTGGTGGTGAAACGCGGCCAGTCCTGCGCACCGGGAATGATGTCAGCCAGCTCGGCAAACATCTGGCAGCCGTTACACACCCCCAGCCCAAACGTGTCGCTGCGTGCGAAGAAGGCCTTGAAGTTGTCGGCCAGCGCTGGGTTGAAGGTAATGCTGCGGGCCCAGCCTATGCCGGCGCCCAGCGTGTCGCCATAGCTGAAGCCGCCGCAGGCCACCACGCCCTTGAAGTCTTTCAGGTCGGCTCGGCCGGTCTGCAGGTCGGTCATGTGCACGTCAAATGCCTCGAAGCCGGCCTCGGTGAAGGCATAGGCCATCTCCACGTGCGAATTCACGCCCTGCTCGCGCAGCACTGCCACGCGCGGCTTGCTCAGGTTCAGGAAGGGTGCGGCAACGTTTTCTGCGGGGTCAAAGGTCAGCGCCACATGCAACCCCGGATTGGCCGGGTCGCCCACCGACGCATGCTCCGCATCGGCGCAGGCCGGGTTGTCGCGCTGCTGGTTGATCTTCCAGCTGGTGGCGTCCCAAACCTGCTGCAAATCCTGCAGGCTGGCGCCAAAGACCATCTTGGTGTCGCGCCAGATCTGCAGTTCGCCCACACCCAGTGTGACCGCGCCGCCCGCCGGTCGGGTTTTGCCGATCACATGGCTGTGTTTGCTCAGGCCGTGCTCGCGCAGCACCTGCATCACGTCGCTGCGGTCGGCCGTGCGCACCTGCAGCACCACGCCCAACTCTTCGCTGAACAGCGCCTTGAGCGTCAGCTCCTCGCGGCGTGGGCCGACCTGGCCGGCCCAGTTCTTGGCATCGCCCATGTCCATGCGGCTGTCGGAAATGCCGTCGCCCTCGGTCACCAGCATGTCCACGTTCAGCGCCACGCCCACCTGGCCGGCAAAAGCCATTTCGCAGACGGTGGCAAACAGCCCGCCGTCGCTGCGGTCGTGGTAGGCCAGGATGCGGCCCTGCTGGCGCAAGGCGGTCACGGCCTTGACCAGGTTCACCAGGTCTCGCGGTTCGTCCAGGTCGGGCACCGTGTCACCGACCTGCCCCAGGGTTTGGGCCAGCATACTGCCGCCCATGCGGTTCTGGCCCTTGCCCAGGTCGATCAATACCAGCGAGGTGTCGGGCTCGGCAGCGTTGAGCTGCGGCGTGAAGGTACCGCGCACGTCGGCCAGGGTGGCGAAGGCGCTGACGATCAGGCTAACGGGGGACGTCACCTTCTGCGCACCTTCGTCGGTTTTCCATTGCGTGCGCATCGACAGCGAATCCTTGCCGACCGGAATCGAGATGCCCAGCGCCGGGCACAGTTCCATGCCCACCGCCCGCACCGTGGCGTAGAGCGCGGCGTCTTCGCCCGGCTCGCCGCAGGCCGCCATCCAGTTGGCCGACAGCTTGACGCGCGAAAGTTCGATAGGCGCAGCCAGCAGGTTGGTGATGCTCTCGGCCACCGCCATGCGGCCCGAGGCGGGCGCGTTGATTACGGCCAGCGGCGTACGTTCGCCCATCGCCATGGCCTCGCCGGCAAAGCCCTGGTAGTCGGCCAGCGTCACCGCGCAATCGGCCACGGGCACCTGCCAGGGGCCGACCATCTGGTCGCGGTGGCTCAACCCACCCACCGTGCGGTCGCCGATGGTGATGAGGAAGCGTTTGGACGCCACCGTAGGGCTGGCGAGTACATCGATGCAGGCTTTTTGCAGGTCGACGCCGGTCAGGTCGACGGGTGCGAAAGTGCGTGCCACGGTTTTGACGTCGCGGTGCATCTTGGGTGGCTTGCCAAGAAGCACTTCCATCGGCATGTTCACGGGCGGTGGCGCTTCGCCGTCCACCAGCTTCAACTGCCGCTCTTCCGTCGCCACCCCCACCACCGCAAACGGGCAGCGCTCGCGCTCACAAAACGCGGTGAACTGCGCCAGCGATTCCGGCGCAATCGCCATCACGTAGCGCTCCTGGCTTTCATTGCACCAGATTTCTTTTGGTGCCAAACCGCTCTCTTCCAGCGGCACCTTGCGCAGGTCGAAGCGGGCACCGCGGCCGGCATCGTTGGTCAGTTCCGGGAAGGCGTTGGACAGGCCGCCCGCGCCGACGTCGTGGATCGCCAGAATCGGATTGGCGGCTCCTTGCGCCCAGCACTGGTTGATGACCTCCTGCGCCCGGCGCTGGATTTCGGGGTTGCCACGCTGCACCGAATCAAAGTCGAGCGCCGCGGCGTTGGCGCCGGTCGCCATGGAGCTGGCCGCGCTACCGCCCATGCCGATGCGCATGCCAGGGCCACCCAGTTGCACCAGCAGCGAACCGGCGGGAAATTCGATCTTGTGGGTCAAGCCGGCGTCGATACTGCCGAGGCCGCCCGCAATCATGATGGGCTTGTGGTAGCCGCGCTGGATGTCACCGACCTGTTGCTCATATTCGCGGAAATAGCCCAGCAGGTTGGGTCGGCCGAACTCGTTGTTGAAGGCCGCGCCGCCCAGCGGGCCTTCGGTCATGATCTGCAGCGGGCTGGCGATGTGCTCAGGCTTACCGAAGGGGCCGTCGAACAATTTGGAGACCGTGAAACCGGTCAGCCCAGCCTTGGGCCGCGAACCGCGTCCGGTGGCGCCTTCGTCGCGGATTTCGCCACCGGCGCCGGTTGATGCGCCGGGGAAAGGCGAGATCGCGGTGGGGTGGTTGTGGGTTTCTACCTTCATCAACACATGGCTCAGGGCGCTCTCTTTTTCATAGCTATTCAACGAATCAGCACGCCGGCCATCGGCCGATTTGGCCATAAAACGCTCGATTTGCTGACCCTCCATCACCGAAGCGTTGTCGGAATAGGCCACCACCATGTGCTGCGGATTCGTCTGATGGGTGTGGCGGATCATGCCGAACAGGCTTTTTTCCTGCGCCACGCCATCGATGGTGAACTGGGCGTTGAAAATCTTGTGCCGGCAGTGCTCGCTGTTGGCCTGCGCGAACATCATCAGCTCCACGT
>JAZKCX010000178.1:0-4379 GCA_040387875.1 Pseudomonadota bacterium | reverse complement strand
CAGGGCTCGCTGCGCATGATTACCGGGCTGATTGCCAAGGTCAATCCAGGCGCGGTGTCGGTCACTACCAAGAGCGCCACCATAGGGGTACGCGGTACCGACTTCATCGTGCAGGCAGACGAATAGGTCCGATGGTCTGGCCTGTTTTTTCGCGATGCGCGGGCGTCGGGCTCACGCTGGCCCTGCTGCTGCTTGCCGGCTGCGCTTCGCGCGGCGTCAAGGTGGTGCTGCTGCCGCAGGCCGACGGCTCCAGCTCGGCGGTGGTGGTTACCTCGAACACCGGCCTGCAGCGCACACTGAACCAGCCTTACCAGAGCGCCGCTGCCGGCCCCAACGACCGGCGGGCGCCGGTGGTCACCCAAAGCAATCCGGCGGCAGTCAACAAGCAGTTCAGCGCGCTGTTTGACGCCACGCCGGCCAAGGCCAAGCAGTTCACGCTGTACTTCAAACTGGGTTCGCTGGAGCTGGTGCCGGAGTCGCGCATCACGCTGTTCAATGCCATGGACGATGCCCTGCGCCGCAGCGGCGCCGAAATTCTGGTGCTGGGCCATACCGACTCCCGTGGGCCGGAGGCTTTCAACGAAAACCTGTCGGAAAAACGCGCCCGGCTGATCGAGGCCATCCTGATTGAGCGGGGCTTTACCACCGCCCGCGTGAAAGCTGTAGGCATGGGCGAGCGCGAGCCGGCAGTTGTTACCCGCGACGGCGTAGATGAGCCACGCAACCGCCGGGTCGAGATTCAGGTGCGCTGAAGTTGGTACACGCTATCTGATTTCTCTTGTCGTTATGCGCTGAGCGTAACCCGGGCGAATTTGCGCTTGCCTACCTGCAGCACATAGCTGCCGGCGTCCAGCTTGAGCCCGCGGTCGCTCACCACGCTGGAATCCACCCGCACGCCGCCACCGTCGATCAGCCGGTTTGCTTCTGATGTGGACGGCGCCAGGCCCGCCATTTTCAGCAGCGCGCCTATGCCCAGCGGCGCGCCGGCCAGCGCCACTTCGGCAATCTCGTCGGGCACGCCGCCCTTGCTGCGGTTGGCAAAATCCTGTTCCGCTGCATCGGCCGCCGCCGCGGAATGGAAACGGGTGGTGATCTCGCGGGCCAGCGCCACCTTGGCGTCTTTGGGGTTGCGGCCGCCGGCGACTTCGGCGCGCAAGGCGGCAATCGCTTCCAGGCTCTGAAAGCTCAGCAACGTGTACCAGCGCCACATCAGGTCGTCGCTGATGGACAGCACCTTGGCGAACATGGTGTTGGCGTCTTCCGAGATGCCGATGTAGTTGTTTTTGCTTTTGGACATCTTGTCCACGCCGTCCAGGCCCTCCAGCAGGGGCATCGTCAAAATGCACTGCGGCTCCTGGCCAAACTCGGCCTGCAAATGCCGGCCCACCAGCAGATTGAATTTCTGGTCGGTGCCGCCGAGCTCCAGGTCGCTTTTGAGGGCCACCGAGTCGTAGCCCTGCATCAGCGGATAGAGGAATTCGTGGACCGAGATTGAGCGGCCCTCCTTGAAGCGCTTGGAAAAGTCGTCGCGCTCCATCATCCGCGCCACGGTGTACTTGGCGGCAAGCTGGATCATGCCGCGCGAGCCCAGCGGGTCGCACCACTCGCTGTTGTAGCGGATCTCGGTGCGAGCCGGGTCCAGCACCATGCTGGCCTGCTTGTAGTAGGTCTGGGCGTTGGCCTCGATCTGCTCGCGCGTCAGCGGCGGCCGGGTGCTGTTGCGGCCGGACGGGTCGCCAATCATGGTGGTGAAGTCACCAATCAGGAAAATCACCGTATGCCCCAGGTCCTGCAACTGGCGCATTTTGTTCAGCACCACCGTGTGCCCGAGGTGGATGTCCGGCGCGGTCGGGTCCAGCCCGAGCTTGATGCGCAGCGGCGTGCCGGTGGCCTCGGACCGCACCAGCTTTTTGAGCCATTCGGCCTGGGGAATCAGCTCCTCGCAGCCGCGCAGGCTGACGGCCAGTGCGTGTTCTACGGCGGGGCTGGGCGCCACAGTGGTGGAAGGCGGGCTGGCGGGGAGTGCGTTCATTAGGGTTTCTTCAGATGTGTCGATTCCGGGGGCTTATATACTTGGGCTCCACCGCAAGCTTCGGATTTTAATTGGCATGCTCCATGCATGCCTTTAATGCAATAACAACTTCCGCCGGCCGCCTTGCATCCTGGCCCATTCTTTAGGATATTCCATTGCAACATCACGGTCTGATAGCCGCCGGGCATGCCTTTGCATCCTATTTGTTGAGCAGTGTGCAACGCCACCCCAAACGGGTGAGTGCCGTGGTTGCTGCCGTGTTGTTGGGCGGAGGCGGTGGCGCCTTTGCCGTGGCCTCGCTGGCGCCTGACGTTGCCCAGTTGCCGGTGCGCGAGGTGCTGGAGCCGGTGCAGGAATTTGCGGTTGCGCCACAACTGGCCCAGCTCGAAGCCCACGCCTTCAGCCTGTACCGTTCCGAAGTCAGCCGTTCCACCGATTCCGCCCAGGCCCTGCTCGCCCGATTGGGCATTGACGATGCTGCTGCCGTAGCCTTTTTGCGCGCCAATCCCGATGTGCAAAAGAACCTGCTGGGCCGCGCCGGCCGTTCGGTCACCGCCGAAGCCGCCGATGACAACAGCCTGCGCAAGCTGGTGGCCCGCTGGACCACCGAGGAAGACGGCAATTTCAGCCGGCTGGTGGTAGAAAAATCAGCCCAGGGCAATTTCAGTACGCGCATTGAACAGGCGCAACTGTCCGCATCCAGCCGGCTGGCCAGCGGCACCATCAGCACCTCGCTTTTTGCTGCAACCGACGACGCCCGCATCCCTGATTCTGTAGCCATCAAACTGGCCGAAATTTTCTCTGGCGATATCGACTTTCACCGTGCGCTGCGCAAGGGCGACCGCTTCTCGGTAGTCTACGAAACCCTGGAAGCTGACGGTGAGCCGGTGCGCGCGGGTCGCGTACTCAGCGCCGAGTTTGTGAACAACGGCAAAACCTACCAGGCCATGTGGTTCCAGGAACCTGGCCAAAAGGGCGCTTACTACACGCTCGACGGCCAGAGCCTGCGCAAGCCCTACCTGGTTTCGCCAATGGCGTTTTCGCGCGTGAGCAGCGGCTTCAAAATGCGTTTTCATCCCATCCTGAAAACCTGGCGTGCCCACCTCGGTGTGGATTACGCTGCACCCACCGGCACGCCGGTGCGGGTAGTGGGCAATGGCGTGGTCGATTTTGCTGGCGTGCAGGGTGGCTTTGGCAAGGTGGTGATCGTGAAGCACCGCAACAACCACACCACGGTGTATGCCCACCTGAGCCAGATCAATGTGCGCAAGGGCCAGAGCGTCGACCAGGGCCAAACCGTTGGCGCTGTGGGCTCTACCGGCTGGGCCACCGGCCCGCACCTGCACTTTGAGTTCCGCGTCAACGGGGCCCACCAGGACCCACTCACCCTGGCGCGCCAGAGTGAAGCGGTTCCGGTGTCTGCCGCTGCCCGCCCCCTGTTCAACAAGGCTGCAGCAGCCATGCAGCCGCAACTGGCAGCGGCCCGGGTGGCATCGCTGGCCAGCGCCGAATAAGCCTGCTGCGGGTATTTCCGGGCGCGGCGTTGCCATGCTTTCACGCCCTGGGTCATCCGGCGTAAAACTTTTGCGTTAAACAGGTGTCCAACTTTCCGGCCGCAGCAGACCAGCGGCCGGTACCAGGAGCTCCTACCCCATGAATCAATCTCTCGTTCTGTGTTTGCTGGCCTGTGCGCTGGCAGCGCCGGCATTGGCACAAGACCGGCCGGAAGTGCCCCTGAAGGCGGTTGATGTTTTTGTAGACCAACCCGACAACCTGGCCACCCGCATCAAGGTACAGACCAACAGCAAGGGCGAGTTCAGTGTGCCCAACCTGAAGTCGGGCATGTACCGTATCGTGGTGCAAACCACCGACGTGGCGCCCGGCGACAAAAATGCCGGGCCCGAGAATGTGGGTGTGGGTGGGCTGCGCAATGCCACCGTATTTGGTCAGCCCCGCCGTACCTATGGCCGCATAAAGTATGTCACGCTGTATGTCAATCCGACCTCGTCGTCCGGCTCGGTCAGCATGAACCAGAAGCTAGTCAACGGGCGTACGGCGGGCATTGTGGTCAACGTCATGAAACCCGGTGAAGTTTTGAGCGGCAAAGTAAAGGGTTCGCAATGAAATTGTTGCCCAAACTGCTACCTGTTGTGTTGGGCCTGTCTGCCGTACTGTTTGTCGGTGCCAGCCACGCCAGTCCGCGCTTGATTGCCGCCAGCAACTGTTTGTCGTGCCATCAGATTGAAACCCCAAAAAAGGGTGAGCCCCCAACGCTGGGGCCCTCGTTCCGGCAGGTCGCGGAGCGCTACCGCAAAGACAAAACAGCGTACGAAAAACTGGTGAACAA
>JAZKCX010000177.1:3343-5017 GCA_040387875.1 Pseudomonadota bacterium | reverse complement strand
GTTCCACCGAAGTTCAAGCGATGGCTGCTGTGCAGCAAGCCGAGAAGCAGGCTGCCGCGCCCTGGAGCGTGGCCGCTGTCGAGGCGCTGATGGCCTTGCCGCTGCCCGAACTGATGCACCGGGCGCAACTGGTGCACCGTGAAAACTTCGACCCCTGCGAAGTGGAGTTCGCCACGCTGCTGTCGGTGAAAACCGGCGGCTGTCCGGAAGACTGCTCCTACTGCCCACAGGCCGCCCGCTACGACACCGGCGTGACCGCCACCAAACTGATGGAACCCGCCGAAGTGATGGCCGCTGCCGAGGCCGCCAAGGCCGCCGGCGCTACCCGTTTCTGCATGGGCGCGGCCTGGCGCTCGCCAAAGGACCGCGACATTGAAAAGGTGTCGGAACTGGTGCGCGGCGTAAAAGCGCTGGGCATGGAAACCTGTGCCACGCTGGGCATGCTCGAAGGCGGCCAGGCGCAGGCGCTGGCCGACGCCGGGCTGGATTACTACAACCACAACCTCGATAGCGCGCCCGAGTTCTACGGCCAGATCATCAAGACCCGCGAATACCAGGACCGCCTGGACACGCTGGGCCATGTGCGCACGGCCGGCGTCAAGGTCTGCTGCGGCGGCATTGTGGGCATGGGCGAAAGCCGCCGCCAGCGCGCTGCGCTGATCGCGCAACTGGCCAACCTGTCGCCCTACCCGGAGTCGGTGCCCATCAACCACCTGGTCAAGGTCGAAGGCACGCCGCTGGCCGACCAGGCCGATCTGGACCCGCTGGAGTTCGTGCGCACCATCGCGGTGGCCCGCATCACCATGCCCACGGCGCGGGTTCGCTTGTCGGCCGGCCGCCGCCAGATGGGCGAAGCGGTGCAGGCCATGTGTTTCATGGCCGGCGCCAACTCGATCTTCTTTGGCGAAAAGCTGCTGACCACCGACAACCCCGAAACGCTGGACGACGTGGCCATGCTGGGCAAACTCGGCATGTACCCGCGCGGCAAAAAGCCCGCGCACTGAGCCGCCGTGTGATGGCCCTGCCAGCGCTGGCAGATTTGCAGCAGCCGGCGCTGGCACAGGCGCTGCAATCCAAACTCGATCACAAAACCAAACCGCTGGGTTCGCTCGGCCGGCTGGAGGCGCTCGCGCTGCAGCTGGGGCTGATCCTTGGCACGGAAGACCCGCAGCTTGACCAGCCGCAACTGCTGGTGTTTGCCGGGGACCACGGCCTGGCCGCGCGCGGTGTCTCGGCCTACCCGAGCGATGTGACCTGGCAGATGGTGGAAAACTTTCTGGCCGGGGGTGCCTGCGTCAGCGTGCTGGCGCGCCAGCACGGCATGGCGCTGACGGTGGTGGACTGCGGCGTGGCGCACGACTTTGCGCCCAGACCAAATCTCCATCAGTCCAAGATCGCCCCCGGCACGGCCGACTCCCTTTCTGGCCCGGCGATGACCGCCGCGCAGTGCGGCCAGGCCATCGCCAACGGCCGCGCACTCGTCAAAAGCCTGCCGGGCAATGCGGTGCTGCTAGGCGAGATGGGCATAGGCAACACCTCGGCCGCGTCGCTGCTGCTGGCCCGCATTACAAAGCTCGACATTGCCGACTGCACCGGCGCCGGCACCGGGCTGGATGCCGCTGCCATTGAGCGAAAAATCACCATCCTGCGCGAAGTGCTGCAGCGCCATGCCGA
>JAZKCX010000177.1:0-3243 GCA_040387875.1 Pseudomonadota bacterium | reverse complement strand
CTGCGCCTGGGCGAAGGTTCCGGCGCGGCGCTGGCCTGGCCGCTGCTGCAATCGGCCTGCGCGGTGCTGCGCGAGATGGCCAGTTTTGATTCGGCAGGCGTTTCGCAAAAAACCTGAATCCAGCCTGCGTTGCCGGGGCTTTGCGCTGCAAAGCTTGTACTGCGCCGGCGCAGGGTCTATCCTGCGCCCATGGGCCCGCTACCCGGGCCACGTGATTCAGGAGGTGCAGGCATGTACAAGCGCATTTTGTTGGCCTATGACGGCTCCGACACCGGGCAGAAAGCCCTGCTGGATTGCCAGGAAGTGGCTTTGTGGAGCGGCTCCGAGCTGTTTCTGGTGGCGGTGATGCCGGCCACCATGGGCATTGTCAGTGTGGAGGGCGCGGTGTACGACCACGCGCTGGCCGAGCGCGAACGCCAGCGTTACGAGGCAGTGCTGGCCGACGGCCTGCAGCGTTTGTCTGCCGCCGGCCACAAGGCCAGCGGCGAGCTGCTGGTGGGCGAGTCCATCCACGAAATAACCCGCTACGCCGCAAAAATTGAATCGAATCTGATTGTGGTGGGCCACAAACATCTGGACGGCTGGGCCGCCCGCTGGTGGCGCGGCTCCATGTCGGGCGCGCTGATTGAACATTCGCCCTGCAGCGTGCTGGTGGTGATTACCCACTGAAGCTCGTCCGGCGGGGGTCAGGGCGCCAGCGTTTTGTCCTTGAAGCTGCAATAAGCCGCCACGCCGCACTGCCAGCACAGCGGTTTGCGGGCCTGGCACACATAGCGGCCGTGCAGTATCAGCCAGTGGTGGGCATCCACCAAGTACTCTGGCGGAATGCGTTTCATCAGCTGCATTTCCACCTCGTAGGGGTTCTTGCCTGGGGCCAGCCCAGTGCGGTTGCCCACGCGAAAGATGTGCGTGTCCACCGCCATGGTGGGCTCGCCAAAAGCCACGTTCAGCACCACGTTGGCGGTTTTGCGGCCCACGCCGGGCAGCGCTTCCAGCGCCTCGCGCGTGCGTGGCACCTCGCCGCCGTGTTGCTCCACCAGCATGCGGCAGGTCTCCAGCAAATGGCGGGCCTTGCTGCGGTACAGGCCAATCGTCTTGATGTAGCCCTCCAGCCCGTCCAGCCCCAGCGCCAGAATTTTCTGCGGCGTGCCGGCTACTGGGAACAGCTTGCGGGTGGCCTTGTTCACGCCTACATCCGTGGCCTGCGCACTCAGCAGCACGGCGGCCAGCAGCTCGAACACGCTGGTGTATTCCAGCTCGGTGTTGGGCTGCGGGTTGGCCGCTTTCAGGGTGGCGAAGAAAGGTTCGATCTGGTCTTTTTTCATGGGGCGCGATGGGAGACGGCAAGGGCAATTTTTGCGGCAAATCAACTACCATCACCGCCATGCGATTCAACCACGTCTTGCGCCTGGTGGGCACTCTGGGTCTTGCGGCCACGTTGGCGGCCTGCGCCAGCACCCCGGCCAGCGCCCCACCGCCGCTGGTGGTATTGCTGGCGGTGGATGGCCTGCCGCAGCGCCAGCTGCTGGACTACCGCGACCAGCTTGCGCCCGACGGCCTGGCCCGCTTGCTGGACCGCGGCAGCTGGTTTGCCAATGCCCATTACGGCCATGCCTTCACCGTGACGGGTGCCGGCCACGCCACCATGCTGACCGGCGCAAGCCCGCACCGCAGCGGCATCATCGGCAACGACTGGCGCGACCCCGCCACCGGCAACGCGGTGTACTGCGCCAGTGACGCATCGGCCACCTACATCGGCCACCCGACCAAGCCGCTGGATGGCACCAGCCCGAAAAACCTGAAGGCCGAGACGGTGGGCGACGTGCTGCGCCGCGCCAGCCCGCAGAGCAAGGTGATCGCCATTTCGGGCAAGGACCGGGGCGCCATCTTGCCGGCCGGCAAAACCGGCACCGCCTACATGTACATGGGCGGCAGCGGCGCGTTTGCGTCCAGCACCTACTACATGGCGCAGCACCCGGCCTGGGTGAATAGTTTCAACGCCGCCAAGCCGGCCGACCGCTACTTCAAGACCGCGTGGACGGCCCTGCTGCCTGAATCTGCCTACGCCCGCTCGGTGCCCGACAACCAGCAGTGGTTTGCGCGCGGTGGCAGTCTGCCCATGCAGATGAACGCGCCCGACGACACCGCGCCTGGCCCGGCGTTTTACAGCGCGCTGCTGCGCAGCCCTTTTGCTGATGCGCTGGCGCTGGACTTCGCGCGCGCCGCCATAACCGGCGAACAACTCGGCCAGCGCGGCGTGAGCGACATTTTGTCGGTCAGCCTGTCAGGCCACGACTATGTGAATCACGCTTTTGGCGCCGAGTCGCGGCTGTCGCACGACCACCTGCTGCAGCTCGACCGGTTGTTCCAGAGCTTCTTCCGTGACCTGGATACCGTGGTGGGCAAAAACAACTATCTGGTGGTGCTCACCGCCGACCACGGATTTATGCCGGCGCCCGAATACAGTGCGGCGCAGGGCCAGGACAGCGGCCGCATTGGCCTGGGCGCTGCGCTGGGCCGCATGAACGAGGCCATGGAAAAGCAGTTTGGCGAGGGCAAGTGGCTGGGCTTTTCGGGCTCCAGCCTGCTGGTCAACCGCACGCTGCTGGCGCAAAAAAAGCTGGATGCCAACACCTTGGCGGAAGCCGCCCGCACGCTGGTGCTGGCCGAGCCCGGCATCGCCGCCGCCTACACCCGCGCCGAGCTGCAAAGCGGCAGCCAAGCCGCTGCACCGTTTTTTGCGCAGATGCGCAAGTCCTGGCACCCGGAGGTGTCGGGCGACGTGCAGTTCACCGTCAAGCCGCACTGGATGGTGGGCACAGGCTATGCCGCCACCCACGGCTCGCCGCATGCCTACGACACCCATGTGCCGATTGCGCTGTACGGCCCGCGTTGGGTACAGCCCGGCCGCATCGACACGCCGGTGCAGGTGGTGGACATTGCGCCCACGCTGGCGCGCTGGCTGCAGGTGGCCGCGCCGGCCCGTTCCGAAGGCACGCCCTTGCCAGTGCGTGCGCCCGCCCAAGCCGCCCCCTAGCCCCAAAACAGCGAAAATTGGCTAAATTCAGAATAAAAATGGCAGGTAGCCGGCGCTACCATTCAATAGTTTGCTATCAGTAACGTAGCGTATTCTTTTTTGCACCTTCAGGCCTACCCCATGCAATTTGCCTCGCGTCTCGACGCCATCGAAACCTCTGCCATCCGCGAACTCTTCAAGCTGCTGGGCAAGCCCGGCATCATCAG
>JAZKCX010000176.1:0-1867 GCA_040387875.1 Pseudomonadota bacterium | reverse complement strand
GCCCGCAAGGCCAGTTTCTGTGGGCCATTCTGCGCAACGGCTTTCATTACGCTGCCGTGCACCTGGCAACGATTGCCGAAAGCGCGCGCGATATCGACTTCGCCATGCGCTGGGGTTTCGGCCTCAAGCAGGGCCCGTTCGAGCTGTGGCAAGAGGCCGGCTGGAGCCAGGTCGCGCAGTGGGTCAAGGAAGACATTGACGCCGGCAAGACGCTTTCCAATGCGCCGCTTCCCGACTGGGTTTTCAAGGGCCCGGTGGCCGATAGCGGTGGCGTGCACACTTCCGAAGGCTCGTGGAGTGCGTCGGCGAAGAAGTTCATTCCGCGCCGCCATCTGCCGGTGTACGACCGCCAGCATTTCCCCGAGAGCGTGCTGGGCGCCAACGCTGCGGATGCAAAGACCGCCGGCAAAACCCTGCACGAAGACGACGCCATCCGCCTGTGGACACTCGACGACGAGGTGCTGATCGCCAGCATCAAGACCAAGATGCACGCCATCAGCCCCGACGTGGCCGAGGGCCTGGCGCTGGGCGTGGACATGGCCGAGAAGGACTTCAAGGGCCTGGTGGTCTGGTCGCCCGACGAGATGTTCTCGGTCGGTGCCGACCTTCAGGCCATGCTGCCGGCCTTCATGGTCGCCGGTGTGGGCGCCATCGAAGGCGCAGAGCACGAACTGCAGAATGCGATGCTGAAGATGCGCTACGCCGGTGTGCCCACGGTGTCGGCCATCCGGGGTCTGGCGCTGGGCGGTGGTTGCGAGCTGGCCGTGTACTCGGCCAAACGCGTGGTGGCGATGGAAAGCTACATCGGCCTGGTGGAAGTGGGTGTGGGGCTGGTGCCCGGCGCCGGTGGCCTGGCCTACATCGCCCGCCGCGCGGCCGAGAACGCCGCCGCATCGACCAACAAGGACGTGCTCCCGTTCCTCACCGAAGGTTTTACGGCAGCGGCTATGGCCAAGGTGGGCACCAGCGCGCTGGAAAGCCGCAAGCTGGGTTATGTGCTGGACAGCGATGTGATTGTTCCGAACAAGGACGAGCTGCTGTACGTGGCCATCAATGAAGCCAAGGCCATGTTCAATGCCGGCTACCGCCCGCCGCACCGCCGCCCGTTTGCGGTGGCGGGCCGCAACGGCGTGGCCACCATCAAGGGCCAGCTGGTCAACATGCGCGACGGTGGCTTCATCAGCGCGCACGACTTCCACATCGCCAGCCTGATCGCTGGTGTGGTGTGTGGTGGCGACATCGACGCCGGCACGCTGGTCACCGAGGAGTACCTGATGGCGCTGGAGCGCAAGGCTTTCTGTGAACTCGTGACCCACCCCAAGAGCCAAGAAAGAATCATGGGAATGATGTCCACTGGCAAGCCGGTGCGGAACTAATAACTTTGCGGGACAGACCGCCGCCCGCGCAGCGGGCAAGCTCTGTCCCCAACTGATCGGAACGAATATGAAACAAGTTCAAGACGCCTACATCGTTGCTGCCACGCGCACGCCCATTGGCCGCTCCCACCGCGGTTCTTTCCGCAATGTGCGGCCCGACGATCTGCTGGTGCATGCACTGCGGTCTGCGCTGGCGCAAGTCCCCACGCTCGACCCGAAAGCGATTGAAGACATCGTCTGCGGTTGCGCCATTCCGGAAGGCCCACAGGGTCTGAACATCGCGCGCATCGGCGCGGTGCTGGCCGGTTTGCCCACCAGCGTGGGCGGCATCACTGTCAACCGCTTCTGCGCCTCCGGCGTGTCGGCGGTGCAGATGGCGGCCGACCGCATTCGTGTGGGTGAGGCCGACGTGATGGTGGCTGCCGGCGTGGAAAGTATGAGCATGGTGCCGATGAGCGGCAACTCGCCGTCGCTGTCGCCCAGCATGTTCA
>JAZKCX010000175.1:16562-20213 GCA_040387875.1 Pseudomonadota bacterium | reverse complement strand
ATACCGGCCTGTCACGCCGGGGGTCGCGGGTTCGAGTCCCGTCCGCTCCGCCAGAATATCGTTGCCAATCAACGATTTGCAAAACCCGCCCTTGTGGCGGGTTTTGTTTTTTGCGGCGCCTTGTGCCTTGTGGCTTCCTTCCTGTGCGCCCTGCCAATCTGTCAATTGCTGCTGCGCAGCGGCGTACACTTGCGCGGCCTGCTGTGTACGCCATCGAACATACAAGTGTGGTCTGAATGCCTAGACTCGGAATTTTTGCCCGGGTCCGCAATGGGGAATCTTCCCTCGCTCGCCCTGGAGTGACGCAATGGCCTCTCTTGACCCCACCAAAAACCAGTTGCTGGCCGCATTGCCGCCGGCATCCCTCAAGCGCTGGCTGCCCCACCTCGAACCCGTAGACCTGCCGCTGGGCCAGGTACTCTATGAATCCGGCGGCACGCTCACCCATGTGTACTTTCCCACCACCGCCATTGTTTCGTTGCTGTATGTCATGGAAAACGGCGCGTCGGCCGAGATCGCCGTGGTGGGCCACGAGGGCATTGTGGGCATCTCGCTTTTCATGGGCGGTGGCTCCACCCCCAGCCGCGCAGTGGTCCAGAGCGCAGGCAAGGGCTTTCGGCTGAACGCCCAGACCATGAAGGACGAGTTCAACAGTTGCGACCCGGTGCTGCACCTGCTGCTGCGCTACACCCAGGCGCTGATTACCCAGATGGCGCAGACCGCCGTCTGCAACCGCCACCATGCACTCGACCAGCAGTTGTGCCGCTGGCTGCTGCTGAGCCTGGACCGGCTGGAGGGCAACGAGCTGGTGATGACGCAGGAACTGATTGCCAACATGCTGGGCGTACGGCGCGAGGGCGTGACCGAAGGCGCGCTCAAACTGCAAAAGGCAGGAATGATTCGCTACGTGCGTGGCCGTATCACGGTGCTCGACCGCGCCGGGCTGGAGGAGCGAACCTGCGAGTGTTATGCGGTGGTGAAGAAGGAATACGACCGCCTGCTTCCCAACAAACCAGCGACCTGAACGCCGCCGGGTGTAGGAACACACCCACACGGACAGAGGCCCACCGCCGCTGGCGGGTACCGGCCACAACGCCGACCATGGAGCCTGTTTAACGCAGGAGCTTCCATGAAAATTCATTCCACCCCCGATGCCCGGCTGGCTGAATTGGGCAAGCTGATTGCAGGCTTCAAGGTCGCCATGCTGACCAACACCGGCGATAACGGCGAGCTCGAAAGCCGCCCGATGGCGGCGCTGGAAATGGACGCGACCGGCGCGCTGTGGTTCTTTACCGACCTGCGCTCTGCCAAAGTCGAGCACCTGCGGGTGGCGAACCTCAGTTTTTCGGATGCCGACAACGGCACCTATGTGTCGCTGTCAGGCCACGGACAGATCGTGCTGGACCGCGACCACATCAAGGCGCTCTGGACGCCGTTTGCAAAACCGTGGTTCCCGGAAGGCCCGGAGTCACCCGATCTGGTCCTGCTGAAATTCGTACCCCACAACGCCGAGTACTGGGACGCCCCCCACAGCAAGATGGTGCGCATGGCCGCCATGGCGGCTTCCATCGTTGCCGGCAAGCCGGTAGGGCTGGGCGCACACGACCGCCTGAGCGGCCTGTCCAACGGCGCCCGGCCACCGGGCTGAGCCGGCATCGCCCGGCCCCCTGTGTCCTTCAACGCCCTCCTTCAATCCCCATGCCTGCCGGACTGTCCGTCAACACCAACGCCAGCGGGCACCTGTGCCCGCAACACGTTTTTGCCGGGTGCGCCATGCCCCCGAACAGCCCGGTATTTTGTTGGAGCAGCCCCCGGCTGTTCCTGTTTCTGATTCCCTTTTAAGGACTCCCCATGAACCGTATTCTTGTCGTGTCAGCCATGCTGGCCACCCTGGGCCTTGCCGCCTGTGACCGCCAACCCACCGTGGTCAACGTGCCTACGCCCGTAGCCGTGCCCGGCCCCGCAGGTGCCACTGGCGCAACGGGTTCCACTGGCTCTACCGGCTCCACTGGCTCCACCGGGGCTACCGGCTCCAGCGGTGCCACCGGTAACGAAGGCCTGCAAGGCGCTACTGGCAACACCGGCGCTACCGGTGCAACGGGCGATACCGGCCGCACCGGTGGCCGCACCACCGTCATCGTGGCCCCACCGGCCCCGCCAGAGCGCAACTGATTTGAGTCCACCCCGCACCTGTTGAGGAGATCCCCATGAGTATCGGCACCATTCTTTTAATTGTTTTGGTCTTGTTGCTGCTGGGGGCCATTCCCAGTTGGCCGCACAGCAAGGGCTGGGGCTACGGGCCCAGCGGTGGTCTGGGCTTGGTGGTATTGATTGTGGTGGTACTGCTCGTGATGGGGCGGATATGACAGCGTGCGCTTCTTGCCTTGTGGGGAGCGCGTTGTTGCTTGCGTTGGCAGGCTGTGGCGACATGGCCACGCTGCCAGTTGCTGCAGGCACCGGTCCCCAGCCCACTTTGCCGGCGCCCAACAAAACCCTTATTCCCACAGTGAACATCGCGCCCGCCCTGGGCTGGCCCGAGGGCACGGCGCCGCAAGCCGCACCCGGTACCCAGGTGGCGGCTTTTGCGCGCGACCTGGACCACCCGCGCTGGATACATGTGCTGCCCAATGGCGATGTGCTGGTAGCCGAAACCAATGCCCCACCCAAGCCCGACGCGGGTGGCATCAAGGGCGTGGCCATGAAGCTGGTGATGAAACGCGCCGGCGCCGGCGTGCCCAGCGCCAACCGCATCACGCTTTTGCGTGACACCAACGGCGACGGTGTGGCCGACCAGCGCTCGGTGCTGCTCGAAAACCTCAATTCGCCTTTTGGCATGGCGCTGGTGGGCAACCAACTGTACGTGGCCAATTCCGACGCGGTGCTGCGCTATCCGTACACGCCCGGCGACACCCGTATTACCGCTGCCGGCACCAAGCTGGTGGATTTGCCTGGTGGTCCCATCAACCACCACTGGACCAAGGGCCTGATTGCCAGCGCCGACGGCAGCAAACTCTACGCCGCCGTAGGCTCCAACAGCAACGTGGCCGAGCGCGGCATGGAGGCCGAAACCGGCCGCGCCGCCATCTGGGAAATCGATACAAAAACCGGCCAGCAGCGGGTGTTTGCCTCAGGCCTGCGCAACCCGGTTGGCATGGCTTGGGAGCCGGCCAGCAAAACGCTGTGGACGGTGGTGAACGAGCGCGACGAAATTGGCAGCGACCTGGTGCCCGACTACATGACCTCGGTGCGCGACGGCGGCTTTTACGGCTGGCCCTACAGCTACTTTGGCCGGCATGTCGACGAACGTGTCACGCCGCCGCGACCCGACCTGGTCGCCACGGCGCTGGTGCCCGACTATGCGCTTGGCCCGCATACCGCGTCGCTCGGCCTGGCATGGTCGGCTGGCACCAGCCTGCCTGCCGCCTTTGCGCAGGGCATGTTTGTGGGCCAGCATGGCTCGTGGAACCGCAAGCCACACAGCGGCTACAAGGTGGTGTTTGTGCCCTTTGACGGTGCCAAGCCTGCCGGTGAGCCGGTGGATGTGCTGTCGGGCTTTCTCAGCAGCGACGGCAAGGCCTACGGCCGGCCGGTGGGCGTGGCGCTGGACAAAAGCGGCAGCCTGCTGGTGGCCGACGATGTAGGCAATATCAT
>JAZKCX010000175.1:6606-16462 GCA_040387875.1 Pseudomonadota bacterium | reverse complement strand
GCTGCTGATGGCGGCGTTATTCGGTTTTTTCACCTACGCCACTTACGACCTGACCAACCTTGCCACCCTGCGCGACTGGCCGGTGCGGGTGGTGCTGGCCGATGTGGCCTGGGGCGTTTTTGTCAGCATGGCCGCCGCTGCCGCCGGCAAAACCGCCTGGGACCGCTTGGCCGCCTGAAATTTAACCGTTACCGTGCGGTGGCGCACAGACCGCACCAGCGGGTGTGCGCAGCATGGGCCGCATGGATATGTTCTTGCAGCGTGCTCCGCGCGGGGAGCTGCCCCCGCCTCCTGAAGACCCCGCCAGCGCCGCACAGGGTGCGGCGCTGGCATTGGGTGAGCCTGCGCCCGCCGCCCTGCGCACGCAGGCGCCCCCTGAATACTGGGACGACATGTTCAATGCCGTGACCGAGCGGCTGGGCAAACTGGTGTGTGTGCCGCAGAGCCTGGGCGGTGAGAGCGCCGCCGTACGCGCTGAACTCACCACCGACGTCATGGAATGTGTGGCGGCACTCGACCAGTTGCACGGCGTACTGGGTAACCAGATGCAGCGCTGCGCGGAGCTGGAGCGCGAAGTCGCCACGCTGCAGGCCGCGCTGGCACAGGCCAGCCTGTTGCGCTAACAAATCTCTGCGCGCGGCCACGGCAGTAGGACGGCTACTACGCCGGGCTGCGGCGCTGTCCGCTGGTGGCATGCCCGGCATCTGGCCAGACTGGTGCTTCACTTTTCCCAGGAGACTCCATGCCGCGCCGACACAGCCGAAAAGCCAACCACCCCACGCCGCCCACCACCGCACCGCTGCCCCACGAGCGCGACGAATCGCTGGGCATGACCGACGGCATTCCCAGCAAGCCGGTACAGCAGGCTTTTCGCGATGTATCGCGTGGCCTGCAGGACACCGACCGCGGCCCCGAGGCCGCACGCGCTTACCGCAAGCAGCAAAGCTAGGCCCGCTGCGATGCGTAGGAATCGACGCACAGACCCAGGACCCCGATGCTGACGCCCGCACCCGCCGCACGCTTGTGTTCATGGCCCGCCCGCGCTGAGATAGTAGAGACAGTCCTTGCGCAACGGCAGCGCCGCAACGCAAGGCAATCAGAGGAAGGTCGGCCCCAGGGCGCCTTCACATTGTTTGAACCCAACCAAGGAATTCGCATGACCACCGACAACACCATTGACGTTTTGAACGACCTCATCAAGATCAGCAAGGACGGCGAGTACGGCTTTCGCGCCTCGGCCGAACACGCCAAAGCGGCGGACCTGCGCGCCCTGTTTGCACGCCGTGCCGACGAATGTGGCGCCGCCGCGCAGCAACTGCAGATGCACGTGACCCGTCTGGGTGGCGAGGCCGATACCGGCGGCAGCGCCACCGGTGCCCTGCACCGCGGCTGGGTGGCAGTGCGCGCCACACTGTCCAGCTACACCGACCAGGCCATCCTGGACGAATGTGAGCGCGGTGAAGACGCAGCGCTGGAGCAATACGACGACGCGCTGAAGGAAACCCTGCCCACCGACATTCAGGCCGTAGTGGCGCAGCAGCGCGAAGGTGTCAAGCGCAACCACGACCAGATCAAGGCCCTGCGCAACCAGCTCGAAGCCGCGCTGTAATTCTGCGGGTGTTGCTGCACCGGCCGCACAATCGGCCATGCCCCAACACTTTGCAGAAACCACTGGCCCCACGCGGCTGGTGTACGGTGCAGTAGCCGGCGGCCTGACCGCCGTGCTGCCTGTCCCATTGGCCGTGCCTGCGCACGGCCTTTTGGCGTGGGGCGTGGCCAGCTTGACTTTTGTGGGGCTCTCCTGGTGGCTGGCGCTGGCATCCGATGCCCAGCGTACCCGCCAGCGTGCCCAGGCCCAGGACGAACCCGGTGTGGTGCTGTTCCTGGTGATGCTGGTCACCGTGCTGGCCTCGGTGGCCGCCATTGCTGCCATGCTGCAACAGGTCAAAGAAATGCAGGGCGGCGAGCGCACGCTGCACATCACGCTGTCCATGCTGGCACTGGCCGGCTCGTGGATGTTGATCCACACGCTTTTTGCTTTTCGCTACGCGCACCGCTACTACCACGAGGAACTGCAGGACGAGCCCGATGGCCCGGGCCTGGTTTTCCCAGGCCAGCGCGACCCCGACTACTTTGATTTTTTGTACCACGCCTTTGTGGTGGGCATGACGTCGCAGGTTTCCGACGTACAAGTCACCTCGCGCGAAATGCGCCACCTCACACTGGTGCACAGCGTGCTGGCCTTTGCTTTCAACATGCTGGTACTGGCGCTCAGCATCAACGTGGTGGCCGGCGCAATGTAAGCACGCCGGTTGCCAGCACCGTGCCCAGCAGCACCACTGCGCCGCACAGCAGCATGCGCAGCGTCAGCACTTCACCGAGTAGCACGGTGCCGTAGAAGATGGCAAACACTGGCACCACAAAAGTCACTGCCAGCGCCCGCGAAGCACCTGCCACCGCAATCAGCCGGAAAAACAGCAGATAGGCCACGCCGGTACAAAAAATGCCCACCACCAGCAAGGCGCCCCAGGCGCTTGCGTCGGGCATTTTTGCGGGCCACAGCCACCAGGCCGGCAGCGCCAGCGCCAGACTGGCCCCCAGCAGGCTGCCGGTAGATGTCACCAGCGGCGGTACGCCTTCCAGATAGCGCCGGGTAAAGCTGGCCGAGATGCCGTAGCACAGCGTGGCCAGCAGGCAGGCGCCCACTGCCAGCACCGGCCCCCACGGCGCCTGCGCCGCACCCGGCTGAAAACCGGCTTTGTCGGACGCCAGCAGCGCCACGCCGACAAAACCAACCAGCAGGCCCAGCACGCGCGATGCATCCAGCCGTTCGCGCAGCCAGACCCAGGCCACCAGCGCGCCAAACAGCGGCACTGTGGCGTTCAATATCGACGACAGGCCGGTGCTGATCCACAGCAAGGCAAAGGCATAACAGGCAAACGGAATGCCCGAGTTGAGCAGGCCCACCAGCAGCAGCGCTTTCCAGTGCGCCAGCAACTGCCGGCCCAGGCCCTTGAACAGCAGGATGGGCAGCAGAAAGGCCGCAGCAATCGCCACCCGCACCGCCGACGTAGGCACTGGCCCAAACTGCAGCGCACCCAAACGCATGAACACAAACGATGCGCCCCAGATCGCCGACAGCAGCACAAAGTCGGTGAGCCAGGCGGTACGGGCTGGCGCAGGGTTCACGGCATGGCCCTCACAACACCCCTTCCAGCTGCAGCAGCGCGGTTTTGCGCTCCAGCCCGCCGGCATAACCCGTCAGGCTGCCATTGGCGCCCAGCACCCGGTGGCAGGGCACCAGAATGCTGACCGGGTTGCGCCCCACGGCCGAGCCCACCGCCCGCACCGCAGACGGTTTGCCTAAGCTGGCACTGAGCGCGCCATAGCTGGTGGTGCTGCCCTGCGGAATACGCAGCAGCGCCTGCCACACGGTTTGCTGAAACGGCGTACCGGTTTGCAGATCAAGCGGAATGTCCAGCACCAGGGGCCCGCCAGCAAAGTAGGCCTGCAGCGCGCGTGTCGTTTGTTGCAACACCGGGTTGTCGGGCGCCTCGCGCCAACCGCTGCTGTCCGGTAGGTACTTTTGGCCCTGGGCAAACCACAGGCCCGCCAGGCCGCGTGGGCTGGCGGCCAGCAGAATCGGCCCCAGCGGGCTGGGAACGGTGGTTTTGACCAAAAATGCTTCAAATCTCATAAAAATACCCCGCTAGCCGGCGTCAAGGCTGAATTGTTTGCTATTGAATTAGTAGTTTTTATGGGGCCACTGTCCAGTCGCGCCCAGGCCCGCAGCACCGCGTAGCTGCGCCAGGGCTTCCAGAGTTGCGATGCCGCCTCGGCCTCGCGTTCACCGCGCACCGCCAGCGCCTTGTGCAGCGCCACGTCGCCCGCCGGAAAGGCGTCGGGCCAGCGCAGCGCGCGCATGGCGATGTACTGCGCGGTCCAGGCGCCTATACCGGGCAAGGCCTGCAGCGCGGCGCAGGTCTGTAACACGTCGGCGCCGCTGTGCAATTGCAGCTCGCCTGCCGCCATGGCCCGCGCCAGCGCACCAATCGCCGCCTGGCGTTGTCGCACGATGCCCAACTGGCCCAGTGCGTCGCCGCTGGCCCCGGCCAGTACCTGCGGTGACGGAAACAGCCGCGTGAGTCCTGGCAGGGGCGTGCTGAGGGGTTCGCCAAAACGCTCCACCAGCCGCTGCGCCAAGGTGCGTGCGGCGGCCACAGTGATTTGCTGGCCCAGCACGGCCCGCACCGCCAGCTCGAAACCATCTACCGTGCCCGGCACGCGCAGGCCGTCACTATCCGGAAAACTGGCGTGCAGCACGGCGTTGATGGCCAGCGGGTCGGCGTCCAGGTCCAAAAGCGCCCGCACCCGGCGTATCACCAGCGGCAGCGCGGACCGCAGGCTGTCGCTGACCCGCAGCACCAGCTGGCAGCGGGCACTGTCGAACTGCGCTGTAACCCAGCCCTGCAGTTCTTCGCCCGCCAGTTTCAGGCGCAGCGTGCGGCCCAGTTGCTGCGCGCCGGCATCCACACACTCCACGCCGGCAATAGCGCGTTTGTTAAAAAAGCCCAGCATGGCGGCAACGTCGTAAGGCGGCCGGTAACCCAGCTTCACGCACAGGCCTTCGCCTTTGTGGGGCACCGCGCCGTCGCGCCGTAACTGGCGGGGGTTGAGCCGGTAGTGCGCCAGAAACGCGGCATTGAAGCGGCGCAGGCTGGCAAAGCCGCTGGCCAGCGCCACTTCGCTGACCGGCAGGGTGGTGTCGGTCAGTAACTGCTTGGCCGTCAGCAGCCGGCGCGTCTGCAGGTACTGCAGCGGCGATACGCCAAACTGCGCCTCAAAAATGCGGCGTAGGTGGCGGTCGGTAATGCCCATTCGTGTGGCCAGCCCCCGTACCGACACCGGCTGGCCATCGGGCCAGCCTTCCGGTTCATCCAGCAGCCGCGCTGCCTGCCGCGCCAGAATGCCGCTGGCATCCTGGGTGGACCAGGGCAGCTCGCCGTGCGGTGCCAGCTCGGGCCGGCAGCGCAGGCAGGGGCGAAAGCCGGCGCCCTCGGCCTGCGCCGCATGGTGAAAAAAGCGGCAGTTCTCGCGGCGCGGCGTGCGTACGGCACAAACCGGCCGGCAGTAAATACCAGTGGAGGTGACGCCGGTGAAAAAAGAGCCGTCAAAACGGGCATCGCGCGCCAGCAGCGCCTGGTAGCAGGCGCCGTGGTCGGTGCTGAAAAGTGCGCTGGGCATGCGGCCATGATAGGCGGCTGGGGCGGGAAAACCAGCCGTTTTCGGACATATGGCCGGAAATGGTTGTACTGGTGGGCGGCTGGCTGTTGATCAATAGTCAAAGCTTTTTTATAGTGGAGCCCCATGGCGGGAATATCCATAGAACTGCTGCAGGCTGCGCTGCGTGCCTCCAATGATGGCTTGGTCATCGCCGAAATGGGCCTGGGGCCCAACCGCCCCATCGTCTACGTCAACCCCGCTTTTGAGACGCTCACGGGCTACACGGCGCAGGAGATTCTGGGGAACGACTGCCGTTTTCTCAACCAGGGCCAGCGTGACCAGGAGGGGCTGGATGTGGTGCGCCGCGCGCTGCTCACCGGCCGGCCCTGCCGCGTGGTGTTGCAGAACCTGAAGAAAAGCGGCGAGCCCTTCTGGAACGAACTTGACCTGTCGCCGGTGCGCAGCAAGGGCGTGGTGACGCATTTCATCGGCATCCAGAAAGACGTGACACAACGTGTCATGCACGAGCAGTACATCGAAAAGCAGAACCGGCAACTGCAGGAACAAAACCAGCAGCTGCAGGACGTGGCGGACCACGACGCACTGACCCGGCTGCACAACCGCCATTACTTCGACGCGCATTTCGCCCGTCAACTGGCAATTCACCAGCGGCTGCAGTCGCCGCTGGCGGTGTTGTACATCGATGTGGACTGCTTCAAGCGCTACAACGACTGCTACGGCCACCACCAGGGCGACCTTGCGCTGCTGCAGGTGGCGCGGGCCATCCGTTCCCAGTTTGCCCGCGAATCCGACCTGGTGGCGCGCTACGGGGGCGACGAGTTCATTGTGGCCTGCTCACTCTCCGGCGGCGATGACGAACTGCTGGCGCAGGTGCAGCGCCTGCACGACGCGGTGGCTGCGCTGGGAATCCAGCATGAAGATTCCACCGTGGCAGATGCCCTGACGGTCAGCGTGGGGGTGTGTACCGGCGTGCCGCCGCAGCAGGCGCAGGAATGGCATTTCGGCCGCCGCGCCGACCAAGCCATGTACCAGGCCAAGCACCAGGGCGGCAACCGGACGGTGCAGGTCGCAGCTTAGGCCAGGCGGTACAGGCCCGCCGCCTACAATCGCGCTGACTTTTTTCAGCGCCGCTTGCGGCCCTTTTCAGGCCTTTTCATCCATGCAGACCACGCCTTCGGCCTTCAAGGCCTACGACATCCGCGGCATTGTGCCCACCGTGCTGAACGAAGCTTTTGCCGAGGCGCTGGGCAAGGCCTTTGGCACTGCCGCCATGGCGGCCGGCGAAAACACCGTGGCGGTGGGCCGCGACGGGCGTCTCAGCGGACCCTCGCTCAGCGCAGCGCTGGTGCGCGGCCTGGTGGCTACCGGCATCGATGTGATTGACGTGGGCATGGTCACCACGCCCATGCTGTATTTCGCCGCCAACGTGCTGTGCAAAAGCGGCATTCAGGTGACTGGCAGCCACAACCCGAAAGACTACAACGGCTTCAAGATGGTGCTGGGCGGCCGGGCGATTTACGGCGACGAGATCCAGGCGCTGCGCCAGACCATGGAGGCCGAGAGCTGGCTGCTGCAGTCCGGCGGCGGCGTGCGCAGCATCGACATCACCAAGGCCTACCGCGACCGCATAGTGCAAGGCATTGCACTGGCCCGCCCCATGAAGATTGTGGTGGACTGTGGCAACGGCATTGCCGGCGCGTCGGCACCCGAAATATTCCGTGCGCTGGGCTGCGAAGTGACCGAACTTTTCAGCGAGGTCGACGGCAATTTCCCCAACCACCATCCCGACCCCAGCAAGCCCGAAAACCTGCGCGATCTGATTGCCGCGCTTGCGGCCGGTGACGCCGAGCTGGGCCTGGCCTTTGATGGCGATGGCGACCGTCTCGGCATCGTTACCAAAGGCGGCAACACCATCTACCCGGACCGGCAGATGATGCTGTTCGCGCAGGACGTTTTGAGCCGCGTGCCGGGCGGCACCATTTTGTTCGACGTGAAATGTTCGCAGCGCCTCACCCCGGCAATTGAAGCTGCGGGCGGCACCGCCATGATGTACAAGACGGGCCACTCGCTGATCAAGGCCAGGATGAAAGAAGTCGGCTCGCCGCTGGGCGGCGAGATGAGCGGCCACATTTTCTTCAAGGAGCGCTGGTACGGTTTTGACGACGGCACCTATGCCGGCGCGCGCCTGCTGGAAATTTTGAGCCGCAGTGCCGACGGCAATGCCGTGCTCAATGCGCTGCCCACCAGCTTTTCCACACCCGAACTCAACGTGGCCTGCAGCGAAGGCGAGCCGCACCGGCTCACACAACGGCTGCAGGACAAGGCGGCAGCGGGTGCGTTTGCTGCGCCTGCGGTCGTTAACACCATTGACGGTTTGCGCGTGGACTGGCCCGACGGTTTTGGCCTGATCCGCGCATCCAACACCACGCCGGTGCTGGTGCTGCGTTTCGAAGGGCATACCGAAGCCGCGCTGGAGCGCATCCAGCACGAAATGCTGGTATTGCTCAAGAGCGTCAAGCCCGATGCGTCGTTTGCCGAGGCAGCGCATTGACCCCATTGGAAGACGCCGCCGCGCCGGGCCGCCCCAAGCAAGGCACGGCCCCCCAGGGGGGCAGCGAAGCACACGAAGTGGCGAGCGTGGGGGCCATTCTGATCGTCAAGTTGTCGTCCTTGGGGGACGTCATCCAGACCATGCCGGTCGTACACGACCTGCAACAGGCCTTCCCCCACGCGCGGATCGACTGGGTGGTGGAAGAAGCTTTTGCGCCGCTGGTGCAACGGGTGCGGGGCCTGCGCCGGGTGCTGCCGATGGCCGAGCGGCGCTGGCGCAAAACACGCTGGAACGCCGATACACGACAAGAGCGTGCGGCCTTCGTTGCCGAGCTGCAAAAGGAAAACTACGACGCCGTCATCGACTGCCAGGGCCTCATCAAATCTGCTTTGGTGGCGCGCCGTGCGCTGCTGGCGCCGGGCGGCTTTCGCGCCACCTTTGGCAACGCCAGCGAACTGTGCAGCTACGAGTGGCCGGTGCGCTGGCTGCTGGACACGCTGGTGCCCATGCCGCAGCGCATCCACGCCGTGGCGCGCACGCGGGCGCTGGCGGCGGGTGCTTTGAACTTCACACCATCAGCGGTACCCGTCTACGCATTGCAAACCCAGGGTGGGCCATCGCAGCGCGCCGTGGTGCTGGCCCATGGTACGACCCGGCCCGACAACGAATGGCTCGAGGCCTGCTGGACCGAACTCGGACGCCGCTTGGTACAACACGGCTTGGATGTCTGGCTGCCGCAGGCCGGTGGCGCCGAGCTTGCACTGGCGCAGCGACTGGCCGCAGCCATCGGCCCGCAGGCCAGCGTCTGGCCAAAACTTTCGCTGGCCGAAGTGCTGGACCGCATGGCCACGTCCGCCGGCGTGGTGGGTGTGGATTCCGGCCTGAGCCATCTGGCCGTGGCGCTGGATTTGCCGCATGTGCAGATCTTCAGCCAGCCCCGTGTCTGGCGTGCCGGCCCGCTGGGGCGGGCCCACCAGCGCGCGGTGGGCGGCGACGCTGCGCCGGATGTAGACGCGGTCTGGCACGCCTGGCAGCAGGTACTGGCGGCCGCGCCGCAGACCGCATGACGCGCGCGCTGTATTCGCTGCTGATGTGGTTGATCCAGCCGCTGCTGCGCCGCAAACTGGCGCGCCGCGGTGTGCAGGAGCCGGGCTATCTGCAGGCGGTGGAAGAGCGTTTTGGCCACTACAGCGTGCCGCCGTCTGCCGGCTGGCTGTGGGTGCATGCGGTGTCGCTCGGCGAAACCCGCGCGGCGGCGATTTTGCTGGCGGCGCTCCGCAAACAAAACCCGGCGCTCAAGCTGCTGCTGACCCATGGCACCGCCACCGGCCGCGAAGAGGGGGTCAAGCTGCTGCAGCCGGGTGATACGCAGGTCTGGCAGCCCTGGGACACCCCCGGCGCGGTGGGGCGTTTTCTGGCGCACTTCCAGCCCGCGCTCGGTGTGCTGGTGGAGACCGAGGTCTGGCCCAACATGGCGGCGCTGTGCAAAAAACGCGGTGTGCCGCTGGTGCTGGTGAATGCGCGGCTCAGCGAAAAAACATGGCAGCAGGCGCAGCGGCTGGCCTGGCTGGCGCGGCCAGCCTATGGCGCGCTGGCGGCGGTGTACGCACAAACCGAAGCGGATGCAAAAAGACTGCACACGCTGGGCGCGCAGGTGCAGGGCGTGTTCGGCAACCTGAAGTTCGACGCCAAGCCCGACGCCGCGCAAGTGGCGCAAGGCCAGCGCTGGCGCTCGGAGCTGCAAAAACCGGTGGTGGTATTCGCCAGCTCGCGCGAAGGCGAAGAAGCGCTTTTTCTGCAGAATTTAAAGCTTTTTATGCCACGGTCCGGCGTGGATATTGAAGATTCAGCTATCAAAATAGAAGCGATTGGCGGGCCCGAAAAAATCCAGTGGCTGGTTGTGCCGCGCCATCCACAACGTTTTGATGCCGTGGCCGCGCTGGTGCAGGCGCAGGGATTCAGCGTCTCACGCCGCAGCACCTGGAACGGCACACCCGAGCCCGCCGATGTCTGGCTCGGCGACTCGCTGGGCGAGATGGCGCTGTACTACGGCATGGCCGA
>JAZKCX010000175.1:4023-6506 GCA_040387875.1 Pseudomonadota bacterium | reverse complement strand
CGAACTGGCCGTATCATTGCCGCCTATGTGGCGTTATCTGCTGGTGTTTGTGTTCGTGTTCCAGGCCCTGCAAATGGGCTTGGCAAGCGCGCATGTGACGGCGGAAGCGGCGCATGCGGTGGCGCACGGGCATGCCGATTCTGTACCGGCAGACCTGGAACTTTCGCCCACCTGCGACCACTGCCAGCTCGACGGGCGTGGCCACCCCTGTCACGACAACCACAGCCACCACAGCACCGTGGTGGGACTGGGCAGCGAACATCCGTTCTGGCTTGACGCTGCAGCCACGGGTCTGCACCGGCGCGCTGTGGCCGAAGCGCTGCCAGCGGGTGCTTTTTCCCGCATCGAGAAGCCCAAGTGGCACACCACGACCCCTGTCGTGGTGAATCTTTAAGCCGTCCCGCTCGTTTTTCACACCGGGCATGTACCGGGCGTCTGGAGGTTCACCGAAGTAGTTGACCCACTTCGGAGAACGTCGTGTTCATCCCCTTTATTTGGCCCCGACATGGGCTGTGGCGTACCTGCGGTGCGGCCTGGTGTTTTTTTGTGGCGGCGGGTGCCGCTGCGCAAACCGACCGACCGCCTGATCTGGCGGTTTCGCTCGAGGCTGCATGGGCACTGAGCCCCAACGCAAGGGCTTTGCTGAACCGGCAGGCCGAACTGGATGCGCGCCAACGTGCGGCAGAAGCGCTGCTCTCCAGCCCGCCCAGCCTGACACTGACCCACCGCAGCGACCGCCCTGCCTCCAATCTCGGGCTGCGCGAGTACGAGGCCGAGTTGGGGCTGCCTTTGTGGAACCCGGGTGTGCGCGGCGCCACGGCGGCACAAATCGCCGCAGAACGCAGCGCATGGGACGTCCAGCAGCGCAGCGCCAAACTGGCGCTTGCCGCACAGGTGCGCGAACTGGCGGCCAACGCTGCGGTAGTGACGCTGGAGCGCGAGCTGGCGCTGCGAAAACAAGCCGAAAGCCAGGTACTGGCCCAGGACGTGCAAAAGCGCGTCACGGCCGGAGAATCTGCGCGGGTCGATGCCTTGCTCGCCCAGGCGGCAGAAAAACAAGCCAGCGCTTTGGCTGTGCAGTCAGAAGCTGCGCTGGCGCAACTGCTCGGCCAGTGGCGGGTATTGACGGGGCTGACGCAGTTGGCGCCCATGGCGGAGGCCAACCACTTGCCCTCCGTGGGCGAACACCCGCTGGCCGCCAGCGCACAAGCCAAGGTGGGTGCAGCCGAAGCCCGGCTCGCCCTGGCCGATGCCGACCGGCGTGACCCGGTGGAACTTGGCGTCGGCGTGACGCGCGAGCGGTCGGTTTTTGGTGAGAGCGCCCACAACGCCGTTCGGCTGTCGGTTCGCGTACCGTTCGGTGGCAACCACCGCAACGCGCCGCGTCTGGCAGCAGCGCGTGCTGAACTCGATACCGCCCTGGCCGACAAGGACACCGCCCTGCGGCAGATTGCGGCGGACGTGTCGAGCGCCAACATGGCTTTGCAGGCTGCGCAAAAGGCGCTGGCGCTGGCCACAGAACGCGCCTTGCTGAGCAACGAGGCACAAGGGCTGATTGCCAAGTCCTACCAACTGGGCGAAAGGGATTTGCCCGCCCGGCTGCGGGCCGAGAGCGAACGCTTTGAGGCCGAACTTGCACTGGCCCGGGCCCGTGTTGAGCAACAACGGGCGGTATCGCGCCTTTACCAAGCACAAGGACTGTTGCCATGACTTTCGCCGTTTCTCCAAGCCGCTGGGCTCCAACGACACGCATGTTTGTGGCGGCGCTGCTGCTGGCTGTCCAGTTTCCCTTGTTGGCGGGTGAGGGGCATTCCCACGACGAGGTGCCCACAACAGCCGCAGGACCGGCGCTGCCCCGCTTTACCGCGAACTCCGACTTGTTTGAAACCGTCGGCGTCCTTGGTGCGGCGGAGCTTTCTTTTCTGATTGACCGCTATGAGACCAACGAGCCCGTGCTGGACGCCAAGGTAGAACTGGAGTCTGGCAGCCTGAAATCACCGCTGGTATTCCACGCGGATCACGCGGGCTACAGCATGCCCTCGGAGGCCTTCAAAAACCCCGGTACCTATGCCGTCACCTTGACGATCACGGCGGGCGACCAATCCGATTTGCTCACCGGCGAGCTGGTTGTCCCAGAGCCCGACGCTGCCCACGCCAGCCACGCGCCCACCAAGCTGTGGGGCCTGTGGTCAGGCATTGCAGCAGCAGTGCTGGCGCTGGCGGCTGTTGTGATTTGGCGTTTGCGCCAGCGCGGCGCTGGACGATCCAGCGCCGTCGGCATTTGATTGCCAGGAACAAAAAATGAAACAGACCATTTCCCTGCTGTCGGTGGCACTCTTCGTTGTCACGCTGGCTTGTCCTTTGGCCGTCCAATCCGGCGAAGGGCATGACCATGGCGACCAAGCCCCTGCTGCCACCCATGCCAATACGCCCAAGCGCCAGCCAGATGGCAATGTTTTCCTGCCCAAACAGTCCCAGCGCCA
>JAZKCX010000175.1:1584-3923 GCA_040387875.1 Pseudomonadota bacterium | reverse complement strand
GTGTTCAGCCTGCAGCAGCGGCTGGCGGCAGTGCAAGCCAGCGTATCGGCCACTGAATCGTTGGTGGCGCCGGTGGCGGGCGTGGTGTCTGCCAGCAATGCAGTGGCAGGCCAGGTGATCGAAGCACGCGAACTGCTGTTCGAGATCATCGACCCGGCCCGCCTTACGGTGGAAGCCAGTGCGTTTGATGCGTCGCTGATCGGCAACATTGCCAGCGCCAGTGTGGGCCAGCCGGGCGGCAACGGCAGCATTGCGCTGCAATTCGCAGGTGCGGGCAGAAGCCTGCGTGAAGGGGCGATTCCGCTGCAGTTCCGCACCACCGGCAAGTCGCCACTGCCGCTGGCGGTACACCAGCCGGTCAAGGTCATCGTGCAGACCAAGGAACAGGTGCAGGGCTTTGCGGTACCGGCTTCGGCCATTGCCAAAAACCCCAGCAACCAGGACATCGTCTGGGTGCATACCGACCCGGAGGTGTTTGTACCGCGCACGGTAAGGCTGGTTGCACTCGATGGCGCGCGTGTGTCGGTGCTGGACGGCCTGAAGGCCGGTGACCGGGTGGTGACGCAGGGCGCGGCCCTGATCAACCAGGTGAGGTAAGCCGTGTTCAACAAACTGGTGTATTTCTCGCTGCACAACCGGCTGATCGTCGTGTTGATGTCGCTGGTGCTGCTGCTGTACGGCGGGTACACGCTGACGCGGCTGCCGGTAGACGTATTTCCCAACCTCAACAAACCCACCGTCACGATCCAGGCCGAAGCCGGTGGCATGGCGCCGGAAGAGGTGGAGCAACTGATTACCTTCCCGCTGGAAACCGCGATGGCAGGCATACCGGGCGTGGAAGGCACGCGCTCCGTTTCCAGCGTGGGGCTGTCGTTTGTTTATGTCACCTTCGACTGGAAGACCGACATCTACCGTGCCCGCCAGCTGGTGGGCGAGCGGCTGGCGGCTGCGCGCGAGGCCTTGCCGCCCGGCGTGACCCATGTGGGCATGGGGCCCATCAGCTCCATCATGGGCGAGATCATGCTGCTGGCACTGCCGATTGATGTCAGCAAGATCAACCCGATGCTGGTGCGTGAGTATGCTGACTTTGTGATTCGCCCGCGCCTGCTCAGCCTGCCCGGCATTGCGCAGGTGGCGCCCATCGGGGGCGAGGTGCGTCAGTACCAAGTGCAGCCCGACAGCGCGCGCATGGCGGCGCTGGGCGTGACGCTGGAAGAGATTTCCGGGGTACTGAAAGGTTTTTCTGCCAACACCAGTGGTGGTTTTCTGGAGCTGAATTCGCGCGAGTATTTGATCCGCAACATCGGACGCACCACCCGGCTGGAAGACCTGGCCAAGCTGCCTGTTGCTTTCAAAAACCAGCAGGCGATTCAGCTCAGCCAGGTCGCGGAGGTGAAATTTGCGCCGGCCATCAAACGCGGCGATGCCGGCCTGAACGGCCAGCCCGCCGTAATTCTGGGCATCCAGAAACAGCCCGACGCGGATACGGTGAAGCTGACGCAGCAGATAGAAGTTGCGCTGGAAGAACTCAAGAAAGGCTTGCCACCCGGCATGGGTGAGCCGCGCATCACGATGCGGCAGGCCAGCTTTATTGAGTCGTCAGTGGACACGCTCAAGGGCAAGTTGCTGGCGGCCGGCATGGTGGTGGCGGTGGTGCTGTATTTCTTTCTGCTGAACCTGCGCACCACGCTGATTGCCCTGACTGCCATCCCGTTGTCGGTAATGCTGACGGTGGTGGTGTTCCAGTATTTCGGCTTTTCCATCAACACCATGACGCTGGGCGGCCTGACGATTGCCATCGGCGGGCTGGTCGACGATGCGGTGGTGGGGGTGGAGAATGTGCTGCGGCGGCTGAAGGAAGACCGGGCCGCGCATCCCACTGCCCGGTTGGGGCCATTGGAGTTGATCGCCAGGGCCACACTGGAGGTGCGCTCGGCCATCGTCTACGCCACCATCATCATTGTGCTGGTGCTGCTGCCGCTGTTTTTCCTGCCGGGTATTGAGGGCCGGCTCATGCAGCCGCTGGCAGTGGCCTATATCGTTTCGCTGCTGGCGTCGATGCTGGTGTCCGTTACCGTCACGCCGGTGATGGCCTACTACCTGCTGCCCCAAATCAAGGGGCTGGAGCACGGCGACACCCGGGTGCAGGCTTGGGTGAAGAACCGGTATGCGGGCAGCCTGCAAAGCGTGCTCCATGCGCCAAAGGCCTGGGTTGTGGCGGGCGGGGTGGCCGTGGTGTTGGCTGGCGCGGTCGTACCACTGTTCCCGACCACGTTTCTTCCACCTTTTAACGAAGGGGTGGCGCTGGTTGGCCTGCGGCTGAACCCCGGCACCACGCT
>JAZKCX010000175.1:0-1484 GCA_040387875.1 Pseudomonadota bacterium | reverse complement strand
ATTGGCCAGCCCATCAGCCACCGGATAGACCATTTGTTGTCGGGCGTACGTGCGCAGATTGCCATCAAGATTTATGGCGACGATCTGGACACGCTGCGCGGCCAGGCCGAAGCGCTGCGCCAGAAACTTGCTGGCGTAGCGGGCCTGGTCGATCTGGAAGTGGAAAAGCAGGTGCTGACGCCGCAGATCAAGGTGACGGTGGACTACGACAAAGCCCGTGCGTATGGCATTGCACCGCCCAAGCTGCTGCAGGAGATGCAAACGCTGATCGACGGCGAGAAAATCACCCAGGTGGTGGACGGCAGCCGCCGCTTTGACCTGGTGCTGCGCCTGCCAGAGACACAGCGCGGTATTGAGGGGCTGCGCAATTTGTTAATCGACACGCCAGCAGGACGTATTCCCCTGTCGCAGATGGCCAGCGTGGAGGAGGGCGATGGCCCGAATCAGATCAGCCGGGACGACGGGCGCAGGCGCATGGTGTTGTCTGCCAACGCCTCTGGCCGTGCACTCAGCGATGTGGTGGCCGACATCCGCAAAGTCACGGGTGATGCGGCGCTGCCTGCCGGTTACTTCATCACGCTGGGCGGGCAGTTCCAGGCGCAGGAAGACGCTTCGCGGTTGATTGGAATGCTGTCGCTGGCGTCTGCTGCACTGATCTTTTTCATTCTGTACTCGCGCTACCGCTCGGCGGTGCTGGCGGCCATCATCATGGCCAATATTCCGCTGGCTTTGGTAGGGGCAGTGATAGGTCTGTGGATTTCGGGACAGCCGCTCAGCGTGGCGGCGCTGGTCGGCTTTATCACGCTGGCGGGCATTGCCATACGCAACGGTATTCTGAAGGTCTCGCACTACGTCAACCTGTGCGCATTCGAAGGCGAGAAGTTCAACACGGCCATGCTGGTGCGCGGCTCGCTGGAGCGGCTGACGCCCGTGCTCATGACGGCTTTGGTAGCGGCATTTGCGCTGGCGCCACTGCTGTTGGAAGCGGAAATGCCCGGCACCGAAATTCTTCATCCGGTGGCGGTGGTGATCTTTGGCGGCCTGATCACTTCCACCCTGCTCGACTCCTTCCTTACGCCCGCCATGGTCTGGCTTTTTGGTCGCAAGCCCATTGAAGCGCTAGCGGCCAATTCTGGCGAGGAAGCGTTTTGATTTTTAACCTGCCCCCTGAAAGGAAACACCATGAAACTGCAAGTTATTGCGCTCTTGCTGGCTATCGGCTCTACGGCTTTTGCCGCCGGCAACCACGCACATCAACACATCGCCCGGCATGGCGGCATAGCCGTGGACACAAAACAGGCGGGTCTGGAGATCGTCGCCAGGCCGGAGATGATTCAGGTTTATGTGGACGACCATGGCAAACCCGTCAAGCTGGACGGCGCCACGGCCAAGGTCACTCTTCTTAACGGCAGCGAGAAGTCCGAAGTGGCGCTCAGCCCTGCCGGCGACAAGCTGGAAGCCAGAGGCAGTTTCAAGGTCGCCAA
>JAZKCX010000174.1:6282-9348 GCA_040387875.1 Pseudomonadota bacterium | reverse complement strand
CGTGCAGCGCGGCCACTTTGTCGGCCATGGGGCCGTTGCGGTCGTCCAGCAGGCGCTGCATCTGCTGGCGGTCGGCGTCGGTTTTGATGCACTGGCACCAGTCGGGGTAGGTGGCGAGTTTGTGCTCGTCGCCATCGGCCCAGGCCTGCGACAGCGTGGTCAGCATGGCCGGCACTGCGCCAGACTCCAGCTCGTCCAGCGCGCCGTCGACCAGCGTGCCCTCTTCGGCCTCGTTGCGGCCGGCCAGCAACTGCAGTTGCTGGGCCGCGGTTTCCAGTGCCACGATGGGCTTTTTCTGGCGCTGGGCGCCGGCGGCCAGTACGGTATCGACCGCAAACTCGGGGTGCAACCCGATATGCCGTCCCATCAGCGCCGTGAGGGCCGAGACGCGCAGCGCCGGGCGCAGGTTGTCAAAAGCCTGTGGCGGCACACAGGCACGCTCCACTGCGCGGGCCAGCCGGCTGCGGCGCGGCTCGGTAAGCAGGCGCTGCACCAGGGCCGGGTCGGCGGGGTCGGTGAGGGCTTTGAGCGATTCGGCGTCGAGCGGGTTGAGCTCCAGCGCCAGCACCTCGCTGGCACGAAAAGCCCGCTGCAACTGGGGCCCGGCCACCAGCCATTCCAGCCGCGACAAATGCAGCGTGCCGTACAGCCACGAAGTGCGGCCGTCTTTCTCGGCCCGCCACAGCAGGCCGCGGTCGCGCACATCGCGCTGGGCCTGGGCGATGGCTTCGGCATTGAGGGTGGGCGCCGGCGGCGGGCAGGCCGGCGCGGCAGTTTGTGCCTGGACGGCCAGCGGCAGACCCCCCAGCCCCAACAGGGCCGCAGCAGCAACAGCGGCGGCACGCGCGCGCAACAAGCTCAAGAAATCCACGGCAGCCCCCGGTTTGCCGCCGCAAAATCACGGCGCCCGGGCATCATACGCAGGCCTGGTTTACCATGCCGGCACGCTGGGCTGCAGCGTTTTCTGCAGCCGCGCACAAGGACCCCGCAATGACGCCTCTGCCTGTCTTTTTCTGGCGCGCCGCACTGGCGGGCGCGGTACTGCTGCTGGGCTTGCCGGCGCAGGCGGCCATCTCGGACTGTGAGGTCAACGGCCAGCCGGTCAATCCCAGCAACGGCAACACCACCGCCGGCAAGACGGGCATGATGCGCTGCAAGGACCGCGACACCGGCGCACCCAGCCGCGAGCAGGAATTGCGCGACGGCAAATTCATCGGGCTGGAGCGCTTCTACCAGAACGGCAAGCTGGCGCGCGAACGCAGCGTCAATGCCAACGGCAACAGCCAGGGCCGGGCGCGCGACTTTGCGCCCGACGGCACGGTGCTGTCGGACGCCAACTACGAGAACGGTGACGTGGTCGGCCTGTCGCGCAACTTCCATCCCAACGGCCAGCTGCGCCGTGCCGCCATTGGTGGCCGCAGCAGCGAGGAGAAGGCCTCGGCCGAATTCACCCCGCGCGGCCAGCTGCGCGACCTGCGCTGCGGCTCCCAGCCCCTGCTGGCCCCGGCCGTGGACGACGCCACGCTGTGCGGCTTCAAGCAGCTTTCCAGGCTCGAGTTTTTCAACGACAGCGGCCAGGTGCGTGAGCGCGCCAGTTTTGAAGCCGGCAAGCGGGTGCGTTTTGAGGTGCTGGGCGATAACGGAGTCGTGCTGCAGCAGCAGGAAGTCAACGGCAACGCCCGCATCGACCGCAGCTTTTCGCGCGAAGGCGTCAAGCGGCGCGAGGTGCTGTGGGACGTGAACGGCAAGGTGGCCTACATGGTGCGCGAGCAGGAGTTCTCGACCACCGGCACGCTGACGCGCGAACGCAAATTCAGCCAGGGCGAGCTGACCAGCGAAGAGACTTTCTACCTCAATGGCCAGCCGCGCAGCCGCGATGTTTACAGCACCGAAGGCAACCTGCGCAGCCGCGAGTCCACCGGTTTTTACGACAGCGGCAAAGCCTCCCACAGCGGGCGCTACCGGGTGCCGGGGCGCGGCGTGCAGCTGGCGGTGGGCACCCACAAAAACTTCGATGCCAATGGCCGCACGGTGAGCGAAACCGTCTACGACGACCAGGGCCGCGTGACCCGCGAACGCGCCTGGGACGAAGCCGGCACGCTGCTGCGCGACGACGCCGTGTTTGAGGACGGCTCGCGCAAGGCCTTTGCGAAGTAGCCCTGCGCGGACGGGTTCAGCGCAGGCTTAACCCGCGTCGACCTTCATGCCGGCGCTGCGCCACTCGGGAAAACCGCCACGAAACCAGTGCACCTTGGTGTAGCCGGCCTTGATGGCGGCCTGGCTGGCCTTGAAGCTTTTCCAGCATTCGGCGCCATTGCAGGCGAAGATGAGTTCGGCATTGCGGTCGGCTACGGCCGGCTCCAGCGCGAACTGGTCTTGCGCGGGATTGAAGTCGGCGTCTTTGGCGCTTTTCTCCACATAGGGCACCAGCATGCTGCCGGCCACGCGGCCCGCCTTGAACTCGGCTTCGGTGCGGGTGTCGATGTAGCGCGCGCCACGCTCCATCATCTGCGCCACGGCCTTGGCATCGACCACAGCGGCACCCGGCAGGGTGCGCGGCGTGAAGTAGCCCAGGGTGGAGACGTAGTCAAAATTCTTCGCCTCCAGCGTGACCAGACCGGCGCCTTCGCTGGCCGCACCCAGGCTGTCGGACGCTGCCATCAGTGCGCTGCGCAGGGCCCGCATGCCGGGTTTGACACCGTCCTTGATAGCCACGCCCAATGCCGGCGCGGGCTTGGATTCCATCACCACCTTGACCGGCTCGTTGGCGGCGGCCCAGCGGTCAAACACGCTGCGCTCCACCGCCACCACATCACACTGGCGCAGTTGCAGGCAGGACAGCAGCGCGTCCTGGTAGCGGGTTTCGTAGACACCGCCAAAGTGCCGCTTGATGGTGGTGTTGGCGGCGTTGACTTCGCCGCGCATCAAATAGGTCACCACGCTGTCCTGCAGCGGCAGGCCCAGCTTCTTGCCTTTGGCCTGGGCCAGGGTGGTTACCGGGCTGTCTTTGGACGCCACCAGCACCGCCTGCACCGGTTTGTCCAGCCCCAGCACCGGGGTGTAGCC
>JAZKCX010000174.1:0-6182 GCA_040387875.1 Pseudomonadota bacterium | reverse complement strand
CGACGCAGCGGCCGTAGCCTCAGGTGAAGGTGCTGCGGTCTGGGCCACAACCGTTGCGCTGGCCAACGACAACAAGGCCAGCACGGCAGGCGTGCGCGAGGGGAAAAACAACATGCGAATCCTCCGGAAATTTTTGGCTTGTCGGAGTTTAGGGGCAAAGCCAATGGCCCTGCCGCGCGTTCAGCTGGCGTCGGCCAGCACTTCCTGCGTTATGGCGCCAAAAACGCTCTGGCCGTCGCGGCCTTTCATCTCGATGCGCACCGTGTCGCCGGGCTGCAGGTAGCCGGTCAGGCTCTGGCCGTCGGCGATCTGCTCCAGCGCGCGTTTCTCGGCAATTGCGTGGTAGCCCTGCGCGGCATCGGCATGGCTGACCGGCCCGGCGCCCAGCACGGTGCCGGCGCGCACCGGCCGGGTGGCGGCCAAGTGCGCCAGCAGCTGGCCAAAATGAAACTGCATGCCGGCCGCGGCGTCGGTCTGGCCGACCTTGCGGCCGTTCCAGCTCGTCTGCAGCGCCAGGCTCAGCCGGCCGCGCTCCCAGGCCTCGCCCAGCTCGTCGGTGGTCACGGCCACTGGCGCAAAGGCGGTGGCGGGTTTGCTCTGCAGCAGGCCATAACCGTGGGCCTGCTCCAGCGGCTGCGGCGTGCGCAGCGTGCAGTCGTTGGCCAGCAGCAGCAGGCGTATGCCTTCCAGCGCCTGCGCCGGCGGGCTGCCGGCGGGAATGTCGCCGCTGATCACCGCAAGCTGGGCGCCAAAATCCAGCCCCTGCGCGGCATGGGCGGCGGACAGCGGGGCCTGCGGGCCGCTAAAGCCGGCGCTGTGGTTTTGCGCCAGCAGCGGCCGGCTTTTCAGGTGGGACGGCGGCTCTGTGCCGGCGGCCTGCGCCAGCCGCTCGATGTGGCTCAGGTAGGCCATGCCGCTGGCCCAGGCGTAAGCGCGCGGCAGCGGCGCCAGGCACTGCGCCGCATCGAACGGAAAGGCGTGGCGCGGCTTGCCGTGGTTGAGTGTGTCGTACAAATCCTGCAGTTGCGGCGCGATGAAGTTCCAGTCGTCCAGCGCCTGCTGCAGCCGGCTGGCAATGCCGGTGGCGTAGTGGGCGGTGGCCAGGTCGCGCGAGACCACCACGAGCTGGCCGTCGCGGGAACCGTCTTTGAGGGTGGCGAGTTTCATGGCGGTATTTTCCATCAGGGCCGGCCAGACGTTGCGGCATGTAACTGCAGGGGCTTGGTGCCGCATATCAGGGTTTCGAATAGGGTTCGGCTGCGTATCGTAGAGTCCCCTTCACCACCCAAAAACCGCCCTGTGCCTTTCCCCGCCCTCACCGCCCCTGTCATGCCGCTGCTGCAGCAGCAGCCGCCACTGCGCGCGCGCCTGGCCTGGCTGACCGGCGCGGTGCTGCTGGCGCATCTGGCGCTGCTGCAGGGTTTGCCGGCCAATTTTGGTGTGCCGTCGGCGCAAGACCTGCCGGTGCGCATGGTGACCCGCAGCATTGCCGCACCGGTGCTGGCTTTGCCCACCTTGGCCGCTGCCCCTGCCCCACGCCCGCCGGCGCCCGCCCGACCGGTGGAAACCGCATTTTCAGCACCAAAAAGCACGGGTGCCGGCGTATTTATTGAAGATATTGCTACAAAAAACGAAACTCCCAAGCTTCCCGATAGTGCTCCCGTGCCCGCCGAAATCCCTGCTGTCAGCGCAAGTGCGGCGGCCTCTGTATCCCCTGCTGCCACGAGCGCAGCCGCTTCAGCCCCGCCGGCCGCCGCAACGCAGCGCGCGGCCGTGCGTGTTGCCGAGCCGGTGCGCATCAAATACCAGGTGAAAGGCCAGGCGCGCGGCCTGAACTACAACGCCAGCGCGGTGCTGCTGTGGTCGCCCCACGGCGCAACCTACGACGCCCGGCTGGAAGTGAGCGTGTTTCTGCTGGGCAGCCGGGTGCAGACCAGCAGCGGCAGCCTCACGCCGCAGGGCCTGGCGCCCACCCGCTTTTCCGACAAGTCCAAAAGCGAGCAGGCCGCGCATTTTGAGCGCGACAAGGGCAAGATCAGTTTCAGCGGTAACCAGCCCGACGCCGCCCTGCTGCCCGGCGCACAGGACCGCCTGAGCGTGGTGCTGCAACTGGCCGCGCTGCTGGCAGGCGACCCGGCCAAGTACCCGGCAGGCAGCCGCATCAGCATCCAGACCGCCGGCCCGCGCGATGCCGAGGTCTGGGAGTTTGTGGTGGCGGGCGAAGAAACCGTGGTATTACCCGGTGGCGAGGTGCCTGGCATCAAGCTGGTGCGCCCTCCGCGCCGCGAATACGACCAGAAAGTGGAACTTTGGTTTGCGCCAAGTCACAATTTTTTACCGATACGCATTAAATTGACTCAAGTCCGTGGCGATTTTGTCGATCAACTCTATGAAAGCTCGGAAACGCCGTGATGCAGTCAAATGGATTAAGGTGGTTTCAGGTGGTTAAGGACATGAAGCTGGCAAGATCAGCATCAAGCGTTCCGGGCTTCAACCTTGAAACTGGCGCGATGGTTGCTATATGGAGACAAATACCGTGGATCTGATCGACAACATGCAAATGCTCTACGACTCCGAAACCTTCGCGGTGGTGCACATCCAGCCCGATGCCGCCCACCCCAGCGCCACCCCGCCCCTGCACCCGGTGCTGGCACGGCATGGCTTTGAAATTGTGGACAAGCGCTCCGGCAAAGAGGTTTACCTCGACGGCTCCTGGGCCGAGCTGTTCCAGCAGCACATCAGCGCCTGGCAGCAAAACACCCCCACCGCCGAAGAAGTGGAAGACACGCTGGAGCAGTACACCGGACTGGCGCAAAACCCGGTGGTGATGCACTGAGGGCACCCAGGCCGCCTCTCCTGCAAAGTTTTGGCGCTGCCCGTAGCATTGGGGCATGCGCCAAAGCTTCTTCCATGCTCTCTCCCCGGTGATTTTTCTCGCAGCCGCACTCGCCGGTTGCGCCTCTTCTCCCCCTTCCGAGCCCCCCTTGTTGCGCCCCGCGCAGCTCGACGCCGTGCTGCCCGCCGACGTAGTGCTATTGGGCGAGCAGCACGACGCTGCCGAGCACCAGCGCATTCAGCGCGAGGTGGTGGAGGCGCTGGCGGGCCGCCAGCAGTTGGCCGCCGTGGTGATCGAGATGGCTGAGCAGGGCGCCGGCACCGCCGGGCTGCCATCCGATGCCAACGAGGCCGTCGTTCAGACGGCGCTGCGCTGGGAATCCACCGGCTGGTCTTGGTCGGTCTATGGCCCGGTTGTCATGGCTGCTGTACGCGCCGGCGTGCCAGTACTGGGGGCCAATCTGGCCCGTAGCGGCATGCGCAACGCTATGAAAGATGCAGCACTCAGCGCAAGACTGGCGCCGGCCAGCTGGCAAAAACAGCAGGATTTGATCCGCGACGGGCACTGCGGCCTGCTGCCCGAAGCGCAACTGCCCGCCATGGCCCGGGTGCAGGTGGCGCGCGATGTGGCGATGGCGCAAACCGTGGCCGGCGCCGTGCGACCCGGTCAGGTGGTGCTGGTGCTGGCCGGCAGCGGCCATGTGCAGCGCGAGCTGGGCATTCCCCAGCACCTGCCGCTGCAATTGCGGGTGAAGGCGGTGCGGCTGCTGGCCGATGCCGGGCCCGACACGCCGGTGCCCGGTTTTGATGCGGTATGGCGCACGCCGCCAACACCGCCCAAGGACTACTGCGCCGAGCTGCGCGAGGCTTTCAAAGCGCCGCCACCCAAGTGATTCAGGCGTTGCGGCGGATGGCTGCCGCCAGCGTGCCCACCATCTCGTCGATCTGCGCCGCTTCCACGATGTAGGGCGGGCACAGCACCACGTTGTCGCCGGCCGGCCGCACCAGCACGCCGTGGTGGAAACAGTCCAGAAACACATCGAACGCGCGTTTGCCGGGCAGCCCGGTGAGGGGCGCCAGTTCTACCGCCGCCGCCAGACCAAAGCTGCGGATGCCCACCACATTCGGCAAACCCTTGATGACGCCATGCACCGCGTCGCCCAGCACCGGGCCCATCTGGCCGGCGCGCGCAATCAGGTCTTCCTGTTGGAACAGTTCCAGCGTAGCCAACGCCGCCGCGCAAGCAACCGGATGGCCCGAATAGGTGTAGCCGTGCGCGAACTCGATGGTGTGGGCGGGCGCGTCTTTGTGTGCATTCATCACCGCCTCAAACACGTGGTCGCGGCAGATCACGCCGCCCAGCGGAATCACGCCGTTGGTGACCGCCTTGGCAAAGTTCAGCATGTCGGGCACCACGCCGTAAAAGTCGGCGGCAAACGGTGTGCCCAGCCGGCCAAAGCCGGTGATCACTTCGTCAAAAATCAGCAGAATGCCGTGCTGGTCGCAAATCTGGCGCAGCCGCTGCAGGTAGCCTCGGGGTGGCACGTACCAGCCGGCGCTGCCCGCCACCGGCTCCACAATGATGGCGGCTACGTTGGCCGCATCGTGCAGCGGCAAAATGCGCTGCTCCAGTTCCAGCAGCAGGTCTTCTGTCCACACCGGCTCGGCGTTGTGAATGTAGGCATGCTGCACCGGGTCGTGGATATGGCGCAGGTGGTCTACCCGCGGCAGCAGCGCCGCGCCAAACGCCTTGCGGTTGCCCGGAATGCCGCCCACGCTCATGCCGCCAAAACCCACGCCGTGGTAGGCCTTCTCGCGGCCGATGAACACTGTGCGCTGGCCCTGGCCGCGCGCGCGGTGGTAGGCCAGCGCCAGCTTGAGCGCGGTGTCGGCCGCTTCCGACCCCGAGTTGCAGAACAGCACCTTGTTCAAATCGCCCGGTGCCAGCGCAGCGATGGCGCTGGCCGCCTTGAAAGCCTGGTCGTTGCCGGACTGGAAGGCGGTGGAATAGTCCAGCGTGTCGAGCTGGGCCTTGATGGCTTCGTTGATTTGCCGGCGCTTGTGGCCGGCGGCCACGCACCACAGGCTGGAGATGCCGTCGAGCACCTGGCGGCCGTCGTCGGTAGTGAAAAACATGCCGTCGGCCGCCACAAACACGCGCGGGTCGAGCCCAAAGCTGCGGTTGGGCGTAAAGGGCAGCCAGTGGTTGGCGAACGAATAGTCGTGCTGGGCCACGCGGGCTCCCGGTAACAATCGAGCAACCATTTTGCGCCAGCCCCAGCGGGCCTGCTGGCAGTGCGGACACGGCACAATGGCAAGGCCGATGTCTGACGCCCCCTCCCCCACCACCAGCCTGGCTGCCCTGCGCGAACGCTACGGCGCGCGCTACCGCTGGCTGCTGCTGCTCTCGGTCATGGTGGGCACCATGGCGTCCATCATGTCGTCCACTATCGTCAATGTGGCGATTCCCGGCATGAGCCACTATTTCGCGCTGGGGCAGGAGCGCGCGCAGTGGGTCAGCTCGGGTTTCATGGTGGCGATGACAGCGTCGATGCTGACCACGCCGTGGCTGCTGTCGCGCTACGGTTACCGGCTCACCTATTCGGCGGCCATGTGGCTGCTGCTGGCCGGCGGTGTACTGGGCGGTTTTGCCGGCACCTACAGCCTGGTGCTGCTGGCGCGGGTGGCCGAAGGGCTGGCGGCCGGCGTGGTGATGCCGATTCCGGCCATCATCATCCTGCGCGCGTTCGAGCCCACAGAGCAGGGCCGGGCCAGCGGCATTTTTGGCATGGGCGTGGTGCTGGCGCCGGCCATCGGCCCCAGCATTGGCGGCGTGCTGGTCGATCTGTTTGGCTGGCGCTCGATCTTTTTTATGGTGGTGCCGTTCTGTCTGGCTTCGCTGTGGCTGGCGCGCAAGTTTGTGCCCGAATCGGCGCCCGGCGGCGTGGCTGCCAACCGCGCCGGCGCAGCGCTCGACTGGCGCGGCCTGCTCTTGGGCAGCGCCGGCACGCTGTGTTTGCTTAATGGCCTGGTGGCGCTGCACGGCGGCTCGGCGCTGGAAGCCGGCAGTTTGCTGGGCGGTGCGCTGGCGCTGCTCATCGCATTCATCTGGTGGCAGCGCCGCCTTGCCGCCACCGCACGCGAACCACTGATGCGGCTGGCGCTGTTTGGCTACCGGCAGTTTGCAATGGGGAGCATCGTGGCCTTTATCTACGGCACCGCGCTGTTTGGCTCCACCTACCTGCTGCCGGTTTACATGCAGCTCGGGCTGGGGCTGTCAGCGTCGTATGTGGGCACCATCCTGCTGCCGGCCGGGCTGGTGCTGGGCGTGACGATTGCGCTGGTGG
>JAZKCX010000173.1:0-14915 GCA_040387875.1 Pseudomonadota bacterium | reverse complement strand
AGGCTGGGCGCAAACCACAGCTCGGCGGTGATGGGGCCACGCGGTTTGTCGAGCGGGCGCGGCTTGAGGTGAAAGGCCTCTACCGGCGGCAGGCGCGGCGGGTACAGCGTTTCCACGGCCACCACGTCGTAGGTCCAGAGGTCGGCGCCATTGGGCCGGGCCAGCCACATCTGCACCTGCTGGCCTACTGCCAGCGGTGTCTGGCCGGTGGCAAAACGGTGGCTGAGTTCGACAAACTGGCTGGCGGTGTCCTGCACGCCCGGCGGCCGCAGCAAACGCTGGCCATTGGCAAAAACCAGCTCGCCGTCCTGCAGCAGCAGGCTGCGGCGATTGCGGCCGCGCTGCTCTTCTTCGTAGGCCTCGGGCAGCAGGCCTGCGGCGCTCGTGCGGCCCTGGCTGGTCATTGCAAAACCCGCCAGCCAGCCAATCGAAACTTCCACTTTCACCTGGTAGCGCGCACCATCGCGCTGCCACTGGACCTGGCCGTCGCCGACAAAATCGCCGCGAAAGTAGCCGGCCACACGGTAGCGCAAGCGGGTGTCGGCGGGCCAGCTGTCGGGCGTGGCTTCGGGGGCTGCGGTGCCGGCAGGGTCTGGTGGAGACAGCGCTGCCGACGCTGCGATTTCGGGCGCAGAAGCAGGCGGTTCAGCCGGTGCTGGCACGTCGGCTGCACTGACTGCAGGAGGTGTAGTTACTCCTTTTTTTGTAGCTAAAACCGTAGTAGATACGCCGGCTAGAGGCTGATTTGGCTTGAAAATAGGGGTTTCGGGGCTAATTCGCCGGGTCAGAAGCGGTGCGGGCAGTTCCCGCAGAACGCTGGCGCCCTGCCATGCGCTGGACAGCCACTGCAGAGCCAGCAGGTGCGCAGCCAGTACCGCTGCGCCCAGGGCCGCTGTCAGTGCCCAGCGCCGGGCGGCAGGGCCAGCCATGCATCCAGCGTGCGCGCGTCTTCCACCGCAAGCCGCCAGGTGGTCACCGTGCCCGGCGCGGGCAGGCGCAGCGGCAAACGCAGCAGACGTTTGTCGCGCGCTACCAGTGTGGTGACGGTCTGCGCCGTGCCGGCGTACAGCAGCAGCTCGTCGAGCTTGCTCAGGCGCCAGCCCTGCGGGGCTGTTACCTTGCTTTTCGCCTGCGGAAGTTCTATGCCCAGCCATTCGTCGCCGGCGGCAAAACCGGCCTGCTCGGCAGCCCCGCCCCGCATCACCATCTTGATTTGCACACCGGCGTTCTCGGCCACGCGCAGGCCCAGCCGCTGCGCCAGTTGCGGCGCGTCCTCGTGCACCGCCACGCCATGGCTGCGCAGCAAATCTTTCAGCGGCAGTTCATCCGTGCCATGGACCCAGGCCGCAATTTCGGGTGCGAAAGAGCGGCCCGAGACTGCCTCGAGTTCGGCCGCGAAATCGGCTTCGGTCATGGGGCCCGCCTGGCAGCGCCGCCAGAGACCGCGCATCACGTCGTCGAGCGTGCCGCGGCCCTCGCAGCGCAGCGTGAGGTCAAAACACAGGGCCACCAGCGCACCTTTGGCGTAGTAGCTGACGGTGGCGTTGGGCGTGTTCTCGTCGGGCCGGTAGTACTTGATCCAGGCGTCCATGCTGGCCTGTGCGACCGACTGCACCAGCCGGCCCGGCGTTTGCTGGACCTGGTTAATGGTCTTGTTCAGAAGCTTCAGGTAGCCAGCGTTGTCGAGCAGGCCGGCGCGGCGCAGCAGCAGGTCGTCGTAGTAGCTGGTAAAGCCCTCAAAGAACCACAACAGCCGGGTGTACTGCTCGGCGCCGTAGTGGTAGCGGGCAAAGTCGGCTGGCCGCAGGCGCTTGACGTTCCAGGTGTGGAAATACTCGTGGCTGATCAGGCCCAGCAGCGTGCCGTAGCCCTCGGGGCGCTTGGCCTCCCCCAGCCGCGGCAGGTCGCGCCGGCCGCAGATCAGGGCGGTGGAGTTGCGATGCTCCAGCCCACCGTAGCCGTCGTCCACCACGTTGAGCAGGAACACATAGTTGCGGTGCAGTGGTTTTTTGTTGCCGTGCCAGAAGCGAATTTCGGCTTCGCAGATGGTCTGGGTATCGGCCAGCAGCCGGGCCCCATCAAAGGATGGTGCCGCGCCCGCCACCACCAGCCGGTGCGGTACGCCACAGGCCTTGAATTCGCCCGACCAGAAGGCGCCCATTTCGACCGGGCAATCGACCAGGGTGTCGTAGTCGGGTGCGCTGTAGCTGCCAAAACCGGCGGCGTTGGTTTTCAGCGGTGCCAGCCCGGTGGCCACCTGCCAGTGCGGCACGGCCTTGTGCGGCAGCAGCTCCAGTTCGTGTGGCTGGTCTTCCTGGCCGTGTACCCGCAGGCACAGGCTGGTGCCGTTGAAAAAGCCGCGCTGGTCGTCCAGCCAGGCGCTGCGCACCGAGTTGTCGAAGGCGTAGATGCGGTAGCGCAGCACCAGCGGTTTGCCCGGTTGCGTGTCGGCTTCCCAGGTGTTTTTATCGATCTGGCGCAGCACTACCGGTGTGCGGCCTTGCCGCGCGCTGAGCTGCTGCAGGTTACGGGAAAACTCGCGCACCAGGTAGCTGCCAGGAATCCAGACTGGGAGCGACAGGCGCTGCACGGCAGCCGGGGTGGGGACGGTGAGCGTGACCTCAAACAAATGGGCTTGCAGGTCGGCCAGCGCTACCGCGTAGTGCAGCGCGGGCGCGGTCGATTTTTTGGAAGGTGTGCGGGGCATGGGGCTTGGTGTTTCAGGTGCCGGCTGCGCCAAACACGCAGGCCAGGGTGGCCACTGCGGTGAGCCGTAGCCGGAAAGGCAGCCACTGGCTCAGGCCGGCTTCGGGCCAGGTGCGCAGATCAACTAAGTAGCAGGCCACCAGCAACAGGCCCAGCAAGGGCAGTCCAGCATAGGCAGGCATCACCATCGCGATCCATGCCACCAGCGACGGAACCACACCCCAGACAAGGTGGAAGCTGGGATCTTTGCTGCGCAATTTCAGGCCAATGCCCCAGTGAATACCGCCCAGAAAAGAAGCGATGGCAGCGCCGTAGGCCTGCAGTGCCAGCGCCACATAGGGATGCAGGGCCGGCTTGACCAGCCACAACAGCGCAGCCAGCAACACAAAAGGAATGAGCCCTGCGTAGCCCAGGCGTGTGATGGTGGTTTCTGCCAGAGGAAATGCCATGGCGCTATTTTGAGGGCTATTTCAGACAGCTTCGCGCCGCCCCATGGCCAGGGCAGATCAGTTCTTGGCGTCGGCCAGGAATTTTTCGATCTGCTGGGCGTTGATGGCCCCCGGCACCCGGCTGCCGTCGGCAAAGATCAGGGTGGGTGTGCCAGTGATTTTGTACTTGCGGCCAAACTCCACATTGCGTGTGATGGCCGAGGTGTCGCAGGTGGTGGCGGCGGTGGGCGAGACATCGCGCACCATCCAGTCCTGCCAGGCGGCAATCTTGTTGGGCGCGCACCAGATGGACTTGGACCGCTCGGCCGAGTCGGCTCCAAGAATGGGGTAGAGGAACATGTAGACGGTGACGTTGTCCACCTTCTGCAGGTCGCGCTCGAAGCGTTTGCAGTAGCCGCAGTTGGGGTCTTCAAAGACCGCCAGGCGGCGCTTGCCGTCACCCCGTGTCACGACAAAAGCGTCTTTCAGGGGCAGGCTGTCGAACTGGATGGCGCTGAGCTTTTCCACCCGCTCTTCGGTCAGATTGCGGCGCAGCTTGGTGTCGATCAGGTTGCCCTGCAGCAAATAACTGCCGGTGGCATCGGTGTAGAAAATTTCGCTGGCGCCAATGCGGACTTCGTACAGGCCGGCCATCGGCGTTTTGCGCACTTCCTCAATTTTGGGCAGGTTGGGCAGGCGTTCCGGCAGGTTTTTGCGGATGGCGGCTTCTTGTGCCATGGTGCCGGCAGCGGCCAGGCCCAGCAAGGTGGCAACAAGGCTGGCGCGCAGGGGGAGGCGGTTGGTATTCATGGCGGTGGCGTGGAGGGATGGAAAAAAGAAAGGGACTACAGGCCCATGGCCTGGCGTGCCGCCCACTGCTTGAGGGGGCCGCTGCGTTCAAAGGCATTCATGCCCTGGTTGCGCAGCAGTTGCCAGCGGCGGTCGCCCTGCGAAAAAAGCTGGTGCAGGCCGTCGGTGAGGCCGCCCATGGCGGCAACGTCGGCCTTGCGGGCGCGCTCATAGCGGCGCAGCAGGCGGATGTCGCCCAGCTCGCGCCAGTAGTCTTTGCCCTGGCGGGCCTGCAGCACATGGGACAGCGCGGCCACGTCGGCCAGCCCGACGTTCAATCCCTGGCCAGCCAGGGGGTGGATGCTGTGGGCGGCATCGCCAGCCAGCGCCCAGCCTGAACCCACCCAGCGTTCGGCCCGCCCAATGCCCAGTGGCCAGGCAGCTCGCTCGCTGGTCAAGGTCAGCGCTCCCAAGGTGCCATGGGTGGCCTGCTGCAGGCGCTGCTGGAATGCTTCGGCAGAAAGTTGCATCAGGGCAGGGTGCTGGTCATCCGGGACTGACCAGACCAGCGCCACAGAGTTCCCTGCCAGTGGCAGCAGCGCCAGAATTTCTCCGCCGGCAAACCATTGGCGCGCGGTCTGGGCATGCGGCAGTTCGCAGGACAGCCGCGCCGCAATCGCGTGCTGGCCGTAGGACCGGGTGGTGTAGCGGGCGCCGAGCAAATCGCGGGTGTGGCTGGCGCGGCCTTCACAGACCACCGTGAGCGCGGCTGTGGGAGCAGCGCCGCGTATGTCAAAACGCTCGATCAGGCTCTGGTAAGACACCGCTTGGCCAAGCTGCTGTTCCAGCGCTGGCACATCGACAATCCAGGCCAGCGCCTCGCTGCCCACCTGGGCGCTGTCAAAAGCCAGTGCACCGCCATCGTCGCCCCAGACCTGCATCTGCTGCACCGGCGTGGCATGGGCGGGCTGGGGCCAGACGCGCAGTGCGCTGAGCAGCGCCCGCGATGCGCTGTTGAGCGCATAGGCGCGCACGTCGCCGGCACGCGGCTCGTCACGCGCCAGCAGGGCCACCCGCAAGCGCAGGCTGGCGAGCTGCAGCGCCAGCGCCATGCCCACCACTCCTCCACCGCGAACACAAACGTCAAAGCGTGAATTCATCGCGGCATTGTAGAAGTGCAGGGGGTTTCGCCTGCGGGTGTGTGGCTTTGCCAGCGGACGAGAAAAAGGCCGGTGTTGTCACCGGCCTTTGTGTGCCCCTCCGGGGGACATGGACGCTGCGGATCAGCAGCCGCCTGTGGCGTAGCACTTGAGTTCGGGTTCCTTGGTGCTCTTGGGCTGCAGCGTGACCGAGGTGGCAAAAGTGAACATCATCTTGCTGGCAAAGTTCAGCGGCAAGCTGGTCAGCTCGATGCCAGGCGAAGCGACCTGGGTGCACAACCCCAGACCCTGGGCCTTGACGCGGGCCTTGCTGGCCGGGCCGGGGTGGCGCAGGGCATCCAGCACGATGGCATAACCCACCGGGTCGAACGAACCTACCGTGAAATGGTCTGCTGCGTTGAGCAAACACACGTCCTGGGTGGCCACGTTGGAGATGGTGCCTTCGCCGGTGCGCAGGCTGGACACGCCGGTCTTTTCGTCAAAGTTGGGAATGGCAACGTCGTCGGTGCGGGTGTAGACCTGGGTGTAGTCAATGCCCTTGAAGGTTTCACCGCCGGCATTCAGCGTGTCTATCCACTTGGAACCAATGGAGATCTGGGTGAACGAGGTAATGCAACCCAGCACCGGTGTGGCGCACAACAGGTTGGTTTCGATCAGGCCATGGTGGGCTGCGGCAATACCGATGTAGTCCTCGACCATGTCACGCGTGTCCGGAAAGTACTTCAGCGACCAGCGGGGCAACACACCGCCCTGGCTGAAACCCACCACCGCGATTTTTGTCTTGGTGGTTTCAAACATCTTGCGGATCGCAAAAGTCACGAACTCCGACGAGTTCTGCAGTTCCGCCGTGTGTTTGTTGGGCAGGTCCACCGCGCACCAGGGGATACCGGCCTTTTCCAATGCGGGAATGTAGCTCCAGCTGAAATTGCTCTCCACCGTTTGGGTGGCGCCGGGAACCAGCAGCACAGCACGGCCCGAGCTGGGACCAAAGTCGCTGCTGCACTTCATCGCAGCCAACAGGGTGTTGGTATCGTTTTCCAGCGCGCGGGGTGCCGTAACAGGCGCCGGCGCCGGGGTGGGAGAAGGGGCGCTTTCCGGTGTGGAAACAGCCACCGTAGCCGACACCTTGGTTGACGTGCTGTCCGCTGCGTCAGCGGTGGAGCCGCCACCGCCGCCGCAGGCCGAAAGCAGCACACTGGTGGCTGCTGCGTATATTGCGAGTCTGATCATGTCTAAACCTTTCGTTGGCAAACAAGCTAATCCCGTGAGGGCAAATGACTATTGAATGGCATGCATGTCAATGAGTACTTAGCTATTAGCAAAATGCGTGCGCAGGCCGGTGGCAGGGCCCTTATTTATTTGCCAATGGCGCCATTTCGGCCCTGGTTTGCCAAATATTTCACGGATTTCGCCGTGCCTTCGGTTTTTTCCGTCTGCGCTTGAAAACGGGCGGCTGCGGCCCTTCGGCAGGGGTCGCAAATTGCGACAAATGCATGCCCCAGATTTGCGCTGAAAATGCGGATCTTCAGAGGGGAAATGCACCAAATCCTTGCTGTTATCCCTGTTGTAGCGCGGTCGACAATTTGTCGTGCGCCAAAGTGTGTTGACTGGAAATTAAAAATCCGGAACCCGCTTCAACCCCTTGAATTTCGTGAGAAATATCACTGTTTGGCAAAAACAGTGCCACGATTGTCCAGAATGCCTTAATAAATCTCTGCCCCGCTGTGTACTTTGCTTATAAGCTAGGCAGTTAGTACTACATTTAAGTGGTGTTATCAACTGCCGCCCTTTGGGCTTCTATGCAAACGAAAGGTTTTGTCATGTTCAGATTAACGATTAGCGCTGCTGCGGCGAGCGTACTTTTGGTGGCTTGTGGTGGCGGCAGCGACGGTGGCGTGGACGCCAGCGTTCGTGCATCGGACAGCGCCAGCGTCACGGTGGCGGCAGCGCCGCCCGCAGCAACTCCCGCGCCGGCCCCAACCCCCGCAGCTGCACCGGCACCCACCCCGGCACCTGCCGCACGGACCCTGACCAACTCGGCCGACACCCTTGACGCTGCAATGATCTGCAGCGACAACTTCGGCCCCAATGCCGGCAAGGCCATCTTGCTGCTTCCGGGCGCCACCCAGACGGTGGAAAGCGAATACAGCTGGAGCTATATTCCTGCGCTGGACAAGGTGGGCATCCCATGGTGTGCCGTTACCCTGCCAAACAACAACACCGGCGAGCTGCAGAACTCTTCGGAGTATGTGACCCATGCCATTCGCAAGATGCACAGCATCACCAACACCAAGATTGCGATTGTCGGTTTCAGCCAGAGCGGTACCCTGCCACGCTGGTCGCTCAAGTTTTTCCCTGAGACCCGCGCCATGGTCGAAGACATGATCTCGATCGCCGCGTCCAACCAGGGCCTGCTGGAAACCCGGCTGCTGTGCACGCTGCCCATCGGCTGCCCCACCTCGTTCTCGCAAATCGCTACCGGCTCCAAGTGGATTGCCGCGCTGAACAAGCCTGTGGAAACCTTTGCCGGCATTGATTACACCCAGATCTACACCAAGACGGACGACATCGCTGTGCCCGCCTTCACCGAAGAGCTGAGTGTGTCCTCGCTGTTCACCGGCGAAGGCCGTCGCGCCAACATCGCTACCCAGGACATCTGTCCGGCCAACACGGCGGACCACTTCATTGCCGGCTCTTACGACCCGGTGGTGTACGCCCTGGTGCTGGACGCCTTCCGTAACAGCGGCCCCGCCAGCGTTGCCCGCGTCAAACCGGCCAGCCCGATTGCCGGCGTCTGCTCGCAACTGGCGTCGCCCGGCATTGACCTGATCTCCCTGCCGGTGAACTTTGCTTCGAAGATGATGTTCAACTTCGCCTTCAGCGTGGCCTTCCAGACCAAGGTCACCAAGGAACCCGAGCTGAAGTGCTACGTAAACGGCAGCTGCTAAAAAGATTCTGCACAGCCTCCTCGGAGGCTGCTGCAGCCTAGGCTGGAGCGAAAGCTCCAGCCTATTTTTTTGGCCGGTGGCTGCGCGGGGCCGCCGGGCCCCATCGGGTCCACGGCAAAATCAGGGTTTTTCTTCCGGGAATTTTCTTCATGGACGCGCCGCAGTTGGATGTCGAGGGCCACATCGCCCGGCTTTTTGTCTATCCCATCAAATCCTGCGCCGGGGTGGAGGTGCAGGACGTGGTGCTGACCGCCACCGGGCTGGAGTTTGACCGGGCCTGGATGGTGGTGGATGCACGCGGCGAGTTTGTCACCCAGCGCGAGCTGCCGCAAATGGCGCTGATTCGCCCGACCTTGCGGCACTACGAAATGGTGCTGCGGGCGCCCGGCATGCTGGCCCTGCACATTGCGCTGGACGCGGTGGAAAAACCGGTGACGGTGCAGGTCTGGGGCGATGCGGTCAGTGCCTGGGACATGGGCGACGTGGCCGCGCAGTGGTTTACCGATTTTCTTTCGTCCGTGGCCCAGGGCGGGGCGGCGGCGATTGCGCGGGACTTCGGCACGCTGCGGCTGGTGCGGTTTGACCCCGACTTCACCCGGCCCTGCAGCCCGGTATGGACGCCGGGACTCCAGGCATCCACCCAGTTTGCGGATGCCTACCCCCTGCTGGTGTGCAGCATTGCCGCACTCGACCAGCTCAATGCCGGCCTGGCCGAAGCCGGCCACCCGGCGGTGGGCATAGAACGTTTTCGGCCCAACATCGTGCTGGCAGGGCTGAGCGCGCACGACGAAGACCATATCGACACGCTGGCCATCAGCGATGCCACCAGCGCAGTGGAGCTGCGCCTGGTCAAGCCCTGCGTGCGCTGTGCCATTCCCGACATTGACCCCGCCAGCGCTGTGGTCGGCACCGGGGTCGGTGACTACCTTTTGCGCGAGCGGCGCGACAGCCGGATGGATGGGGCGCTGACCTGGGGCATGAATGCGGTTGTGGCGTCGGGCGATGACAAGCTGCTGCGGGTGGGGCAGACCGTGGCCGGGCGCTACCGGTTCAATTGAGTGCTGCCACATCGGGTTTCGCCCCTTGCTGCCCTGGCGGATTTTCGCCACCATGCAGCCACCAAGAAAATCACTCGCTGTGCCATGACCCACCCGCTGCTTTCCCGCTTTTTCCAGACGCTGCTGCTGTGCTGCGCGCTGCAGGCCTGCGGCGGTGGCGATGGGCTAGCGCCCGGTGCAGCGTCGGCGTCTTTGGCGCCTTCCGTTACCGCAACGCCTGCAGCCGCAGTGGCACAACCTGTGGTCACCGCTGCGCCGGCAGCCCGCCCGCTGGAAACGGCCAAAACCCTGCTCGACGCCAGCCTGCGTTGTCCCGCTGATCTGGCGGGCATCGATCGTTCGCCGGTATTGCTGGTGCATGGCACGGCGCTGAATTCACAAAATACTTTCGGCTGGAATTACATTCCTGCGCTCACGGCCATTGGCATTCCATTCTGTACGGTAGACCTGCCGTTCAATGGCATGGGCGATGTCCAGATTGCTGCCGAATACGTGGTGCATGCGGTGCGAGAAATGGCCAGCCGCTCGGGCCAGAAGGTGCAGATCATTGGCCACAGCCAGGGCGGCATGGTGCCGCGCTGGGCGCTGCGCTTCTGGCCCGACATCCGGCCGCTGGTGGACGACCTGGTGGGGCTGTCGGCGTCCAACCACGGCACCATTGATGCGCGGCTGATCTGTCTGCCGCCCTGTGCGCCCGCCATCTGGCAGCAACGCGACGATTCCGCTTTTCTGGCGGCGCTGAACCGCGATTTCGAGACGCTGCCCGGCATCGACTATTCCAGCGTCTACACCCAGCTTGACGAGGTGGTATTCCCCAATTTTGGAAGCAACGCCTCGTCGCGGCTGGCCGGTGATGCCAGCCATGTGCGCAACATTGCCACCCAGGACGTCTGCCTGCTCAATACCGCCGACCACCTGCTGATTGGCACGTCGGACCCGGTGGCCTATGCGCTCGCGCTCGATGCCATTGTTTACCCTGGTCCGGCCGACCCGGCGCGGGTGGCCAAAAGCGTTTGCACCCAGCTTTTCATGCCCGGCGTTCAGCCGCTGGACTTTCCCTTCAGCTTGCTCAATCTGACTGCAGGGGTGGCCACGCAGCTGGTGGGAGCGCCGCAGGTCAGCAAGGAGCCGGCGCTGAAGTGCTACGCCACCGGCGGCTGCTAGCGGGCGCGAGGGCGGGGCAGCCTGCCCCGGACAACGCCTGACTTACACTAGACGCCCTGTTCTGGAGTCTTCCCCATGAGTTTGAAATGCGGCATCGTTGGCTTGCCCAACGTTGGTAAATCCACCCTGTTCAACGCCTTGACCAAGGCCGGCATCGCCGCAGAAAATTACCCCTTTTGCACCATCGAGCCCAACGTCGGCATCGTTGAAGTGCCCGACCCGCGGCTGCAGGCGCTGGCGCAGATCATTTCGCCCGAACGCATTGTTCCGGCCATCGTCGAGTTTGTGGATATTGCAGGCCTGGTGGCCGGTGCCAGCACCGGTGAGGGCCTGGGCAACAAGTTCCTGGCGCACATCCGCGAGACCGACGCCACCGTCAATGTGGTGCGCTGCTTCGACGACGAAAACGTGATCCACGTGGCCGGCCGGGTCGACCCGATTTCTGACGTCGAGGTGATCCAGACCGAGCTGTGCCTGGCCGACCTGTCCACGGTCGAGAAGGCGCTGCACCGCCACACCAAGGTCGCGCGGTCGGGCGACAAAGAGGCGCAAAAGCTGGTCGGCCTGCTCGAACGCTGCCAGAAAGCGCTGAACGAAAACATTCCGGTGCGCGCGCTCGAGTTCACAAAAGAAGAGCTGCCGCTGGTCAAGAGCTTCACGCTGATCACTGCCAAACCCGCGATGTTTGTCGGCAACGTGGCCGAAGACGGTTTTGAGAATAACCCCTATCTGGACCGCCTGCGCGAATACGCCGTCAAGCAGGGGGCACCGGTGGTCGCCATCTGCGCCAAGATCGAGGCGGACCTGTCCGAGATGGACGACGAGGACAAAAAGATGTTCCTCGCCGAAATCGGCCAGGACGAGCCGGGCCTGAACCGGCTGATCCGCGCGGCCTTCAAGCTGCTGGGCCTGCAGACCTACTTCACCGCGGGCGTGAAGGAAGTGCGCGCCTGGACCATCCACATCGGCGACACCGGCCCGCAGGCGGCTGGCGTGATTCACGGTGACTTCGAGCGCGGCTACATCCGCGCCCAGACCATTGCCTACGACGACTACATCGCCCACAAAGGCGAGCAGGGTGCAAAAGATGCCGGCAAGATGCGCTCTGAAGGCAAGGAATACGTGGTCAAAGACGGCGATGTGATGAACTTCCTGTTCAACGTCTAGCGCCACGAGGTGGCTGGTCGCGGGGCCAATACCGGCGCCATTACCCTGCTGTCAAAAACGTAGCTATTTCTGACCTGTAATACCCTGTAAATCTGGGGTGAGTTGCGCATTTGTTCACGCTAATGCACTACAGTGCACGGTCCAACCGAACATTTAAGGTATTTTGATGACCTCCACCGAAGACGAAGTTTATTTCGGTACCGCCAATGCTGGCGGTCCATTGGGTTCTTTCAGCGGTCTGCTGAGTGGCGGCCTGCCGTCCCTGCCTGGCCTGGATGGTGGCCTTCCGGGCCTGCCCGGCGGCGAAAGCGGCGCTGGCCTGCCCGGTTTGCCCGCACTGCCGGGTCTGGACATTCTGACCACATTGCTCAGCGGCGGTTTGCCCAGCCTTCCCGGTTTGCCCGGTGGTGAAGATGGCGGCGGCCTGCCTGGCCTGCCTGCCTTGCCCGGCTTGGACTTCCTGACCAGCCTGCTCAGCGGCGGTCTGCCAGGTTTGCCCGGCCTGCCCGGTGGCGAAACCGGCGCAGCCAGCCTTCCCGGCTTGCCTGGTCTTCCTGGTGCGGAAGAAGGCGCCGCTGGTCTGCCCAGTCTGCCGGGTCTGCCTGCACTGCCCGGCCTGGACATCGTGACCAGTCTGCTCAGCGGTGGTTTGCCCAGCCTGCCGGGTTTGCCCGGTGGCGAAGGTGGCGGTGGTTTGCCTGGCCTGCCAAGCTTGCCCGGTTTGCCTGCTCTGGATATCGATTTGCTCGGCGCTGGCGGCCCTCTGGCCATTGCCTCGACCCTGCCTGAGCTGCTGACCGGCGCCCTCGCAGGTGGTCTGGCTTCGCCTCTGGGTTGACGCCTGCTGCCCTGCAAGGGGCCTGCAAAAGAAAAAGGGCTTCGGCCCTTTTTCTGTTTCTGGATGGCGTTTTCAGCGCATCTCGCGCAGGCGGCTGACGGTGTTTTGCAGGTCGCTGGCCCACTGCCGCCGGTCGCGGCCGGCCGCTTCTTGTGGTGCGCCAAAATTCACCACTGCCGTAATGGGCGGCGCCACCAGCGTGCGCCAGATCGAACCCGCCAGCGTATCGTCGCCAATGTAGCAAGGCGCCAGCGTGCGTTTACCGCTGGCGCTGTCTAAAAAGGTCAGTGCAATCGGCTGTACCGGCGCGTTGACCGAGATCGCCGCCTGCAGCAGATTGGCGTGAAAGGGCAGCAGGTTCACACCATCGCTGGTAGTGCCTTCGGGAAACACCGCCACCACCTCGCCAGCGCGCAGGCTCTCGGCCATGTGGTGCACCACCCGCACTGCGTCGCGGCGCGATTCGCGCTCGATGTACAGCGTACCGGCGGCTGTGGCCAGCGTGCCAATCAGCGGCCACTGCCTCACGTCGGCCTTGGAGACAAAACGGCAGTAGCGCGCCGCATGCAGCACCGGAATGTCGAGCCACGAAATATGGTTGGCCACCAGCAGCATGGGGCCGCCGGGCGCGGGGGTGCCGCGCACCACCGGCGTAATGCCCAGCTTGCCCAGCATGCCGGCCGCCCAGGCCTGCACCCGGGCCTCGCGCTGCAGCGGCGTGAGCTTGGGAAAACGCCACCAGATGGTGAGCAGGCCATCAAAAATGTGCAGCAGCAGGCGCAGCAGTTTCCACAGCGCACGGCCCAGCAGCCAGGGGGACTTCATGGCAGGCCCCGGACAGGTTTCAACGTTCAAAGGCCAGTTGGCCGCCTACCAGCGTAGCGCGGACACGGCCCGGCAACTGGTAGCCGGAGAAAGGCGTGTGTTTGCCCTGGCTGCACAGCGCATTCGGCTCCACCGTCCATGCGGCGCTAGGGTCGAAGATGCAGATGTCGGCCGCACCGCCTTCCACCAGCCGGCCGCTGCTGGCCTGCAGCGTGCCCAGCGCGTCGCCCAGCACTTTGGCCGGGCCTTGCGTTAACACCGCGAGTGCGCGTTGCAGGCCGGGGCCGCCAGGCGCATCGCCCCATTTCAGCGCCAGGCTCAGCAGCAATTCCAGTCCCGTAGCACCGGGCTCGCTTTCGGCAAAGGGCAGGGTCTTGGCATCGGCTTCCACCGGTGTGTGGTCGGACACCAGCGCGTCGATGGCGCCGTCGGCCAGCCCGGCCTGCAGCGCATCGCGGTCGCGCTGCTGGCGCAGGGGCGGATTGAGGCGGGCGCGGCTGTCGAAAAAGCCAATGTCGGCATCGGTCAGGTGCAGGGAGTTGATGCTCACATCGCAACTCACTTTCAGTCCCTGCTGTTTGGCCTGGCGCACCAGTGCCACGCCGGCCGCGCTGCTGATGCGGCACAGGTGCACGCGGGCGCCGGTGGCTTTCATCAGCTCGAAGATGGTGTGCAGTGCAATCGTCTCGGCGGCTTCGGGAATACCGGCCAGTCCCAGCCGCGTGGCCAGCGCACCGCTGGCTGCCACGCCCTGGCCCAGAAACATTTCCTGCGGCCGCAGCCACACCGTGTAGTTAAAGGTGCTGGCGTACTGCAACGCGCGCTGCATGATGCGGGTGTTGGCCAGCGGCACCTCGGCCTGGCTGAAACCTACGCAGCCGGCCTCGGTGAGTTGCACCATTTCCGTCAGCACTTCGCCCTGCAGGTTGCGGGTGAGCGCGCCGAGCGGAAAAACGCGCGACTGGTGCTGGCGCTCGGCGCGGAACTTCAGCATTTCCACCAGACCGGGCTCGTCGAGCACCGGGTCGGTATCGGGCGGGCAGACCAGGCTGGTGATGCCGCCGGCCACCGCTGCCGCCAGCTCCGATTCGAGCATACCCTCGTGCTCGTAGCCCGGCTCGCGCAGGCGCACCGCCAGATCGACCAGGCCGGGCATAACAATGCAGCCGGTAGCGTCAATCGTCTTGTTCGGCGCGAAGTCTTTCGCTATGTTCTTGATAGCAATGATGCGACCAGCGGCGCCGGCTACATCGCATTTTTCATCAAAACCCGAGGCGGGGTCGATGACGCGGCCGTTCTTGATGAGGATCTTCATGCTTCATTCCCCGCAACGATCCCCATTACCGCCATTCTTACCGCGATGCCAAACGTCACCTGCGGCAGGATCACGCTCTGCGCGCCGTCGACCACCGCCGAGTCGATCTCGACGCCGCGGTTGATGGGGCCGGGGTGCATCACGATGGCGTCGGGCTTGGCCAGCCGCAGCTTCTCGGCGGTCAGGCCGTAGCGCTTGAAGAATTCCTGGCTGGACGGCAGCAGCGCGCCGCTCATGCGTTCGTTCTGCAGCCGCAGCATGATGATGACGTCGCAGCCCTTGATGCCTTCTTCCAGCGTGTGGCAGACGCGCACGCCCATCTGCGCCATGTCGCCGGGCACCAGCGTCTTGGGGCCAACCACCCGCACTTCGGCGCAGCCCAGCGTGGTGAGCGCGTGGATGTCGGAGCGCGCCACCCGCGAATGCAGCACGTCGCCCACGATGGCCACCGTGAGGTTAGAAAAATCTTTCTTGTAGTGCCGGATGGTGTACATGTCCAGCAGGCCCTGGGTGGGGT
>JAZKCX010000172.1:0-5420 GCA_040387875.1 Pseudomonadota bacterium | reverse complement strand
GGTTCATCTGCGCTGCGGCCGTTTCAGCAGGCCTTGCAGGCCGCTTTTCCCGGCGTGCCGCTGGTCGAGGGCGACCTGTTTGGCGGCGTAGCCTCGGGTCTGGCCTACGCCTTTCGCTGATTCTCTTTCATAGCGGGACCAATACATGTCGGGCGATTCGCAAATAGACATTCCGCCATCTTTCATGGCGCTGTATGTCCTCCCCGGACGGACCAAACCCAGCCTGGGCTGGGTTGATCTGGCGGCGCGCTACGAGCTGTGCGAAGACATGGCCCAGATGCTGACCGAAACCGCGAAGGCCATCGAGTTCAGCACGGGCCTGCCCGAGGGCGAAGTGCTGCTGCGCTGCCTGCAGGGGCTGGCCAGTCCGGACGCTGGCGTCAGCGCGGATGAATCGCGCTGGGTGGTGCAGCGGCTCGCCGAGTTGCTCGGCTGGCCGCTGCCCGAATTGCCTTAGACGCGGGGCTCGCCCTGCTCGTTCACCTGCACGGTATTGCCGGGCGGCGTTGCCATCTGCACGCGGTGCTCCTGGCCACGGAAGTTGTAGGTTACGTCCCAGTAGTCGGGGCGGGCCTGGCTGGGCGTGGTGTTGCAGCGCTGTACGTTTTGTACCGGCGTGGTTTGCGAACCGCCGCCCACATTGGCACCAATCACGCCACCGGCTACTGCGCCGCCCACGGTGGCAAGGTCTTTGCCACTGCCGCCGCCGACCTGGTGGCCCAGAATGCCGCCGATCAATGCACCGGCAATCGCACCGCCCACATTGGTATTGCGGGTGGGTTGAGCCTGCTCACGCTCGACCCAGCAACGCTGCTCGGGCGTACCGACCACCGCACGCACCGAAGTAACGTTGGCTTCGTACAGGCGTTCACCGTCGCGGCGACCATAAGCGTAGTTGGGGGCAGGCGCGCTGGCGTTGCCGCGCACATCGTCACCGCGCACGGTACGCACCGACGAAACGCGGTTGTTCAGACCCATCTGCACCAGCGACGGGTATTTGCCCGGCCGCAACACCACACAGCGGCCGTTGAAACCGGGGTCTTCACAGACCTCCCAGGGCGCGCCAATGATTTCGGCCGACGAGGCGCGGTCGTTAAAACCGGTGCCCCCCAGGCGGTTGAGCTGGGCCTGGGTTGTCATGGACCGGCCCTGAAAGTTCTCGCCCTCGTAAAAAATCACTTGGGGCGTAACCATTGCGGGCTCATTGCGGTCCACTGCGCGCAGGGACGACACGCGGTCGCTCACACCTACTTGTGCAATCGAAGGGTAGCTGCCAGGGCGCAGAACCACGCAGCGCCCGTTAAAGCGGGTGTCTTCGCAGATCTCCCAGGGTGCGCCCACGACTTTCATGGATGCAGCGCGGTTGCCAAAACCACCGTTGCGGTCAACGTTGCCCATCTGCTGGTCGGTGGAGAAAGACCGGCCCTGAAAACCTTCGCGCTCGTAGACGGTGATCTGCACCGTGCCAGGCAGCGGCGCGTAGCGGCTGTCGGCCACACGGGCGTTGCGCGGAACGGCGCGCACCGACGACACCTGGTCATTGATGCCCATGGCCGCCAGCGACGCATAGCGCCCTGGCCGCAAGACCATGCACTGGCCGCTGAAACGCAGGTTGTCACACACCTCCCAGCGCTCGCCAGCCACTACCACCGACGAGGCGCGGTCGCGGAAGGCGGAGCGGTCGAGGTTGGGTATCTGCTGCTGGGCGGTGAAAGAGCGGCCCTGAAAGCCTTCGCGCTCGTACACCGTGACCTGGGCCGATGCCTGTGCGGCAATGGCCAGGCCGGCAACGGCCAGCGTGGTTTGAAGAAGTTTTTGCATTGTTTGATCTCCGGTAAAAGCGGGCGGAGCCAAACAGATGTCCAGCCGTCCCGTCTACGCTTGGTAGTCAGTGTGGACTGCGGGATGCGCCATAAAAAGGGGCGAAAGCGCCCTGGCAGCGTAGTTGCAGTCCTACGCCGAGGGACGCGTCAAGCCAGCGGGTGGTTGCTGGCGCCGGGCTTGCCTTGAAAGCGGTCGAATCCGTACAGCACTGCCACCACCAGCAGCGCCGCCACCGGTCCCGCCAGGGGGTACACAATGGAAACCAGAATCGGCGCCACCAGAATCAGGTAGTGCAAGCCCCAGCTGTACAGAATGCCGGCCTTGCGCACATAGGCAATGCCGGCCTCGGCCCAGCGCTGGCGGGCGTCAGACTCGACCGGCATGGCACTCACAAAACCGGCATGGTTGTAGTAGCGCACTGCCATGGTCGATGCAAAAAGCGAGGCAAACAGCAGCGCCATCAGCACCAGCTCCAGCGCCAGCCGCGACGTGAACTGCGGTGTGGCAAGGTCGGCGCCACCCAGGCTGTCGCGCAGGGACGGTGCGGCCAGGGTCACGGTGCCCATCAGCCCCAGCACGGCGGTAGAAGCCGTCATGGTGGCCGACATGACCGAGTTGCGCAGGGTCTGCACCGCCAGAATTTCCGAGCCCTTTTGCTGCGAGATGGCCACAAACCATTCTTCGCGCAGCGCTGCATGGGCGGTACGCGCCAGCCCGCGCGGGTTGCGCCGCTGGGCCAGCAGCAAAGCAAGCTCGTAAGCCATCAACACGCCCACGGTCACGGCGGCGGCAAGCCAGGTCATGGACGTGTTCATGCTGCGGTGCTCGCGATCGCAAGAGCCCGCCGCTCCCGCAATTCAAACACGGCCATGCCTGCGAGCATCGCGAGCACAAAAACAACCGCTTTGCCCTGCCCCATGCCCAGGGCCACCAGCGCGGGGCCGGGGCAAAACCCGGCAATGCCCCAGCCCACACCAAACAGCGTGGCGCCCAGTACCAGCCGGCGATCGATCTGCCGTGCCAAAGGCAGCTGCAGCGGCGCGCCGGAGAAGGTGGTGCGGCGTTTACCGGCGTAGTGGAAGACCGGCAGGCCCACGCCAATGGCACCGGCCATCACCAGCACCAGCGACGGGTCCCAGGCCCCGGCAAGGTCCAGAAATCCCAGTACCTTGGCGGGGTCGGCCATGCCCGACAAAAGAAGGCCGAGGCCAAACACAAGGCCGGCAAGCAAAGCGGTGAATATTTGCATGGGTTCTTTCAGAACAGACCGCTGTGGCGCAGCAGGTAGACGGTGACAAAACCCGCCGCCATAAAGGTGGCGGTGGCCACCAGTGAGCGGGGCGACAGACGCGACAGCCCACACACGCCATGGCCGCTGGTGCAGCCCGCGCCATAACGTGTGCCTGTGCCCACTATCACGCCGGCCAGCACCAGTGCACCGGTACCCGCATCAATGCGGGGCTGTGGCAAGGCCGCCAGCAGCGTGTAGCCCAGCGGCGCCAGCACCAGGCCCGCCACAAACGCAAGGCGCCAGCCGATATCGCCCGCCTGTGGGCGGAGCAGGCCGCCCAGCACGCCGCTGATACCGGCAATCCGGCCATTGAGCAGCAGCAGCATGGCGGCGGCCAGCCCGATCAGCGCACCGCCCGCCAGCGCCGACCACGGCGTAAAGGCATTCCAGTCAATGCTCATGGTTCCTCCCTGGGACAGTAGAGCCGGTACAACACCGCCAGCACTTCCAGCAGCGCCGGGTCGCTCACGCGGTAGTAAATGTGTTTTCCTTCGCGGCGGGTTTCCACCACGCCTTCGCTGCGCAGCACGCCAAGCTGTTGCGACAGCGTGGGCTGGCGAATGCCCAACGTTTCTTCCAGTTCGCCCACACACAGCTCGCCCTGCGAGAGCTGGCACAAAAGCAGCAGGCGGTCTTCGTTGGCCAGAAGTTTGAGCTTGCCCACCGCCAAGGCCGCCGCCGCCCGCAAAACGGCCGGGTCGGCATGGGCGAGGGACGGTGAATGGGTATGTGCTGCGGCCATGATTGACAATAATATATAAAATAATATAATATTTGTCAACTGATTATCTGCAAGCCCTATGTCCGCCCCATTCACCATTCAAGGCTTTTTCGATTCCGCTACTTGGACCGTGAGCTATGTGCTGTGGGACCACGCGAGCCGCCGCGCCGCGGTGATCGACCCGGTGCTGGACTACGACTTCAAATCCGGCCATACCTCCACCACCTCTGCCGATGCCGTGCTGGACTACCTGCGTACCGAGCGCCTGCAGGTTGACTGGATTCTGGAAACCCACGCCCATGCCGACCACCTTTCGGGTGCGCGTTACCTGCAGTCGCAGGTGGGTGGCCGTATCGCGATTGGCGAAAACATCCGCGAAGTGCAGGCCACCTTCAAGAAAATCTACAACCTGGAACGCAGCTTTCTGCCCGACGGCAGCCAGTTTGACCACCTGTTCCGGGACGGCGAGGTTTTTCAGATTGGCAACACCGAGGTCACGGCCCTGCTGGTACCCGGCCACACGCCGGCCGACATGGCCTACCAAGTGGACGGCGCGGTATTTGTCGGCGACACCCTGTTCATGCCCGATGTCGGCAGCGCCCGCGCTGACTTTCCCGGTGGCGATGCACACCGCCTGTACCAGTCAATGCAGCGCCTGCTGGCCTTGCCGCCCGAAACCACCATGTATGTCTGCCACGACTACCCGCCGTCCGGCCGTGCGCCGCGCTGGCAAACCACGGTGGCCGAGCAGCGGGCCGACAACATCCATGTGCGCGACGGCATCAGCGAAGAAGCATTTGTGGCCATGCGCAAGGCACGTGACGCCACACTCGAAGTACCCACGCTGATACTTCCGGCCATCCAGGTCAATGTGCGGGCCGGCGCCCTGCCGCCGGCCGATGACAACGGCGTGGCCTACCTGCGCATCCCCATCAATGCGCTGCCGGTGAACCCCGGCGCAGTTGCATAACGCCGTCCCTCGCGTAGGCTCCGGCCCACAGCCACAGGCGCGCCGCGCCGACTGCTGCGACCCAAGCCCGTGCCGACAATGTTTTCTTTAGCAATCGAAAGAAGAAAACATGACCAGCCAGACCACCGAGACCCATTACACCAACACCCATGTAGTGATTGCATCGCTCAAGCCCTTTGAGCAGGCGGTCAAAGACCTGGAGTCCGAACTGGGCAAGGCCAGCACCGAATTTCTGGGCCACAAGGTCAGCGCAGCCAAGGACTTTGCCGAGCTGACCGAAGAAATGGAAACCCTGGCTGGCAAAAGCGGGCTCATCAACGTGGCCGAGCTCAACTGGGGCAAGGTGATGTCGCGCGTGCCCATCAGCATGAAGGCGCGGCTGTTTGTCATCGGCAATCCGCTGACTGCCAAAAAGCTGCTGGAAGCCGGCGGGCCCGAGGTCGGCCTGTACCTGCCGACCAAGATTTTTGTCTACGAAGACCGGCAGTGTGTCACCCAGGTGAGCTACGACAAGATGGCGCCCGTGATGGCGCAGCACAAAAACCCGGCGCTGGATGCGGTGGCCGAAAAGATTGATGGCGTGCTGGCCAAGCTGGCGCAGAGCGCAGCGTTCT
>JAZKCX010000171.1:0-5047 GCA_040387875.1 Pseudomonadota bacterium | reverse complement strand
AGCCGAGGCTCTTTGCCGGCAATCAGCCGCGCGATGTTCTCGCGGTGCCGCCAGGCCAGCAGCGCGGCCATCACCACCAGCGCCAGCACAATGGTTTTGTCGGCATACCAGACCACGCGGTTGCCAAACAAATAGTAGGCAGGCGCAAACACCGCCGCCACCAGGGAAGCCAGCGACGAATAGCGAAAGAAAAACGCAATGATGAGCCAGCTCGCGCAGCAGGCCAGGCCCAGCACCCAGTGCACACCAAAGAACACGCCAATGGCAGTGGCCACGCCTTTGCCACCCACAAATTTGAAGAACACCGGGTACAGGTGGCCCAGAAAGGCGGCCAGCCCTACCAGGGCCATCGTGCCCTCTTCCATGCCGTACGGCTTGCCGTACCAGGCCACCAGCGCCACCGGCAGCCAGCCCTTCAATGCATCGAGCAGCAGCGTGGCAATGGCGGCCGGCTTGCTGCCCGAGCGCAGCACGTTGGTGGCGCCGGGGTTTTTGCTGCCGTAGCTGCGCGGGTCGTTTAGGCCCATCAGTTGGCTGACGATGACGGCGAACGACAGCGAGCCCAGCAGGTAGGCGGCAACCGTGGCGAGAGCGGGATAAAGGGCTTGCATGCGCGCTATTCTGCCAGCGCACACTGCACCGGCTTGGCGCCCAGCAACGCCACGCAGACCTGCGGCGCAATGCCCACCAGATAACCGCGCCTGCCGCCGTTGATGGCGATCTTCGGCAGCGCCAGAATGGTTTCTTCAATGTACACAGGCATGGCCTTGCGCGTGCCGAACGGCGAGGTGCCGCCCACCAGATAGCCGCTGTGCCGGTTCGCCACCTCGGGCTTGCAGGGCTCGACCGATTTGGCACCGATCTGTCGCGCCAGGTTTTTGGTGGACACGGTACGGTTGCCGTGCATCAGCACCAGCAGCGGCTTGGCGTCCTGGTCCTGCATGACCAAGGTTTTGACCACGCTGAACGGGTCCAGCCCCAGCACCTGGGCGCTGTGCTGCGCACCACCGTGCTGCAGGTATTCGTAGGGGTGCTCGGTGTAGGCCACCTTGTGCGCCTTGAGCAATTGGGTGGCCGGGGTTTCGCTGACGTGGTCTTTCTTGCCCATACCGCTCAAGTCACAGTGCCGGGTCTTTCATTTCCCAGCGGATCGCGTCGATTTCTGCCAGCACTTCAGGCGACAGCGTGGTGCCCAGAATGTCGCAGTCCTCATCGAGCTGTGCAAGGGACGTCACACCAATGATGGTGCTGGCCACTTGCCATTTGGTGTAGCAAAACGCCAGCGCCAGTTGGGTTGGCGTGAGGCCGTTGTCGCGCGCCAACTGGTTGTAGCGGGTGGCGGCCACCAGTGCCTCGGGCCGGCCCCAGCGCTGCTTGCGCATGGATTCGAATTTGGCCAGACGCCCTTCGCCGGGTGCCCCCGCGCCGGTCAGGCCGGTGCTGTCGTACTTGCCGGTGAGCAAACCAAAGGCCAGCGGCGAATAGGCCAGCAGCGACACGTTCAGTCGGTGCATCACTTCGTCCAGTCCGTTCTCCACCGTGCGGTTCACCAGGCAATACGGGTTCTGCACGCTGGCAATGCGCGGCAGGCCGTGCTGCTCGGCCAACCGCACGAATTCGGCCACGCCATAAGGCGTTTCGTTCGACAGGCCCACATGGCGCACCTTGCCGGCTTTCACCAGACCGGCCAGTGCATCCAACTGGTCGTGGATGGAAGTGACTGGCTTGTCCTTGGCGGGGTCGAAATAGGCCATGCCAAACATCGGCACATGGCGCACCGGCCAGTGGATCTGGTAGAGGTCAATCACATCCGTCTGCAGGCGTTTCAGGCTGTCGTCGCAGGCGGCGCGAATGGTGTCCGGCGTGAGGTCGGCACTGCCGCCGTGCACCCAGGGCATGTTGCGCGAGGGGCCGGCCACCTTGGTCGCCAGCACCACCTTGTTGCGCGCGCCGGGTCGGCTGGCAAACCAGTGGCCCAGAATGGTTTCGGTAGCGCCAAAGGTTTCGGCCTTGGGCGGCACGGAGTACATCTCGGCCGTGTCGAGAAAGTTGATGCCGCGCTCCAGCGCGCGGTCCAGAATGTTGTGGGCTAGCTCCTGGCTGACCTGTTCACCCAAAGTCATGGTGCCCAGGCAGATGGGGGTGACGTGCAGGTCGCTGGTGCCCAGCGTAATGGTTTTCATGCGGCTGTCTTGGTAGGTGGATTCAATGGACCAAGTTTAAGGTTTGCCCGGTGGCACGCAGCGCAACGCTGCTCTATCATGCACAACGCGAGGGGCTAACCGCCCTTCGCTTTTTACTTTCTGGAGGATCCCCAATGAAACTAGTCGTAACTTCGGTGGCCGGCGCCGCCCTTGTCCTGTCTTCCCTTGCTGGCTGCAGCAACATGAGCCAGACCCAGCAGGACACCGGCAAAGGTGCTGCCATTGGCGCAGTGGCCGGTGCGGTGCTGGGCGCAGTCACGGGCGACTCCAAACGTGCCGGCCAGGGCGCAGTGCTGGGCGCGGCGGTGGGCGCCGGCGCCGGCTATATCTGGTCGCAAAAAATGCAGGACCAGAAACGCGCCATGGAGCAGGCCACGCAGGGTACCGGCGTGGGCGTGACGCAGACGGCCGACAACCAGCTCAAGCTGGACATCCCCAGCGATGTTTCTTTCGACGTGGGCCGCTCGGCCATCAAGCCCAACTTCTCGCCGGTGCTCGACAAGTTTGCCGAAAGCCTGCGGCAGCACGGTGTGACCACCGTCACCATCGTGGGCCACACCGACAGCACCGGCAGCGATGCCATCAACAACCCGCTGTCGGTAGAACGCGCCGCCAGCACCCGCGATTACCTGGTAGGCCGCGGCGTGACGGTGAACCGGCTGGCAATTGACGGCCGCGGCAAACGCGAACCGATTGCCGACAACAACACGGCCCAGGGCCGCGCAGCCAACCGCCGGGTGGAAATTTATGTGGCCGAAGCGCCACCCCGGCCAGTGAGCAACAAGTAAGCCTTGGGGTGCGCGTACCCGTGGGGCACGCCACCGGGCTCACAGGCACAAATTGTCGGCTACAGGCTATTTTTGGAATAGAAAATGCCTGTAGCCGGCGCCAATATTCATTTTTAAGCTATTTATTTAATAGCTGACAGCGCGCTTTCATATCCGTGTTTGTCCCTGCCAGGACTGTGTGCCGCTCCGCACATGCGTACCATCGCGGCATGTACCAGGTCCGCAAAACATCGCGCAGCGAATTCATTCCCCTCCGTAATCTGCGCTACCACGTGCGCACCTGGGGCCAGCCGCAGGCCCGCCAGGCGCCGCTAGTGCTGGTCCACGGCTGGATGGATGTGGGCGCGTCGTTTCAGTTCATGGTCGATGCGCTGCAGCAGGAGCGCCACATCATTGCGCCCGACTGGCGTGGTTTTGGCCTGACCGACGCTGGCGGTGCCGACAACTATTTTTTCCCCGACTACCTGGCCGACCTCGACTTTCTGATTGACCACTTTTCGCCCGACGCGCCGGTGGATTTGCTCGGCCACAGCATGGGTGGCAACATCGCCATGGTGTATGCCGGCGTGCGGCCCGCGCGGATTCGCCGGCTGGTCAACCTCGAAGGCTTTGGCCTGGCCGCCACCCACCCCAAACAGGCCGCCGGTCGTTATGCCAAATGGATGGACGAACTCAAGGGCCTGCACCGCGGCGAGTTGCAACTGCGGCCCTACGACAGCCTGGCCGGTGTGGTGGCCCGGCTGATGAAAACCAACCCCCGGCTGGCGCGTGACGACGCCGGCCGCCACAAGGCCGAATGGCTGGCGCAGCACTGGGCCCGCGAAGAGGCGCAGCCCGACGGCACAAGCCGCTGGCAGGTGCTGGGCGAGCCCGCCCACAAGATCAGCAACGCCCAGCTCTACCGGGTGGACGAGGTGCTGGATATTTACCGGCGCATTACCGCGCCCGTGCTGGCAGTGGAAGCCACGGACAACAGCCTGCAGAAATGGTGGGGCGGCAGCTACACGCTGGAGCAGTACCACGAGCGGCTGAAGTCAGTACCCCAGGTGCAGACCGCCGTGATCGACGATGCCGGCCACATGCTGCACCACGACCAGCCAGGGGCGCTGGCGCGCCTGATTGAAGACTTCCTCGGCAAGCACTGAAACGAACGTTCCGCCGCCGGGCCGCCCCCAAGGCGGAACAGCCCCCTCGGGGGGCAGCGACCCACGCAGCGGCGGAGCGTGGGGGTGATTGCCGTCATGAGAAAATGGCAGGTTGCGAAAGCTGTATCGGCTTTCCCCAAAATACCAACCCATACCGAAGGATTTCTCCATGGACGCAGAACACAGCAACGCCATTGCAGCCCAACTCAGCGACCTGGCTGCCCGCACCCTCGAGCTCCGGGGGTATCTTTGACTACGATCAAAAAGCCCGTCGGCTGCTAGAAGTCAACGCAGCGCTGGAAGACCCCAGCGTCTGGAACGATCCCAAACACGCGCAGGAACTCGGCCGCGAGAAAAAATCGCTGGAGGCGGTGGTCTCCACCCTCGACCGGCTGCAAAGCGAGCTGGCCGACAACGCCGAGCTGTTTGAAATGAGCCGCGACGAGGGCGACACCAACGGCTTGCTGTCCATAGAAGGCGATGCCGCCGCGCTGGCCAAGGACGTGGAGCTGTTGGAATTCCGCCGCATGTTCAACAACCCGGCCGACCCGCTGAACGCCTTTCTGGACATCCAGGCCGGCGCCGGTGGTACCGAAGCCTGCGACTGGGCCAGCATGCTGCTGCGCCAGTACCTGAAATACGCCGAGCGCAAGGGCTTTAAAACGCAGATTGAGGACGAGTCGCCCGGCGACACGGCCGGCATCAAGGGCGCGACCATCAAGATCGAGGGCGAATACGCCTTTGGCCTGCTGCGCACCGAAACCGGTGTGCACCGTCTGGTACGCAAAAGCCCGTTTGATTCAGCCGGTGGCCGCCACACCAGCTTTGCCAGCGTGTTTGTCTACCCCGAGATCGACGACTCGATCGAAATCGATATCAACCCGTCGGACGTGCGGGTCGACACCTTCCG
>JAZKCX010000170.1:0-5011 GCA_040387875.1 Pseudomonadota bacterium | reverse complement strand
GTGGCGTGGAAAGCATCTCCTGCGTGCAGCAGGAAATGAACACCCACATGCTGCGTGACCTGGACCTGGCCAGGAAAAAGCCCGAGATCTACTGGAACATGCTGCAGACCGCCGAGCAGGTGGCCAAGCGCTACGGCATTGGCCGCGACGCGATGGACGAATACGGTGCGCAGAGCCAGCAACGCGCCAGCGCGGCCCTGGCCGCCGGCCTGTTCGAGGCCGAGATTGCCCCCATCACCGTGACCGCCGGCGTGGCCGATCCGGTCATGGGCCTGCGCACCAAGCAAGTTACCGTGAGCAAGGACGAAGGCATCCGCGAAGGCACCACCAAAGAAGCGCTGGCCGGCATCAAACCCGCTGTGCCCGGCGGCGTGGTGGCCGCCGGTAATGCCAGCCAGTTCTCCGACGGCGCCGGTGCCTGCGTACTGGTGGACGAAAAATACGCGCAGCAAAAGGGCCTCAAGCCGCTGGGCCGTTTCCTCGGTTTTGCGGTAGCCGGCTGCGAGCCAGACGAAATGGGCATTGGCCCGGTCTTCGCCGTGCCCAAGGTGCTGAAGCGCCTGGGCCTGACGGTGAACGACATCGACCTGTGGGAGCTGAACGAAGCCTTCGCAGTGCAGGTGCTGTACTGCCGCGACAAGCTGGGCATCCCGGCGGACCGCCTGAATGTGAACGGCGGTGCCATTGCGGTCGGCCACCCCTACGGCGTGAGCGGCCAGCGCCTGACCGGCCACGCCCTCATCGAAGGCAAGCGCCGTGGCGCCAAGCGCGTGGCGGTGACCATGTGCATTGGCGGCGGCATGGGCGCGGCCGGCATTTTCGAAGTGCTGTAAGGCGCAAGCCATGGGCAGCGCTGCCGCCTTGTGGCTCAAGATCGGGCGGGAGGTCATGGCCTCCCAGCCCTTCAGCGTGTTGCTGGGCGCCGAACTGGCATCGCTGTCACCTGGCGAGGCCGAGTTGCAGGTGGCGGTCACGCCGCAGCTGCTGCAGCAAAACGGCTTTGTGCACGGCGGCGTGCTCAGTTACCTGGCCGACAACGCACTCACCTACGCCGGTGGCGCTGCGCTGGAAACGCCGGTCGTCACCTCCGAGTTCAAGATCAACTACGTGCGGCCGGCCATCGGCGAGCGGCTGATTGCCCGTGCGCACGCGGTGCACGTGGGCAAGTCGCAGGCGGTCTGCCGCTGCGACGTGCTGGTGGTCAACGGCGGCGAGGAGCGGCTGTGCGCCGTGGCGCAGGGCACCATCAGCCGCCTGGCCAGCACTTCCGACACCGAAACCCCCGCCTGAGCGCGTTCGCGCCGAAAGACCTGCCACGATGCGCGCCACCCTCGACTTTTTGCTCTACCACTGGCTGGACGTGCCATCGCTGACCGCGCGTGCGCGCTTCGCCGACCACAGCCGCGAAACCTTTGACGCGGTGCTCGACACCTGCGAGCGCATCGCCCGCGAAAAATACGCGCCGTTCAACCGCGTTGTGGATACCCAGGAGCCGCATTTCGACGGCGAAAAGGTCATGCTGCCGCAGGCCACGCACGACGCGCAAAAGGCCTACGCCGCCAGCGGCATGCTGAGCGCCGCACAGGACTACGCCATCGGTGGCATGCAGCTGCCCTACACGGTGGAAGCTGCTGCCAACGCGTTTTTTGCGATGGCCTCGGTCAGCATTGGTTCGGGCATGCTGACCACCGGCAACGCCAATCTGCTGATGGCGCACGGAACCGATCTGCAGAAGCAGGTGTTCGCGCTGAACGAATTTTCTGGCCGCTGGTCGGGCACCATGTGTCTGAGCGAACCGCAGGCGGGCTCCAGCCTCAGCGATGTGGCCACCAAAGCCGTGCCTGACGGCGAAGACTTCCAGAGTGACCCACTCGGCCCCCGCTTTCGCCTGAAGGGCAACAAGATGTGGATTTCGGCCGGCGAACACGAGCTGACCGAAAACATCATTCACCTGGTGCTGGCCAAGATTCCCGGCGCCGATGGCAAGGCCGTGCCCGGCGTGCGGGGCATCTCGCTGTTCATCGTGCCCAAGAAGCTGGTCGACGCGCAGGGCCGACTCACCGGCGTGCGCAACGACGTGGCGCTGGCCGGCCTGAACCACAAGCTGGGCTGGCGCGGCACCACGAATACGCTGCTGAATTTTGGCGAGGGCAAGTTCCCGGTGGACGGAAAACCGGGTGCAGTGGGCTACCTGGTCGGCAAGCCCGGCGAAGGCCTGCGCTGCATGTTCCACATGATGAACGAGGCCCGCATCGGCGTGGGCATGGCGGCAACGATGCTGGGCATGGCGGGCTACCAGGCCAGTCTGGAGTACGCCAAGAACCGGCCGCAGGGCAGGGCGGTAGGTCCTGCTGGCAAAGACACCGCAGCACCACAAATCCGCATCATCGAACACGCCGACGTCAAGCGCATGCTGCTGGCGCAGAAGTCCTACTGCGAAGGCGCACTGGCGCTGGAGCTGTACTGCGCGAAGCTAGTCGACGAGCAGCACACCGCCGAACCGGCAGCCGCTGACGAAGCCCGGCTGCTGCTGGAGGTGCTCACACCCATTGCCAAAAGCTGGCCCAGCGAGTGGTGCCTGGAAGCCAACAGCCTGGCCATCCAGGTGCACGGCGGCTACGGCTACACCCGCGACTTCCCGGTCGAACAGTACTGGCGCGACAACCGCCTGAACATGATCCACGAGGGCACGCACGGCATCCAGGCGACCGACCTGCTGGGCCGCAAGGTGTTGATGGAGGGCGGCCGCGGCTTGCAGTTGCTGGGGGCGCGCATCAACGCCACGGTAGAGCGCGCCATTCAACAGCCTGAACTGGCCGCCCATGCCAACGCCTTGGCGCAAGCGCTGCAGCAGACAGGCGCGGCGACCAAAGCCGCCTGGGCCACCGGCAACCCGGCCGAGGCGCTGGCCAATGCGGTACCCTACCTGCAGGCCTTCGGCCATACCGTGCTGGCCTGGATCTGGCTGGACGTTGCACTTGCCGCCAGCACGCTGAATGCTACTGAAAACAGAGCAATGAAACAAGGAAAGACGCTGGCTATGCGCTATTTTTACCACTATGAGCTACCTAAAATTGGCGCCTGGCTGTCGGTGGTGGCCACGCGCGACCCCACCTGCGCCACCATGCCCGAGGACGCTTTTTAATGGCCAGCGCCCAAACGATCCAGTGGCTGCACCGCATCATCTGGATACTCATCTACAGCGGCCTGCTGGTGGTGATTACCGGTTTTGCGGTGCAGCGCAGCGACGAGGCGCTGGGCCTGACATTGCTGGCCGTCGGCGGCACCGAAGTGTTGATTGGCGCAGTGCTGATCTGGGTCCGTTCGCGGTTGCAGGTCGACAGTCGCTAGCCTTTTTTATCGCGCGGGGGACAGCCGGGCTGCGTTCCGCCGTCGCACAATCAGCGCCAGCAAAATGCGCATGACCGATCACCACGAGGAAACGCTATGACCCGCACCATCCAGCAACTTTTTGACCTCACCGGCAAGACCGCGCTGGTTACCGGCGGTTCGCGCGGCCTGGGCCTGCAACTGGCGCAGGCGCTGGGCGAGGCGGGCGCCCGCATCATGCTGAGCTCGCGCAAGGCCAGCGACCTGGAAGAAGCCAGCGCCGACCTGCAGGCCGCCGGCATAGACACCCGCTGGATTGCGGCCGACTGCGCGAAAGAAGAAGACATTCGCCGTCTCGCCGACGAAACGCTGCAGCGCATGGGCCATGTCGATATTCTGGTCAACAACGCCGGCGCCGCCTGGGGCGCGCCGGCCGAAGACCACCCGGTGGACGCCTGGGACAAGGTGATGAACCTGAACGTGCGCGGCTACTTTATTCTGAGCCAGCAGATTGCCAAGCTCAGCATGATTCCGCGCAAGGGCGGGCGCATTTTGAACGTGGCCTCCATCGCCGGGCTGGGCGGCAACCCGAGCGAGATGAAGACGATTGCCTACAACACCTCCAAGGGCGCCGTCATCAACTTCACCCGTGCGCTGGCCTGCGAGTGGGGGCCGTACAACATCAACGTCAACGCCATCTGCCCTGGCTTTTTTCCTAGCAAGATGACGGCCGGCACGCTGGAGCGGCTGGGCGAGGAAAAGCTGGCTGCCGGGGCGCCGTTGCGGCGGCTGGGCGGGGACGAAGACTTGAAGGGGCTGGCAGTCTTGTACGCGTCAGACGCCGGCAAACACATTACGGGCCAATGGATGGCAGTAGACGGCGGCGTCAGTGTCATCACCGGCGGCTGACATGGCCCCCACGCTTGTCACTTCGTGTACTGCGCTGCCCCCCGAGGGGACCGTGCCTTGCTTGGGGCGGCCCTGCGCGACGGCGGCACCATGAACTTCGGCGCCGACATTCCCTTTGTCCACCATCTGGGCTTTCAGCTGGAACACTTCGACGGTGGCGAATCGACCATCGCCTTCGATCCCCAACCCGAGCACCTCAATTCTTTCGGCGTGGTACACGGCGGCGCCTGTATGACGCTGCTCGATGTGGCCATGGCGGTGGCAGCGCGCAGCGTGGCCAAGGAGTCGGGCATTGTCACCATCGAGATGAAAACCAGCTTCATGCGGCCGGCGCAGGGCGCTCTGCTGGCGCGTGGCCTGCTCAAGCACCGCACCGCCACCATGGCCTTTGTTGAGGCCACGATTTTTGACGCCGAACAGCGCGCCTGCGCCCACGCCACCGGCACCTTCAAGTACGTCAAGCGCCTGCCCACCGGGCTGCGCAGCCTGAACGATTTCAACGCAATTTCCACCGACTAGGAAAATCCATGTCCGACCTCATCCTGCACCACTACCCGGTCTCGCCCTTCGCCGAAAAAATCCGGCTGATTCTGGGCTCCAAAGGCCTGACCTGGCGCTCGGTTTTCATTCCCAGCGTGATGCCCAAGCCCGATGTGCAGGCGCTCACCGGTGGCTACCGCCGCACGCCGGTGCTGCAGATCGGAGCTGACATTTACTGCGACACCGCCCTGATCTGCGACGTGCTGGAGCACCAGCAGGCCAGCCCCACGCT
>JAZKCX010000169.1:4899-9551 GCA_040387875.1 Pseudomonadota bacterium | reverse complement strand
CACGGTGCAGAGCATCCAGCTGGCGCTGAAAGAGGCCGAGCTGATGGCCGACTGCAAGATCACCCGGGTCTACACCGGCATTACCGGAAGCCATATTCGCGGCATCAATTCCACCGGCATGGTGGCCGTGAAAGACCGCGAGGTCACGCAGGCCGATGTGGCGCGGGTGGTGGAAACGGCCAAGGCCATCAACATCTCCAGCGACCAGCGGCTGCTGCTGGTGGAGCCGCAGGAGTTTGTCATCGACGGCCAGGATGTGCGAGAGCCGATTGGCATGAGCGGCATCCGGCTGGAGGCCAAGATCCACATCGTCACCGGCGCGCAAAGTGCGGCCGAGAACATCATCAAGTGTGTACGCCGCTGCGGGCTGGACGTGGACCAGCTCATGCTCAACCCGCTGGCTTCGAGCCTGGCGGTGCTGACCGAAGACGAGCGCGAGCTGGGCGTTTGCCTGGTGGACATTGGCGCTGGTACCACCGACGTGGCCATTTTTACTGGCGGGGCCATCCGCCACACCGCAGTGATTCCGATTGCTGGCGACCTGATCACCAGCGACATTGCGATGGCGTTGCGCACCCCGACCAAGGACGCCGAGGACATCAAGGTTGAATCGGGGTTTGCCAAGCAGCTTTTGGCCAACCCCGACAGCCAGGTCGAGGTGCCCGGCCTGGGCGACCGCGGTCCGCGCATGCTGTCCATGCAGGCGCTGGCCGGTGTGATTGAGCCGCGGGTGGAAGAAATTTTCTCGCTGGTGCAGCAGGTGGTGCGCGAGTCGGGCTTTGAAGAGGTGCTGTCGTCCGGCATTGTGCTCACCGGTGGCAGCTCCATCATGCCGGGCATGCTGGAGCTGGGCGAAGACATCTTTCTGAAACCGGTGCGCCGCGGCATACCCAAGTACGCCAGCGCGCTGTCCGACATGGTGGCGCAGCCGCGTGCAGCCACGGTGATGGGTTTGCTGGAAGAAGCCCGCATGGCGCGCCTGCGCGGCTTCAAGGTGGCGCAAAAGAATGGCTCGGTCCAGACCGCTTTTGGGCGCGTCAAGGACTGGTTTGTGGGGAACTTCTGACATGGCCCACACCAACATCCGCGAGCCCACCACTTTATCCGTTCTCTGGCCTGGCAAAGGGCCGCCGACCGGATGACAATCACGGCTGGACCACACATAAAAACACTTTGGCAACTGCAGAAAATCTGAAATTCAGGAGAATCACATGAGCATAGAAATGATGGACGTCGAGGAGTTCGACCAGGGCACCCAGATCAAGGTCATCGGGGTCGGCGGCGGCGGCGGCAACGCCGTGCAGCACATGATGAACTGCCGCGTGCAGGGTGTGGAATTCATCTGCGCCAACACCGACGCGCAGGCGCTGTCGCGCAGCCCCGCGCACAAGGTCATCCAGCTGGGCACCAGCGGCCTGGGCGCCGGCAGCAAACCCGACAAGGGCCGCGAGGCCGCCGAACTGGCGGTAGACGACATCCGTGCCGCCATCTCCGGTTCGCACATGCTGTTTATTACGGCCGGCATGGGCGGTGGCACCGGCACCGGCGCTGCACCCGTGATCGCCCGCGTGGCCAAGGAAATGGGCATTCTCACGGTGGGTGTGGTGACCAAACCCTTCGAGTTTGAAGGCGGTCGCCGCATGACCAACGCCGACAACGGCCTGACCGAACTCGAAGCCAATGTCGATTCGCTGATTGTGGTGCTCAACGAGAAGCTGCTCGAAGTGCTGGGCGAAGAAGTGACCCAGGACGAGGCCTTTGCCCATGCCAACGACGTGCTGAAAAACGCGGTCGGCGGCATTGCCGAGATCATCAACGAGTACGGTAGCGTCAACGTCGACTTCGAAGACGTGCGCACCGTGATGGGCGAGCCGGGCAAGGCCATGATGGGCACCGCCATGGCCGAAGGCCCGGACCGCGCCCGCATTGCCGCCGAGCAGGCCGTGGCCTGCCCGCTGCTGGAAGGCATCGACCTGTCCGGCGCCAAGGGCGTGCTGGTGCTGATCACTGCAGCCAAGGGCTCGCTCAAGCTGAACGAATCGCGGCTGGCGATGAACACCATCCGTGCCTACGCCTCGCCCGACGCGCACGTGATCTATGGTGCAGCCTACGACGACGAACTCGGTGACAAGGTGCGTGTGACGGTGATCGCCACGGGCCTGAGCCGCCAGAACACCCGCCGCACGGCGCCACCGCTGCAGGTGCTGCGTACCGGTACCGACAACGTGGGTTTCAACCTGCCGCAGCAAAACGCGGTGGCTGGCAATGCAGCGCCGGGCATGGCGCAAACCGACTATGGCGGCATGAACACCCCCAGTGTCTGGCGCACCAACCGCACCCAGGCGGCGGCCAAGGTCGATGCCCTGTCGTCGGGGGGGATGGACGATTTTGAAATCCCCGCCTTCCTGCGCAAACAGGCAGACTAGGCTGGAGACCCGCCAGGGTCTCCAGTTTTTTACCCAGGGTTTACCAAGCTAGGGCGCAGGCCCTAGCTGCAACTTTTACAATAGGGTCATGCTCCAGCAACGCACCCTGAAGTCCCTGACCCGCGCGGTCGGCGTGGGACTGCACAGTGGCCAGCGGGTCGAGTTGACCCTGCGTCCGGCCCAGCCCGATACCGGCATCGTGTTCCGGCGCATCGACCTGCCGGAGCCGGTGGACATTCCCATCTCGGCGCTGTCGGTCACTGACACGCGCATGGCATCGACCATTTCCAACCGGGGCGCCAAGGTGCACACCGTCGAGCACCTCATGTCGGCCTGCGCCGGCCTGGGCATTGACAACCTGTATGTGGACATCACCGCCGAAGAGGTGCCCATCCTCGACGGCTCGGCCTCGTCCTTCGTGTTTCTGCTGCAAAGCGCCGGCATTGCGCTGCAGCGCGCGCCCAAACGTTTCATCCGCGTCACGCAGGCCGTGGAAGTGCGCGAGGGGCAGGGCGCCAATACCAAGTGGGCGCGCCTTGAGCCCTACCACGGCTACAAGCTGAGCTTTGAAATCGACTTTGACCACCCGGCGGTTGACTCCACCGGCCAGCGGGTCGAGTTCGACATGTCGCTGGGCAACTACAGCCGCGACATCGCCCGCGCCCGCACCTTTGGCTTTACCAAAGACGTGGAGATGATGCGGGCCAACGGCCTGGCGCTGGGCGGTGGCCTGGACAACGCCATCGTGATGGACGACTACAAGGTGCTCAACAGCGACGGCCTGCGCTACGACGACGAGTTCGTCAAACACAAAATTCTCGATGCGATGGGTGACTTGTATCTGCTGGGCAAACCGCTTCTGGCTGCCTACAGTGCCTTCCGCTCCGGCCACGCGCTGAACAACCAGCTGCTGCGCGAGCTGCTGTCGCGCCCCGAAGCCTACGAGATCGTTGCCTTTGACGACGAGAAAAAAGCCCCCGGCGGCTTTGCCCAGCTGGCGCGGGCCTGGTAGGGCGCATGCTTCTGTTCCGCTGGATCATCCTGCTGCTCCTGCTTGCAGCAGCGGTATCTTTTGCGGTTTACGCGGGTACCGGCCAGCCCATGTACAAGCGGTTTGGACTGCTTACACTGAAGTGGACGCTGATTGCGGCCTTCGGTTTTTTTGCGGTTCTGATTCTCGAACGCATCGGCTGACAGCAGCGTACGCAGCGTGCACCGCCGCCGGATGCACGGATTTGCACTGAGTGGCAAAAATGGCATTATTGATACCATTCGTGCCATGAAAATCCAGATTCTTGCCACCGACAACATGTTCGACACCGGCGTGTCGACCTTGATGGACACCCTGGGCATTGCCAACGAACTGGCCCCCTCGGTGGGCTTGTCGGTTCCCCAGTTTGAAGTCTCGCTGGTGGGGTTGCGCCGGCGGATTCGCACGGCCAACGGCTTTATCGTGCCGGTGGTGCCGGTCAATGCCGCCGTGCGCCCCGATGTCATGGTGGTACCCGCGCTGGGCGCCAAAATGCCCCCGGCCCTGGCGTTGGCGTTGGAAAAGCCCGAGGTGGTGGATGCCACCGCTTGGCTGAGCGAAGTCTCCGGCGGCGGCACCATGGTCTGCGCTGCCTGCACCGGCACCTTTTTGCTGGCCGGTACCGCGCTGCTGGATGGCCACCGCGCCACCACCAGCTGGTGGCTGGCACCGATGTTCCGCGAACGTTTTCCACAGATTGAGCTGGACGAGTCGCGCATGCTGGTCAACTCGGGCGGCTTTGTCACGGCTGGCGCTGCCATGGCCCATCTGGACCTGGCGCTGTGGCTGGTGCGCAGCCGCAGCCCCGAGCTGGCGTCGCTCACGGCGCGCTATCTGCTGGTGGATGCACGTACCACGCAAGCTGCCTATGTCATTCCCGACCACATGGCCCACAACGATCCGCTGGTAGAGCGCTTCGAGCGCTGGGCCCGGCAGCGGCTGGCCGAAGGCGCGCAGGGCTTTTCGCTGGGCGGTGCAGCGCTGGCGGTGGGCGCGAGCGAGCGCACACTCGCACGCCGGCTGCGCGCCGTCATGGGCAAAACCCCACTGTCGTATTTTCAGGATTTGCGGGTGGAGCGTGCCACCTATCTGCTGCAGACCAGCAAGGCCAGTGTCGACCAGGTGGCCGCCAAAGTGGGCTACGCCGACGGCACCACCCTGCGCGCCCTGCTGCGCCGCAAGCTCGGCCGCGGTGT
>JAZKCX010000169.1:2614-4799 GCA_040387875.1 Pseudomonadota bacterium | reverse complement strand
GCGGTAGTTTTGCGGGCAAGACCCGCGGCAGCCAGCTTGTCCATCGCCTGACCCACATGCGCATGGGTAATAGCCAACCCCAGCGCGTCGGCGGCATCGGGCCCCGGCAGGCCGGGCAGTTTCAGCAAACGCATCACCATCTGCTGCACCTCGGCCTTGCCGGCCTTGCCGTGGCCGGCAATGGCTTTTTTCATTTGCAGCGCGGTGTATTCGGCCACCGGCAGATCGGTGGACACCAGTGCGGTAATGCAGGCGCCGCGGGCCTGGCCCAGCATCAGCGTGGCCTGCGGGTTGACGTTGACAAACACAATCTCCACCGCCGCTGCATCAGGCTGGTAGCGCGCCACCACTTCGCGTACACCGTCAAAAAGCACCTTGAGGCGGGCCGGCAAATCGCCACGCGGCAGGTGGGTGGTTTTGATGGTGCCGCTGGCCACATAAACCTGCGTTGCGCCCTGCACATCGACCACACCAAAGCCGGTGGTCTGCAAGCCAGGGTCGATACCAAGGATACGCATTTGCTATTAAATAAGTAGCTAATAAGCGATATTACACGCCGGCTAGAGGCCAAAATACCATCGAACCGAGTGAAAAAACACCGGCGCGGCAAAACACAGGCCGTCCACCCGGTCCAGCAGGCCGCTGGCACCCGTGACCGACGCGCCCTGTGCGCCCCAGTTGGTCACGCCGCGATCGCGTTTCAGGGCTTTCATCACCAGGTGGCCCAGCGAGCCCGCGGCACAGGCAATCAGCGACATGCCCAGCGCCTGGCCCGGCTTGAACGGCGTAATGCCCGACAGCGCCACCCCGGCAAAACCGCCGGCCAGAATGCCCGCGCTCCAGGCGGCCCAGTTGAAGCTCTGGCTCACATTGGGCGCGCTGGGTGCGCGCTTCAGGCGCCGGCTGGCCAGGTGCTGCACGATCATGGCGGTCTGCACCACAAACACAAAAAAGAACACCAGAAACGCGCCCTTGCCGCTGTAGTTGCGGAAATCCAGCAGCAGCAGCGCCGGCACATGGCTCATACCGTAAATGCAGACCATGATGCCCCACTGCAGCTTGGCGTTGCGCTCCAGAAAGCGCTGCGGATCGTTGGCCAGCGCACTCACCACCGGAAACGCCAAAAACACGTAGACCGGAATGAACACGGTGAACAAATCGAAATGCCGCGTCATCACCAGCGCGTACTGCACCGGCAGCACCACAAAAAACGCCAGCACCAGGCTGCGGTGGTCGCCGCGCCGGGTCGGCGACAGCGTGATGAATTCGCGGAACGCAAAAAACGAGACAAAGGCAAACAGCACCGTGGCCACGCCGTCGCCGGCAGCCCAGCCCAGCCAGAACACCACCACCATGAACCAGGAGGTTTTCAGCACCCGGTTGAAGTCGCGCAGCGCCAGGTGGCGGGCCTCGCTGGCCGCATCGTCACCGCGCTCGCGAATGGACCACAGCAGCGCGCCACCGCTGGCCAGCAGCAATACGCCGAAGACGATGACGAACAGCAGGCCGACCTGTTCGTTGGCAGAGAGGCCGCGTAAGAACTGGTTCATCTGTTCAGATCTCTCTGAGCGCAATCACCGCGCTGCGTGCCCGGTCGAGGAATACACGCCGCTCTTCATCGGCCTCGACCTTGATCGGTGCGCCAAAAGTCACCGAACACAGAATCGGCACCGGCACCACCTCGCCCTTGGGCATGACCCGCTGCACGTTGTTGATCCAGGCCGGCACCAGCACCACGTCGGGGAAACGCATTGCCAGGTTGTACAGGCCGGCCTTGAAAGCCTGCGGCTCCTCGGCATTGCCGCGTGTGCCTTCGGGAAACAGAATCACCGAGTCGCCGTTGGTCAGCGCCTCAATCAGCGGCTCCAGCGGGTCCTGGTCGGAGGTTTTGCTGCGGTCCACATAGATGGCGTTGAAGACCGCGGTGGTAATCCACTTTTTAAACGGCGTCTGCGTCCAGTAGTCTTTTGCCGCAATCGGCCGGGTGATGCCGCGCAGCTCCAGCGGCAGCGCCGCCCAGATCATTACCAAATCGGCATGGCTCTGGTGGTTGGCAAAGTAGATGCGCTGCTCGGCCTTGGGCGGGCAGCCATACCAACGGGCCTGCGCCCCGGTGAGCACACGTATCAGCCCCAGCAGGAACAGGCTCATCAGTTTGGCAAGCATGGCGGGATGATACGTGCCC
>JAZKCX010000169.1:0-2514 GCA_040387875.1 Pseudomonadota bacterium | reverse complement strand
GTGGTGGACTGCGGGTCGACCAGCGCCATCATCGCGATGCGTCCCAGAAAGAAAAGCTGCAACGCCAGCACGGCCAGCACCAGCCACAGCAGCAGGCGCGCCAGCTTTTTCACCGTGCCAGCTCCGCCCGCAACTCGGCCAGCACCTGGGCCGAGGGCGGGCGTACGCCACGCCACAGCGCAAAAGCTTCGGCGGCTTGTTCCACCAGCATGCCCAGGCCGTCGCGCGGCTGCGCGCCGTGGGCCTGGGCCCACTCCAGAAAGCCGGCGGCGGCGGGCCCGTACATCATGTCGTAGGCCAGCGCCCCCCGGCGCAATACATGCGCCGCAACCGGTACGGCGGCGCCGCCCAGGCTGCTGGCGCTGGCGTTGATGACCACATCAAAACCGCCATGGATATCGTTCAGGCCGCCGGCCGCCAGCGCAGTGTCGGTTTCTGCGGCAAGGGCGAGGTGCCGGTGCACCAGCGACTGCGCCTTGCCGATGCTGCGGTTGACCACCAGCAACTGGCGCGGCCCGGCCTGCAGCAGCGGGCCCAGCACGCCGGCCGCAGCGCCACCGGCGCCGATCAAGAGCACGTCGTGGCCCTGGAGCTTGACGCCGGCGTGCTGCGTGATGTCGTTGACCAGACCCACACCGTCGGTGTTGTCGGCGGCGATCTGCACCGCGCCTTCTGCGTTGCGCGAAAAAACCAGCGTGTTGCTGGCCTGGGCCAGCGTGGCGCGCGCGCTGAAGCTGTGCGCCAGCGCGGCAGCCTCGAACTTGAAGGGCACGGTGATGTTGCAGCCGCGCCCGCCTTCGGCCACAAAAGCGGCGATGCCGGCGGCAAAACCATCCAGCGCGATCAGCCGCTTGCCATATTGCAGGCGCTGGCCAGTGAGTTCGGCAAAACGCGCGTGAATCCACGGCGATTTGCTGTGTTCCACCGGGTTGCCCATCACGCAATAAAGGTCCATGGCCATGTTCCTATTCGCTGGTGAGTTTGGTTTCCAGCGTCTGGTCGCGGGTGAACTTGAAGCGCGAAACCACCACAATCTGGTCGGCCTTGCGCCGCATTGCATCGCTGAAGCTGCCAAACGGGCCGGCGCCGCGCACAATGCGCTCGGCCAGCCGGTTCAGCACGCGGTTATCCGACGCCTCGACCACCTCGGTGTCGAGCACCTGGCCATCGGCATTGACGGTGATGGTCATGGTCAGCTCGCCGTAGAGTTTGCGGCCGGCAGACTGCGGAAAATTTTGGGTGCCCTGGGTTTCAATGCGGCGGCGCAGGCCGTCGTAGTAGATCGCATAGACCTCCTCGCGGGTCGCGGGGCTGATGTAGCGCTTCTTGGGGCGGGCGTTTTCTTCCTGGATGCGGCGCTCGATCTCGGCCAGCAGATTGACAAACTGGCGGCGTTTTTGCTCGCGCGCCACGGCTTCGGGGTTGCTGGTGTCTACCTGCTTCTCGGGCGGCGGCAGCGCAGCAATCTGGCGCCGCAGCTCGGCCAGCATCACGGTTTGTTGCTGCTGCAAAGTGTCAATCTGGCGCTGCGCGTCTTCGGTGTCGTCGCCCACGGCAGTCAGGGCCGACGGCGGCAGGGGCGAAGTGGCGCGCCCGGCATCGGCATCACCGCCGCCAGCCAGCGCGGCCTGGGCAATGGCGGTGGCGTTTTCGGGTGCATCTTTGGAGCGGGCATTGACCAGAATGACTTCAAGCGCCGTATCGCGAAAGACCCGGTCAAACCGCTCGGGGTCGACAAAACGCACCGTCAACAGCGCCGCATGGACAGCCAGCGAGGCGCCCAGAGCCAGTTGCAGCGTGCTGAAAGACCGGAGGTTCACTGCGCCGGATTATCGCTGCCGGCCGCCTCGGTTTCGGTCACGTCCACCGCAATGGCAATCGGCCCGGCCACGGGTTCTTCATCTTCTTCCTCGGGCGCATCGTCGGCCTGGGCCACCAAGTCCAGACGCTCGACCACGGTGCCGGCCACATCGAGCGTGATCTCGTCAATCTCGCCCAGCTTGATGCGCACCCGCGCGCCGCGCGGCAGGTCTTGCGCGCCGAGTACCGGCAGCACCAGCGGCAGATCATCGGCCCGCGCCATGTTGTCCTTGAACAGGGTGGCGGTGAGTTCGCTGATACCGTTCTGCTGCAGATACTTCAGCGTCCAGAAACGCTCGATGCCGCCCTGGAAACCGTTGTAGGCGGCATAGGCCGCATCAAAGCCCGAGATGATGGAAAACAGCTCGGCATCCTTCGGCTTGAACGGCGCGGCCAGCGCGGCGGTTTTGCCGTGGCGGGCGCAGGCAATGATCTGCCACTGGTTCACCAGGTCGGTGTAGCGGCGCAGCGGCGAGGTGCTCCAGGCGTAGCTTTTCACGCCAATGCCGGCGTGCGGCAGCGCCTTGGTGCCCATGCGCACCTTCACGCCGGGCGCCAGGCTGGCCTGGCTGCGGTAAATGCCGGGCACGCCCAGCTCGGCCATCCAGCCGCCCCAGGTGCTGTTGGCCAGAATCATGGCTTCGGCCACGATCA
>JAZKCX010000168.1:0-5843 GCA_040387875.1 Pseudomonadota bacterium | reverse complement strand
GAGGTCAACACGGTGCCGCCAATCATCGCCAGCACGGCAGGCAGTTGTTCGGGCTGGAAGGTAAAGCGGCCGCGCTCCATGCCCAGCACCACGTCGTTCAGCGGCAGCCCGATCAGCAAGGCCTCGAAGGACGACGTGGACAGGGCATAACGCATCATGAACCGACCCCAGTGCGGTTCATCATGGGAGCGGCGGATGTAGATGCGGATGGACAGCGCCAGCCGTTCTTCCGGTTCGGGCGCCGAGCGCACCGCCTGCGACAGCCGCTCGCTCATCTCGGTGGTGACGTGGCTGGACACCGCCGCAAACAGGGTGTCGAGCTCGCCGATGTTGTTGTAGATGGTGCTGCGCGAGACGCCCGCAATGGTTGCCAGCTCGCTCACATTGGCCTGCGGGTCGCCACGCTCCGAAAACAGCTCCATGGCGGCCCGGTAAATGCGTGCCTTGCGCGGGTTGAGCGCGGAAGCATCAGACACTGTGGGGCTCGTGGTGGTCATGTCGCATGGAAGGGGCGGGGATGCCAGTCTAGCGCCCGGTCAGGTTACCGAGAAAAACGCACGAACCGGTGCCAGCCACTCGAACTGGGCCACTGCCAGCGGCACGAACGACACCACGATCATGCCTATCAGCATCACAATTACCGGCAAAATCCAGCGCTCGTAGCGGCTGTAGAAACCAAGGTGGCGGACCTCTGCGTCGGCGAAATCCATCTCCGCTTCCCCGACCACCTGGCGGGTAAGCAACTGGTTCAGCGCCACGGGCGGGGACAGATAGCCCAGCTCAAAAGCCACCAGCACAATCATCCAGAAGTGCACCGGATCAATACCGTTGTTGTAGGCAATCGGGGCCAGCGTGCTGGACACCAGAATCACCGCGCCGAAGGGGTCCATCACCATGCCCACAAAAACCAGCACCACCATCAGGAAGGCTACGGCAATCCAGGGGCTGGAGAATTCCAGGGGCACTACGCTCATGATTTCCGAACGTTCAATCACGCCGCCTACGGCCAGTGACAGGGCCATCAGCGTGACCAGTGCGCCAATGTGGCCAATGGTCTCGTTGGACGCCGCGCGAATTGCTGGCTCCAGCCGCGCGTGGGTGCTGGGTGGATGCACCGCCGCCGCACTGGGCGAGACCGGCAGCGCCAGACTGGGGTCGGGGCGGGTGCGTTTGCGGTTGATCCACTTCTCCAGAATGAGCAGCATCAGCATCAGCACCGGCATGATGGTGGGCGCGCTGATTTCGTTCAGGCTGGTGTCCAGCGCCAGGTCATAAAACAGCACCAGCGCCACGGCCAAGATGGCATAGGGCAACACATGCACACTCTCGCGCAGCATGGCGCGGATGGCGACCATCGGAACCTCAATCTGTTCGCGTTCGGTACGCCGCAGTTGCGACAGCAGAAAAAACAGGGTGGAGGTCAGGAAAAACACAAACAGCCCCCAGTGGTACAACTGGGCGGTGGTGACCTGCTTGTTGAGCATAGCAATCAGCACCACCAGCAGGCAGGGCCGCAGCACCACACCCAGGGAGCCCGACATCGCAGTGGCTGCCAGCGCCAACTGGCGCGTGCCGCCGGCGTGCAGCACTTCGCGGTAGATGATTGCGCCTGCGGCGATCACAAAAATGCCGGAGGCACCGGTGTAGGCCGTTGGCAGCGCGGCTGCCAGCAGGATGATGTAGGTCAGCAATTCGGGCGACAGGCGCCAGGGCCGCAGCAGGTTCAGGAAGCGGTCAACAATGTCGGTCTGCTTGAGCAGCATGCCGGCAAAAATGAACAGCGCCAGGTTCAAAAAGATGGTGGGCAGCTCCATCAATTGGTTGATGTAGATGGCCTGGCCCGATGGGTGGCCCGTAGACAAAAAATACAGTCCCGACGTCATGCCCATGAAGGCAAACAGCGGTACCGACAGAAGCGCCAGCCCCCAGGTGCCCTGGCCTTCGGTGGGTTGTGGTCGCCACAGCCGGTAGACAGAAATCACCAGCAGGCTGGCGAACAGCAGCATCCACAGCAGGTGCAGAAACGGGTTTTCCACTTCCAGTCCGGTACCGCTGGTGATCTGGTAATAACGAACGCAGGAATACAGCAGAAAGGCCGACGCCACCGCCATCGACAGGTTGCTTACCAGATGGTCGCGGGCGAAACGTGCCGGACGGATGCTGATGTGGTGGTTGGCCAGCGTGGTAGTTACCGCTGCAATCGCGAACATCAGCAGAAGAATCAGGGGCCGGTTGTCGGTGCCAATCTCGAACAGCGCAAAAAAGCCGGTTTCAATCGCCCGGAAAAAGCGTAGGCCGGGGGTGATTTCATTAACCACCCGCTCATAAAAAGCATGTTTCAGGCGGCACTCGTCGCGCGCTGCGGTTAAAGCCGCGCGCTGGTCGTCTGCGGACTGGGGCCGGTCGCCGAACAGGGCATCTACCGCGTCGCCAGCGGGCGCGGCCGATGCCGGCGCGGGGCTGGCTGACGGCGTGGCGTCGGTGCTGCTGTCGGGGTTGCAGGTGGGCCGCACCGGGTCGGCCCGCAGCATGAAATACTGGACTTGCGCCGCCGGTTTGCCAAACAGGCCCTCGCCCAGATGGAGCATGCGGCCATGGAGCATTTCGCCGGTGCTGATGACCAGCGTCAGCACCAGCAGGCAGAACACGGGCAGGCTGGACAGCCATTCGAGCGGTGTGCGGTTGAACAGACCGCGTCGAGAGCCGGCAGAAATCATCTTATTGCCACTCTTCCTCGGACTTGGTGGCGCACTCGGCGTCGGCTGCATTCACGCTGCAACGCACGCGCTTGAGTACCTTCAGGCCGGTTTTGTTGTACAGGCCCTGTTTGGCAATGTCCAGCCGCGACTCGCGCAGCATCAGGGTGTACTTGTTGCCATCCTGGGCAGACAGGTCCATCCAGGTCTCTGCGGGAATGCTGAGCTCGGCCGCGTCGATGACCTTTTTCGCACGGTCAAACTGGCTCGACCAGTACTCGCGCGACTTCTGGCCAAAACCCGCAGGGAACTTGGCCTGGTTGATGACCATCTGGTAGCTCAGAATCAAAATCGGGAAGCGCACCACCGCGCCTTTTTTACCCACACCCTTGTACAGCTCCAAAGGTTTGTAGGCCAGCGCGGGCGCCGCCACGAAGTCCACCGAACCGTTGTTGAACTTGGTCGAGAAGTTGCTCACGTCGGCCGAGATGGGCTGGGCGCCAATCTTCTGGATCATCACCGCCTGGGCCTTGTCGTAGTCAAAGGCGGCAATCTTTTTGCCGGCCAGCGCTTCCACCGAATTGATCTTGCGGTCGTTCACCACCGGGTAGGCCGCGCCCATGGGCATGATGCCGGCGACTTCGTATTTACCTTCCACCATCAGCTTGGCAGCCTCCGGCCGGGCAAAGGTCTGGATGACGCGGCGAACCACTTCGTAACTGCCTTCCATGTCGATCTTGCCGTTGCGCAAAATGGTGGTCGAGCCCAGCGTGTCGATCGATGCCGCCACGGCATTGAACTGGCGTGTACGAAAACCCATGGCCATGACGCCGTCACACTGGCCGGTGCGGAAATCTTCCGTAGCAACCCGCTCATCGGTATAGGCCTTGAGTTCGATCTGCGCGCCGTGCTTCTGCATTTCCAGCGCGTAGTCCTTGGCCTGGTTGAACACGTCGCCGCTGTTGCCCAGCAGGTCGTACACGCAGAGCTTCTGGTTGGCGTGGGCCGCAAGGCCGAGGGACAGGCCGGCGGCAATCAGCGCGGCGCTGCGAAGAGAGTGGGCGAGGGTCATGGTCAGGGTCCTTCTCTGTAAATAGGGCGATGGGGCGGGTAACTTAAAAAATGGAGGGTGTGGCGCAGTGGCTTATTTCAGGAACTCGCTGGTGTCCACGTTGTTTTTGGCTTCGGTTTTTTCGTTCCAGAAAGTGCCCAGGCCGCCCACCGGGGTGCGGGAGCCCGTGCCGTTGGTCCAGTCCAGGTCAGACAGGTGCTGGATTGCCGCTGCGGCGGTCTGGTCGATGAAGCGGTATTCCTTGCTCGGCTCAAAGCCGGGGGCCGAGGCAAAACGCTTGACGATGGTGCGCACGCGGGCTTTGTCGTCCGACACGCCGGCGCTGATGGCGGCCAGCACATGGGCTATGCGCACGCCGCTTTTTTCGGCCTTGGCCATCGACTGGTCGAAGGTGCCGGTCACATCCTTGCCCTCGGCGGCTCCCGGCACGGTGCTCCACACCGTGGCGCGGATGGCCTGGGGGGCGCCCCACCATTTGTTGTCGTCCAGGCAGGTCATGGCAAATTCGGCCTTGGGCGGAATGTCGGTGGGTACGCCGACCGATTTTTCGGCGGCAATGTCGTTCACCGTGGCCTGCAGGCCCGACAGGGTGCCGAGCAGGTAGATGGTCTGGTTGAAATCGCCCTTGGCCCGGCGGAACTGCGGGCAGGTTTCGCCGTACTTGAAGCGCAGCTTTTTCTCCAGGCTGGTGCGCATGTTCTCGTAGGCGGCAAGTTGGCGGCGCGCGGTGCGTTCAATCAGGCGCTTGTAGCTGGTGCGCGCGTCCTGTGCTTCGACGCTGCGCTTGTCGCGCTGGGCGCGCAGGTAGCGCAGCTCTTCGGCATTGGCCTCCAGGTCGGCGCAGATGCCCGACGAGGTAGACAGGATGGACTCCAGGCCCGAGGGGTCGCCGTAGAACGAGCGCATGGTGCCCATCAGCGGCACCATGGTGGTGGCGTAATTACAGCCCATGTTCAGGTCAGACACCGCCAGCGCCGGCGGCACCGACTTCTTTTCCAGGGTGCCAATCACGGCATTGGTGCCGGTGCGCTGCACCGACTGGCAGCCCGCCAGCGCCAGCAGCGCCGCCAGCGTGGCGGTGGTCAAAACGCAGCGCTTACGCGCTGCGCTGGCGAAGGGGGCGCGGCGAACAGTTGGGAGACGGATCATGGATGCAGCTCACAGTGGGTCGAAAGAGTCGAAAAAAATCCCCCGGCGGGGACACGATCTACGACCGATCCAGTGGGCCTGCACAAACGCCCTGTTGCCAGAATCGTGTGTGCCGCAATCAATGTTTCATTGATCACTGATAAATATCAATGACCAAATTTATACAGTCGTGTCCAAAATGATCGTTTTTGGCGCACAAACTGGCATCCTTGAAAACCCTTAAAGGATTGTAAGGAATAGGGGTTTTAGTCCGGTACGCGACAGTACCGTCGGGAAAATTTCACGGCATTGGGCCTTGGGGACGGCATCCGCAGGGGTTTTGGGGCCCTTGCAGCGGATCAGTAAAACGCCTGCAAACCGGTCTGCGCGCGCCCCAGAATCAGCGCATGCACGTCGTGCGTGCCTTCGTAGGTGTTCACCGTCTCCAGGTTGATCATGTGGCGGATCACGTGGTACTCGTCGTGGATGCCGTTGCCGCCGTGCATGTCGCGCGCCAGCCGGGCAATGTCCAGCGCCTTGCCGCAGGAATTGCGCTTGATCAGGCTCACCATCTCGGGCTGGTCCTGGCCTTCGTCCATCAGCCGCCCCACCCGCAAACAGCCCTGCAGGCCCAGCGCAATTTCGGTCTGCATGTCGGCCAGCTTTTTCTGGATGAGCTGGTTCTGCGCCAGCGGCCGGCCAAACTGCACCCGGTCCAGCGTGTACTGGCGGGCCCGGTGCCAGCAGTCTTCGGCCGCACCCAGCGCGCCCCAGGCGATGCCGTAGCGGGCCTTGTTCAGGCAGCCAAACGGGCCCTTCAGGCCCGCCACGTTGGGCAGCAGGTTGGCCTCGGGCACAAACACGTCGTCCATCACGATTTCGCCAGTGATGCTGGCGCGCAGGCTCATCTTGCCCTCGATCTTGGGCGCACTCAGGCCCTTCATGCC
>JAZKCX010000167.1:0-3732 GCA_040387875.1 Pseudomonadota bacterium | reverse complement strand
AGGCGGCTTTCGCCAAAGCCAACACCGACGTGGTGCAGTACACGCTGCAAAAACGCTAGCACTCAGCATAGTATTCACGCTGGCTACTGGCCTGTTTGGCTTGAACTTGCAGGCGCAAACCGCGCCTGCGGCGGAAATTACTGCCGCCGTGCCCGAAGCCCGCCTGAGCGGGCAGACGCTGTACCGCTACTTCGGTTTTGCGGTCTACCAGATCCGCCTGTTTGTGCCGCCGCAGTTCAACCGCGACGACTACGCAAAAAGCCCCTTTGCGCTGGAGCTGCAGTACCAGCGCGACTTTTCTGGCGCCGACATTGCCGAGCGGTCGCTGAAGGAAATGAAGCGTGCCAGCGGCATGACCGACGCACAGGGCGCGTTGTGGCTGGACAAGATGAAGGCGCTGTTTCCCAACATCAAGGAAGGCGACAAGCTGCTGGGCATTCACCAGCCCGGCGTAGGCGCGCGTTTTCTGTTCAACGGCAAGCCGATTGGTGAAGTGAAAGACGCCGAGTTTTCGCGCCGCTTCTTCGGCATCTGGCTGGGCAGCAGCACCTCCGAGCCTGCGCTGCGCCAAACGCTTTTGGGCGGAGCTGCGCAGTGAGCCTGGCTGGCCGTGCGTGGACGGGTGGCTGGCGCGACGGCCTGCAATACGGCCTGCTCGGCTTGCCACTGGCCTTTGTGGCGCTGCCGCTCTATGTGATTTTGCCCAACCACTACTCGCGTGAGTTCGGCGTGCCGCTGGCCACGCTGGGCGCGGTGCTGCTGGGCGCACGGCTGTTTGACGCCATCATCGATCCGCTCTTGGGCCGCTGGTGCGACAAGCTGTTTGCGCGCTCGCTGGGCGCGGTGGTAGCGTTTGGCGGCGTGGCCTGCATTGCGCTGGCGGTGGGTTTTGCGCTGCTGTTTTTCCCCGCCACGCGCGACCCGGCGGGCCTGATTGTCTGGGCCAGCGTGCTGCTGGTGCTGACCTATGCGGCCTACAGCGCGGTGAGTGTGGCGCACCAGTCCTGGGGCGCGATGCTGGGCAACCTGCACGGCGGCAGCGACAGCCAGCGCAGCCGGGTGGTGGCCTGGCGCGAGGCGCTGGGCCTCTTGGGCGTGGTGCTGGCGTCGATCACGCCGGTGGCGCTGGGCCTGCCAGCCACGGTGGCACTGTTTTGTGTGGCGCTGGGGGCCGGCTGGCTGGCCTGGCGCAGCGCGGCGCGGCCCGATGCGGCGGCGCTGGCGGCGCAGCAGATTGCGGCCCACACCGATACACCGGCGAGTGTGTGGCAGCCATTTCAGCACCCCGCATTCAAACGCCTGCTGGCCGTATTTATGCTGAACGGCATTGCCAGTGCGGTGCCGGCCACGCTGGTGCTGTTTTTTATTCAGGACCGCTTGCAGGCGCCCAAAAGCATGGAGCCGGCGTTTCTGGGCAGCTACTTTGTGCTGGCCGCGCTGTCGATTCCGCTGTGGCTCAAGCTGGTTGCGCGTATTGGCCTGGCCAAAAGCTGGCTCTGCGGCATGCTGCTGTCTACCGTGGTTTTTATCTGGGCCAGCCAGTTGGGCGCGGGCGACGCGATTGCGTTTTTACTGGTCTGCTGCCTCTCCGGCGTGGCCCTGGGTACCGACCTGGCCCTGCCCGGCGCCATGCTGGCCGGTGTGGTGGCCAACGCACCGCGCGATGCGCAGGCCAAAGCGCCCGCAGCGTCGATTGCCGGTCTGTACTTCGGCTGGTGGAACTTTGCCACCAAGCTCAACCTCGCGCTCGCCGCCGGGCTGGCGCTGCCGCTGCTGGGCCTGTTTGGCTACAGCCCCGGCAGCACCGACGCCCGCGCGCTCGATGCGCTGGTGCTGGCCTACTGCGTGTTGCCCTGCGTTTTGAAACTGCTGGCGGCGGGCAGCCTGTACCTGCTCATCATCCGCCCACAAAAAACCTCTCTTGCCTTGAAAGCTGCGCCATGAACAAACGACAACTCCTGGGATTTGCCGCTGCCGGCGGCGCACTGGCGCTGGCCGGTTGCGCCGGCCCCAGCGTGAACGACTACGCTGCCGAAAAACCGGTGCTGGACATGCGCAGCTATTTCAACGGCACCATCGATGCCTACGGCGTGTTCACCGACCGCTCCGGCAAGGTGGTGAAGCGCTTTACCGTGGTGATGGTGTGCAGCTGGAAAGGTGACGAAGGCGTGCTCGACGAAGACTTCACCTACTCCGACGGCAGCAAACAGCGGCGCGTCTGGCGCCTGTCCCGCAAGGCCGACGGCCGCTACGTGGGCCGCGCCGACGATGTGGTGGGCGAGGCCAACGGCCAGGAACGCGGCAACGCCTTCTACTGGACCTACACGCTGGCGCTGCCGGTGGACGGCCGGGTGATTGACGTGCGTTTTGACGACTGGATGTACCTGATGACCGACAAGGTCATGCTGAACCGCGCCGAGATGAGCAAGTTTGGCGTCAAGCTGGGTGAAGTCACCTTGTCGTTCACGAAACGCTGAAAATGCCACAATTCACAGTCAAATATGCCACGGGTCGGCGTGATTGTTCATTAGTTAGCTATTAAAAGCAGAGCGTTACCCATGGCATTCAATCCCGCAGTGACCGACTGGCACGGCAAAACCGTCTGGCTGGTGGGCGCCTCCAGCGGCATAGGCCGGGCCACGGCGCATGCGCTCCACCAGCGCGGCGCAAAAGTGGTGGTATCGGCCCGCAGTGCTGACGCGCTCAACGCCTTTGTGGCCGAGCATGCCGGCGCACTGCCGCTGCCGTTGGATGCATCGGACCCGCAGGCCGTCAAGGTGGCGGCACAGCAGCTTCTTGCCATGGGCAAGATTGATTGGGTGCTGTACTGCGCAGGCTACTACCGCGAGCTGCGCGCCACCGACTATTCGCTGGACGAAATGCTCCGGCACCAACAGGTGAATTACGTCGGCGCCCTGTATCTGCTGGAGGCCGTGCTGCCGCATTTCCTGGCCCGCAACGCAGGCCACATCAGCCTGGTAAGCAGCGTGGCGGGCTTCAGCGGCCTGCCTAAAAGTCTGGCCTATGGGCCGACCAAAGCCGCACTCATCAACCTCGCCGAAACGCTGTACCTGGACCTGCACGACCGGGGCATCGGCGTGAGCCTGATCAACCCCGGTTTTGTGGAAACCCCGCTCACCGCCCAAAACGATTTCAAGATGCCAGCGCTGCTGACACCGGCGCAGGCGGCCGACGAAATACTCGCTGGCTGGGGCCGTGGCGCGTTTGAAATTCACTTTCCCAAACGTTTTACCGGCTGGCTCAAATTCATGCGGCTTTTGCCCTACAGCCTGTATTTCCGGCTCACCCGCAAGTTCACCGGGTTGTGACGATGGCAACGCAGCAAGAGGCCATTGACCGCCTGGTGGTGTTTTTCGAGCGCATGGCGCCGGCCAGCGTGCAGAACTTTCCGCAGTTCTACACAGCAGACGCCTACTTCAAAGATCCGTTCAACGAGGTCACCGGTCTGCCGGAAATCCAGCGCATCTTCAGCCACATGTACGTGGCGCTGGACAACCCGCGTTTTGTGATTACCAGCCGCATCGTGGAGGGCGACCAGTGTTTTCTGGCCTGGGATTTTCTGTTTGCCTTCAAGACTTTTCACAAGGGCATAACGCAAACCGTGCGCGGCAGCTCGCACCTGCGGCTGGCCGCTGACGGCCGGGTGCACTTTCACCGCGACTACTGGGACACCGCCGAAGAGATGTACCAGAAGGTGCCGGTGCTCGGTGG
>JAZKCX010000166.1:0-1598 GCA_040387875.1 Pseudomonadota bacterium | reverse complement strand
GCCGGCGCGACGACTACCACTGGATTCACATTCCCGCCGGCTACCTGTACTGCATCGGCAACCCCCGTACCGACTGGCTCTTTAATACCGAGCCCGAGGCGGGCCTGAACGGCCGCAGCCTGCGCTACCCGCGCGGCAAAACGCTGGGCGGCTGCTCCAGCATCAACGGCATGATTTACATGCGCGGCCAGGCCCGCGACTACGACCAGTGGGCCCAGCTCACCGGCGACGACACCTGGAAATGGGACAACGTGCTGCCGGCCTTTTGTGCGCACGAAGACCACTACAAACTCGACGCCGGCGCCAGCAATGTCAACGCCAACTTCAAGCGCTTTCATGGCCACCACAGCCAGCACAAACAGTACAAGCTGGCGGTGCGCAAACACGGCGGCGAATGGCGGGTGGAAAAGCAGCGCCTGCGCTGGGACATTCTGGATGCCTTTGCCAAGGCCGCCAACCAGGCTGGCATTCCCGCCACCGACGATTTCAACACCGGCAACAACGAAGGCGTGGGCTATTTCGAGGTGAACCAGAAAGACGGCTGGCGCTGGAATACCGCCAAGGCCTTTCTGCGCCCGGCCTGCTACGGCCGGCCCAATTTCGAGATGTGGACCTCGGCCCAGGCCAGCAAACTGGTGCTGGAAAAAACCGAGGGTGGCACCACCGCCCTGCGCTGCACCGGCGTAGAGGTGCGCGGCGGCAACCAGACCGCCATTGCCACCGCCACCCGCGAAGTGATTGTGTGCGCGGGCGCCATCGGCTCGCCGCATTTGCTGCAGCGCTCGGGCATTGGCCCCGGCGTATTGCTGCAAAAACATGGCGTGAAAGTGCAACACGACCTGCCGGGCGTGGGCCAGAACCTGCAAGACCATCTGCAGATTCGTGCGGTGTTCAAGGTGCAGGGTGCGTCTACCCTCAATGCGCTGGCCAACAACTGGCTGGGCAAGGCAAAAATCGGGCTGGAATACGCCTTCAAACGCAGCGGCCCGCTCAGCATGGCGCCGTCGCAACTGGGCGCCTTTACCCGCAGCGACCCATCGCAGCCCTGGCCCAACATCGAGTACCACGTACAACCGCTCAGCCTGGATGCGTTTGGCGAGCCGCTGCACAAATTCCCGGCCTTCACCGCCAGCGTCTGCAACCTCAACCCCACCAGCCGCGGCAGCGTGACGCTCAAAAGCCCGCACATGCACGACGCGCCTGCCATTGCGCCCAACTACCTCAGCACGCCGGAAGACCGCCAGGTGGCGGCCGACAGCCTGCGGGTGACCCGCAAAATCGTCGCCCAGCCCGCGCTGGCCGCCTACCAACCCGAGGAATGGAAACCCGGCGTGCAGTTCCAGACCGACGAAGAACTCGCCCGGCTGGCCGGCGACATTGCCACCACCATTTTTCACCCGGTAGGCACCACCAAAATGGGCCGCGCCGACGACCCGATGGCGGTGGTCGATTCGCGCCTGAAGGTGCGCGGCGTGGCCAGACTGCGGGTGGTCGATGCCGGCGTTATGCCGCTGATTACCAGCGGCAACACCAACTCGCCGGTGCTGATGCTGGCCGAAAAAGCCGCCGGCTGGATCGCCGAAGACAACCGCTGAACC
>JAZKCX010000165.1:4425-11445 GCA_040387875.1 Pseudomonadota bacterium | reverse complement strand
TCGTCACCCAGGATGTCGGTCAGCACCGCAAAGCGGTTGCCGTCCTTGATCAGGCCCATGGCGATGCCGGCCACATGGCCTTTCATCGGCACGCCAGCGTCCATCAGCGACAGGCAGCCGCCGCAGACCGAAGCCATCGACGACGAACCGTTGGACTCGGTGATTTCCGAGACCACACGCATGGTGTACGGGAAATCTTCCTTGGAAGGCAGCACGGCGATCAGCGCGCGCTTGGCCAGACGTCCGTGGCCGATTTCCCGGCGCTTGGTGGAGCCCATGCGGCCCACTTCGCCGGTGGCGAACGGAGGCATGTTGTAGTGGAACATGAAGCGGTCTTCGTACTCGCCGGCCAGCGCATCGATGCGCTGCGCGTCACGCTCGGTGCCCAGCGTGGTGACCACCAGTGCCTGGGTTTCACCGCGGGTGAACAGCGCCGAGCCGTGGGTGCGGGGCAGCACGCCGTTGCTGATTTCGATGGGGCGCACGGTGCGGGTGTCGCGGCCGTCAATGCGGGGCTCGCCCTGCAGGATCTGGCTGCGCACGATCTTGGCTTCGATGTCGAACAGCATGCCTTCGACCTTGACTGCATCGAACGCCGCGCCTTCTTCCTTCAGCGCCGCCATCACCGACGCGGTGGTTTCGCGCAGGGCCTGGGTGCGGGCTTGCTTGTTGCGCAGCTGGTAAGCAGCGCGCAGTTTTTCTTCGGCCAGACCGCCAACCTTGGCGATCAGCGGCTCGTCCTTGGCGGGGGCCTGCCAGTCCCAGACCGGCTTGCCGGCATCGCGCACCAGTTCATGGATAGCGTTGATGGCAATGGCAGCCTGCTCGTGGCCGAACACTACACCACCCAGCATGATTTCTTCGGACAGTTGCTGCGCTTCCGATTCGACCATCAGCACGGCGGCTTCGGTGCCGGCGACGATCAGGTCCATCTGGCTGTCCTTGCGCTGGGTCTGGCCCGGGTTCAGGACGTATTCGCCATTGATGTAACCCACGCGTGCGGCGCCGATCGGGCCGGCAAACGGAATGCCGGAGATGGCCAGCGCGGCGCTCGATGCGATCAGCGCGGCGATGTCGGCGTCGACTTCGGGGTTCAGCGACACGGTGTGGATGACCACGTGCACTTCGTTGAAAAAGCCTTCGGGGAACAGCGGGCGGATCGGGCGGTCGATCAGGCGGCTAGTCAGAGTTTCGTGTTCGCTGGGCTTGGCTTCGCGCTTGAAAAAGCTGCCGGGGATTTTGCCGGCGGCGTAGGTTTTCTCGATGTAGTCGACGGTCAGCGGAAAGAAGTCCTGGCCGGGCTTGGCGCCCTTGGACGCAACCACGGTGGCCAGCACCACGGTGTCGTCGATGTTGACCAGCACGGCGCCGGAAGCCTGGCGTGCAATCTGGCCGGTTTCCATGGTGACCTTATGCTGGCCCCACTGGAAGGTCTTGGTGACTTTATTGAAAATGCTCATGGTGTTCTCCTGAGGTATGCGGGATGCAGGCCATCCCGGAAGCCCGGAGCCAACAGCACAGAACACGATGCCATCCCAGTGAAACTCGCCGCGCAAATTTCATTGGAATGACACAGCTTCGCTCTGCTTCTGCCTGCTCCGAAAGTGAATAAACAACAAAGCGCCTGAGCTAGCAAAACTAACTCAGGCGCTTTCGTATCTGTCTGCCGCTTATTTGCGCAGGCCGAGTTTGACGATCAGGGCCGCGTAACGGTCAAAGTCTTTGGACTTGAGGTAGTCCAGCAGCTTGCGGCGGCGGCTCACCATGCGCAGCAGACCGCGGCGGCCATGGTGGTCCTTGGCGTGGGTCTTGAAGTGCGGGGTGAGTTCGTTGATGCGTGCGGTCAGCAGCGCAACCTGGACTTCCGGGCTGCCGGTGTCACCGGTGCTGCGGGCGTTGGCCTTGACGACGTCGGCCTTGATCAATGCGGTCATTGGTTTTTCCTGAATGTGGCCTGCAAATCTGCGGGCCAGTGGTTGGACTTGCGCCAGACAACGGAATTGGCGTCTGGCGTGCGCCTGGCACCAAGGTGCAAAGCCGTTCGATTATAGCCCAGCTCTGCCCGTTGTGCGACCCCCTCCCCGGGGCTATTTCAGATAGCGCCCACGCCGACAAATTCAAGGGTGGCGCGCGCAAGATAAATTGCACATTTTTTCTCTTGAAAGTTGCGGTGCGGAGCGCAGATTGTCTGCAAGCGGCAATCACGGTGAGCGCCGCGCCAGACCACGGAGAAATTCCCATGTTTTTTGCAGCTACCACCCCCGCCCTGCGCCGCAACAGCTATGCCGTGACGCCGCGCCACATTGACCGCGCGCTGGAGCGCTTTCTGGAAACCACTTTTAACCCCCAGGGCGTGGGCAATACCGCCAATTTCAGCCAGGACGACACCACCTACACCCTGAGCCTGGACGTGCCCGGCGTGGCCAAGCCCCAGTTGACGATTGGCATTGAGGACAACCAGGTTCGTATTGAGACGGTGGCCGACGCCCCGCGCCAGTACAAGGCCGCCTACGAGCTGCCGCAAGACATCGATGCGGCCGCCAGCCAGGCCAAACTGGAAAACGGTGTGCTAACGCTGACGCTGGTGAAAAAAGTACCGGTCAGCAAAGTGACCCATATTGCTATCAACTAAATAGCTACTGGCGCATATCCCGCGCCGGCCAGAGGTAAAAATGGCTTGAAAGCAGGCTGGCTTCGCACGCGCGGGGCCGGCCTGTGGCTTTTTCAGGCAGCAAGTGCATCCAGCGGCCAGCGCGGCTTGACGTCAAACGCATAGGCAAAGCTGGCCTTCTGCACACCCGCCTGCAGCCGCATGGCGGCGGCCATCGCAATCATGGCGCCGTTGTCGGTGCACAAATGCAGTTCCGGGTAGTGCACCCGCACGCTGCGTCGAGCGCAGGCTTCGTTGAGCTGGTGCCGCAGCAAGCGGTTGGCACCCACACCGCCGGCCACCACCAGCCGCTGCAAACCCGTGTCTTTCAGCGCGGCCAGCGACTTTTTCACCAACACCTCGACGATGGCCGCTTCGGTCGAGGCGGCTAGGTCAGCTTTGCGGGCGGGCAAGTCGTCGCCCAGCTTTTTGGCCTGCGTCAGTACTGCGGTTTTCAGCCCGGCGAAGGAAAAATCGAGGTTGCCACTGTGCAGCAGCGGCCGCGGTAGCTTGAAGGCTGTGGCGTCACCCTGCTCCGCCAGCCGCGACAACGCCGGCCCGCCGGGGTAACCCAGCCCCATCAGCTTGGCCGATTTGTCAAACGCCTCGCCGGCCGCGTCGTCAATGGTTTCACCCAGCATTTCGTAGCGGCCCACCGCATCGACCCGCATCAACTGGGTGTGGCCGCCCGAGACCAGCAGCGCCACAAAGGGAAATTCCGGCGGGTCGGCGCTGAGAAACGGTGACAACAAATGGCCTTCCAGATGGTGCACGCCCAGCACCGGCTTGCCCAAGGCCGCGCCCAGCGCGCAGGCCACACCGGCGCCCACCAGCAGCGCGCCGGCCAGACCGGGGCCGCGGGTGTAGGCCACCACGTCGATGTCGGCCAGCGCCGCGCCGGCTTGGTCCAGTACTTGGGTGGTCAGCGGTAAAACACGGCGAATATGGTCGCGGCTGGCCAGTTCCGGTACCACCCCGCCATAGGCCTGGTGCATCGCAATCTGGCTGTGCAGGCCATGCGCCAGCAAAACCGGCGCTGCGCCCGCCTGCGCGCGCACCAAAGCAACGCCGGTTTCGTCGCACGAGGATTCGATGCCGAGCACCAGAAAGTTGGATTGCATAGGCCTTTGAGTTTAGGGGAAGGCATCCAGCCGAAAGAATGGCGGTTGGCGCGAATCTTGCGCCGTATTCCGCATGAAAGAAGCGCTGCGCATCGTTGTCGTTGCACCGGATCTGGTTGTTGACCCGGCGGACGAACACGCGTTGTCGCAGGCTGAGCGCTCGCGCAGCCTGCGTATTGGGCTGCTGGAAGGCGGCTTCAACCTGATTGCCATCCTGCCAGCCGACGTCTTTCTGACCGAACGGCTGAGCCAGCTTCAGCCCGACATGGTGATCGTGGATGCCGAAAGCGCCGCCCGCGACGCACTGGAGCATGTGGTGATAGCCACCCGCGACGAGCGCCGCCCGATTGTGATGTTCACCAACGACGACGACACCGCGCTGGCCCGCCATGCGGTGGCCGCCGGCGTGTCGGCTTACGTGGTGGCCGGGCTGCAGACCGAACGCATCCGCCCCATTCTGGACGTGGCCATGGCCCGTTTCCAGCACGAACAGGGCCTGCGCCAGGAACTGGCCAACGCCAAGTCCGAACTCTCGGGCCGCAAGGTGATTGACCGCGCCAAGGGCCTGCTGATGGAGCGGCAGAACCTGACCGAGCAACAGGCCTTCGAGAAGCTGCGCAAGGCCGCCATGAACAAGGGCCTGAAACTGCACGAAGTCGCGCAGCGCATGCTCGATATGGCCGATCTGCTCGGCTAGGGTTTACCCGATTTGGTGCATCGCACGAAAGCGGTGCGTTTCCGGGATTTCTACTGCTGCACCAGTTACGGGCCGGCGCCCGTATTGGGGAATAAGCTACTGAATTAGTAGCAATTTACCATCAGAACGGGCTGGCACAGTGATTGCTTAATTGATTGCAAGACTGAAAAAGTCGCCAGAAGAATTGCCCAACGGCGGGAGGTTTTTCTGGAACCCGGACAAAGGCGTCCCTACCCCTGGCCCAGCGCATTCCAGCGCCGGCCCTTGCGGTGAGGACGCCTTTTTTGTTTTCTGACCTCTGGAGATTTTCTATGACCGAACTTCTGGACACCACCATGAGCCGACGCACCGTATTGCAAGCCGCTGCCGTGGGTGCAGTGGGCATCACCCCCGCACTGCGGGCTGCTGTTTATGCCCAGGGCTCCGACAAGCCCGAAAAAGAAGAAGTCAAGATCGGCTTTATCCCGCTGACCGACTGCGCCAGCGTGGTGATGGCTTCGGTGCTGGGTTTTGACAAGAAATACGGCGTCAAGATCGTGCCGTCCAAAGAAACCTCCTGGGCCGGTGTACGCGACAAGCTGGTCAGCGGCGAGCTGGACATGGCCCATGTGCTGTACGGCCTGGTCTATGGCGTGCATCTGGGCACCAGCGGCCCGAAAAAAGACATGGCCGTGCTGATGAACCTGAACAACAACGGCCAGGCCATCACGCTGTCCAAAGCGCTGGCCGACAAGGGCGCGGTCGATGGCCCGTCGCTGGCCAAATACATGGCCGCCAACAAGCGCGAATACACCTTTGCGCAGACCTTTCCCACCGGCACCCACGCCATGTGGCTGTATTACTGGCTGGCCAGCGCCGGCATCAACCCCTTCAAGGACGCCAAGGCCATTACCGTACCGCCGCCGCAAATGGTGGCCAACATGCGGGTCGGCAACATGGACGGCTACTGTGTGGGCGAGCCCTGGAACCACCGCGCCATCATTGACGGCATTGGCGTGACCGCCGTCACCACCCAGGACATCTGGAAAGACCACCCCGAGAAAGTGCTGGGCACCAGCGCCGAGTTCGTCAAGAAATACCCCAACACCAGCCGCGCCGTCACCGCCGCCATCATTGAGGCCGGCAAGTGGATTGATGCCAGCCTGGGCAACAAGAACAAGATGGCCGAGACGGTGGCGGAAAAGTCCTATGTCAACACCAGTGTGGACGCGATCAACCAGCGCATTCTGGGCCGGTACCAGAACGGTATGGGCAAGACCTGGGACGACCCCAACTTCATGAAGTTCTACAACGACGGTGCGGTCAACTTCCCCTACCTGTCGGACGGCATGTGGTTCCTCACCCAGCACAAGCGCTGGGGCCTGCTGAAAGAGCACCCCGATTACCTGGCCGTAGCCAAACAGATCAACCAGATCGATCTGTACAAGCAGGCTGCCACCCTGGCCAAAGCCAGCGTACCCAAAGACGTGATGCGCAGCAGCAAGATGATCGACGGCGTGGTCTGGGACGGCAAGGACCCGAAGAAATACGCCGACGGTTTTGCCATCAAGGCCTGAACGTCCATCGCACCCCTTTCATCCATCAACCGCCAGAGGTGACACCATGGTCAGCGCTGTATTTCACACGCCCTTTGAAGGGCCCCCTGCACCGGCAAAAGCCGTGCGGACTCCGGCTGCGGGTGACCTCGCCCGCAAAGCTGCCGCTGCCAACGACAGCGTGGCTGCAACAGCCGCGCCCCAACCGCCCGCACCGGCCGTTCGCCGCCCGGCCTACGACTGGAGCGCGTTGTGGCTCAGGGTACTGCCACCCATCATTGGTCTGGGCGTGCTCGCCGGCATCTGGGCCCTGGTCTCGCTGACCACCAAGGGCAGCATCCCCTCGCCCTGGGTCACTTTGCAGCAGGCTATCACGCTGTTCAGCGACCCCTTCTACCAAAACGGCCCCAACGACCAGGGCGTGGGCTGGAACGTGCTGAGCTCGCTGCAGCGCGTGGCCATTGGTTTTGGCATGGCGGCGGCGGTGGGCATTCCGCTGGGTTTTGCAATTGGCCGCTTCAGCTTTCTGAGCCGCATGTTCAATCCGCTCATCAGCCTGCTGCGCCCGGTCTCGCCACTGGCCTGGCTGCCGATTGGCCTGCTGGTGTTCAAGGGCGCCAACCCCGCCGCGATCTGGACCATCTACATCTGCTCAATCTGGCCCATGATCATCAACACCGCAGTCGGCGTGCAGCGTGTGCCCCAGGACTACATGAACGTGGCCCGGGTACTGAACCTCAGCGAGTGGAAGATCTTCACCAAGATCCTGTTCCCCGCCGTTTTGCCCTACATGCTGACTGGCGTGCGGCTGGCCGTAGGCACCGCCTGGCTGGTGATCGTGGCCGCAGAAATGCTGACCGGCGGCGTAGGCATCGGTTTCTGGATCTGGGACGAGTGGAACAACCTGAACGTGAAAAACATCATCGTGGCGATCTTTGTGATTGGCGGTGTCGGCCTGCTACTGGAGTTCGCACTGATCAAGCTGGCTACGGCATTTACTTTCGAAGAGGTGAAATC
>JAZKCX010000165.1:0-4325 GCA_040387875.1 Pseudomonadota bacterium | reverse complement strand
TGAACGAAAACCTGACCACCAAATACATCCAGATCGAAAACGTCGAGCAGGTCTTCAAAACCGCCAAGGGCCCGTTCTGCGCACTGCAGGACGTCAACCTGACGGTAGCCAAGGGCGAGTTCGTCACGCTGATCGGCCACTCCGGCTGCGGCAAGTCCACCCTGCTGAACCTGATCGCCGGCCTGACCAAGCCCACCAGCGGCAGCCTGATTTGCGCCAACCGCGAAATCAACGGCCCCGGCCCCGACCGCGGTGTGGTGTTCCAGAACCACTCGCTGCTGCCCTGGCTGACCTGCTTTGAGAACGTCTACCTGGCCGTCGAGCGTGTTTTTGGTGCGTCGAGCCGCGTCACCGGCAAGCCAGCCGAAACCACCGCCCAGCTCAAGGCCCGGGTTGACAACGTGCTGGCCATGGTCGGCCTGACCGCCGCTGCGCAAAAGCGCCCCGGCGAAATTTCGGGCGGCATGAAGCAGCGCGTGGGCATTGCCCGGGCGCTGTCGATGGAACCCAAAGTGCTGCTGATGGACGAGCCCTTCGGCGCGCTCGATGCCCTGACCCGCGCCAAGCTGCAGGACGAGCTGCTGGCCATCGTCTCCGCCACCCAGAGCACGGTGGTGATGGTGACGCACGATGTCGACGAAGCCGTGCTGCTGAGCGACCGCATTGTGATGATGACCAACGGCCCCGCCGCCACCATTGGCGAAGTGCTCAAGGTCGACCTGCAGCGCCCCCGCTCCCGCGTGGACCTGGCCGAGAACACCGACTACCTGCACTACCGCAAGGCCGTGATTGATTTTCTGTACACCCGCCAGTCGCACGTGGAGAAGCAGGCGGCATAAGCCTGCCCCTCACTGAAACGGCGCGGATTTCCGCGCCGTTTGTTTTTGTGCGCCCCGAGCGCGCGGCTGGTGGCAAAATCTGTCGCACCGCTGCTGCGATGCCTGTCGCAGGTTCTCAAAATTTCTGGAAAGCCCTGCCGTGACCACACCCTCTCGCACTCTGTTTCGCAGTTTTTCCGCTGTCGCGCTGGCTGCAGCCCTCCTTGCAGGGTGCGCCGGTGGTGCGGGCGGCGGTGGCAATGCCCGCGCTGACGGCGAGAAAAAGCTCAACGACTGGGTGGGCCGCTCGATTGCCGGCAGTTTTCTGGAAACCGACGAGCTGGTGGAAAAGCGCAATTTCGACGCAGCCCGCATGCAATATGTGGTGCCCGACAAAAGCGGCTGCACGCTGAGCTTCATCGTCGACCGGCGCACCAAAATTCTGCTGTCGTGGACCTATTTGCGCGAACGCGAGAAGTGCTGGGTGAGCCGCAGCTCCTTTTAAGCGGTCGGCAACGCGCGCCGGCTTTGGTGCACAGCGCTGCACCGAGTTGGCCGTTTATCAGCCCCAGTGCGGTGCAGCGGCTGGCAACTTCGCCGTAGCGGCGTCCATCGTGGGTCAAAAAACTTGATCGCATCGCCCTAAAAGCTGGCACGGGTTTCGCATTGGTGCATGGATAACCAGAACTATCCAGGATTTGCACCATGGCGGGATTCCGCAGCTTTCTCAAGAGTGGCCACGCGCCCACGCTCTACGCTTCTTTTCTCTACTTCGCTTTTTCGTGCTGCATTTGGGTGCTTAACGGCGCCATGGCACCCTTTATCAGCGAAACCTTCAACCTGAGCCCGGCCCAGAAGGGGCTGATGCTGTCCATCCCCATCATTGCCGGCGCGCTGATGCGTTTTCCGCTGGGCCTGCTGTCGCAGTACATCGGGCGCAAAAACGCCACGCTGGTGGAAATGGGCCTGATTGGCGTCGCCATGTTGTTTGGCTTTTTCTTTGTCAGCAGCTTCAATGACCTGCTGGCCATGGGCGTGCTGCTGGGCATTGCCGGCGCCAGCTTTGGCGTGGCGCTGTCGCTGGGCTCGGGCTCGTTTCCGCCCAAACACAAGGGCCTGGCCATGGGGCTGGTGGGCGCTGGCAATGTGGGCACGGCGGTATCGGTGCTGATTGCGCCACCGCTGGCCCAGGCCTTTGGCTGGACCACGGTGTACGGCCTTGCGGCAGCGGCCATCTGCATTCCCATGGTGGTGATGATCGTTTTTGCGCAGGAACCGCCCGATCTGGACAAACACGCCAGCTTTCGGGAGCACATTGCCTGTTTGTTCGAGAAAGACGGCTGGGCTTTCAGCCTGATCTACGCCGTGACTTTTGGCGGCTTTATTGGCCTGGCCACCTTCCTGCCGACCTACTACTACGACCAGTTTTCGGTCAGCAAGGTGGAAGCGGGCCAACTGACCATGCTGGCGGCTTTTATGGGCGCTGCACTGCGGGTTTTTGGCGGCTGGATCTCGGACCGCTGGGGCGGGGTGAATACGTTGAGTGTGGTGCTGGCCACCGTAGCGGGTACGCTGGTGCTGTGTGGCCTGGCCGGCGGTTCGCTGGTGGCCACCACGCTGCTCATCATGCTTTGTTTTGCCGCCCTGGGCGCGGGCAACGGCGCACTGTTCCAGCTGGTGCCGCTGCGCTGGCCACTGGCCACGGCAGTGGCGGGCTCGATGATTGGCGAAATTGGCGCACTGGGCGGCGGCCTGGTGCCCAACGCCATGGGCTTGTCCAAACAATACGCTGGCAGCTATTTGTGGGGCTTTGTGCTGTTTGCCGTGCTGTCGCTCATCATGCTGGTGATGCTGCGGGTGATGCAGATTCGATGGACAAGAACCTGGGCGGAGAAAGGCGGAAGGGCGCGTAGCGCCTGACCTGAACTCCTGAATCCATAGCGGTCTAGCGAATATCCACGCCGGCCCGCAGTCATTTTTATGCTTATTTTGGCAAAAACAGCAGCCAGTAGACCAGCAGCAGGTTGAACAGCAGGCTGACCACACAGACCAGTTTCCAGACCATGGCCGGGTCGCGTTGCAACAGCGGCGACGGGGCTGGCGCGGTCAGCGCGCGCGAGGCACCGCGTTCCAGCGCCAGCAGCATTTCTTCGGCTGTCTCGAAGCGCTGGCGCTTGTCGCGCGCCACGGCTTTCAGCACCACATGGTCGAGCCAGATTGGCACCTCGGGGTTGTGCCGGCTGGGCGCCACCGGGTCGCGGTGGTAGCGGCCCATCTGGTAAGGCAGCACCTCGCCATAGGGCAGCTTGCCGGTGAGCAACTGGTAGAGCGTTACGCCCAGCGCAAACAAATCGCTTTGCGAATCGGGCGCTTCGGGCAACACATCGGCGCCGGTGGCACTGAAACCCCACTGCTCGGGGTTGATGTAGCTGGGCGTGCCGGCGTGCAGCGTGCGCAGCGCGGCCGGCTCGCGCCCGCTCAGTGCCACGCCAAGGTCCAACACCCGCAGTACGCCGTCTTCGCCCTGGTGCAGGTTGGCGGGTTTGATGTCGCGGTGGATCACGCCCTGGCGGTGCAGCCGGCCCAGCGCCTTGGCCACATGGGTGGCAGCCGCCAGCACCTGCGGCAGGCCAAAGCGGTGCTGGCGCGCCAGCAGCTGCTGCAGGGTTTCGCCGCTGTGCCAGTCGTACAGCAAATAGAACGCGGTGGGCTGCTGGCCATTGGGCAGCTCGTTGTGCAGATTCACCAGATGGTCGGCCGCGCGGGACGACTGCATGCGTTTGGCCAGCCAGGCTTCGTGCGCCAGCATGGCACGCTCTTCGGGGTCGTGCGAGCGGGCGGGGTGCAAAGTTTTGAGTGCGTACAGGCGCTGGCTTTGGGGGTCACGCGCCTGGTAGAGCACGTTCACGCCGGTGTCGGCCACCGCGGCGGTAATCGTCAGTCCATCGATGTTGTCGCCGAGTTTCAGGCGCTGCGGTATCGGCAGCGCATTGGCGGTGCGGTTCTCGTCCTGCAGATTCGCGTCGAGCAGGCCCAGCACCCGCACTACCAGCGCGGTGGCGTTGTCGGTACTGCCGGCGGCCAGTGCGGCATCGACCATCTGCTCGCTGATCTGCTGCGCATGCGCCTCGGGCAGACCACTGGCCCGCGCCAGCGCGTCGAGCTTGCGGTCGTTCAGCACGTTGTGCACACCGTCGGACAACAGCACAAACACATCGCCCACCTGCAGGTCGCCCTGCAGGTAGTCCACCACCACCCGGTCGTCGGCGCCCACACAGCGCAGCAGCTGGTGTTTGAAGTCGGGGTGGTCGACCACATGGTCGTGGGTGAGCTGGGTGAACTGCTCGCCCCGCAGCAGATAGGCCCGGGTGTCGCCCACATGCGCTACCGCATACGACTGGCCGCGCAGCACCACGGCCGTGAGCGTGGTCAGCCCCAGCGCCGGTTGGCGGCGCCGGTTGACGCCGGCCAGCCAGGCGTTTTGCGCGCCGATGATGCGGTCCAGCG
>JAZKCX010000164.1:0-5082 GCA_040387875.1 Pseudomonadota bacterium | reverse complement strand
TCGCCGCCGCCGCCATTGAAAAGTGTCAGCGCGTCGCCGGGCTGCAACCGCAGTACCTGCACATGGCGGGCGGCGCCTTCGGGCAAGGCCAGCGCAGCGCCGGTTTGCAGCGGCAACGCAGCGTAGATACGGGGCATTTTTACTATCTAAAAAGTAGCGAACTATTGAACAAAGACGCCGGCTACAGGCACTTTTGATTCAAATTCTGCCGAAAACATAGCCTGCAGGCGCTTCTGCGCCTTCGATCTGGTCGATCACCTTGAGCAATGGCCCCAGCTCGCGGTAACGCGATGCGGTGGCCCGGATGTATTGAATGAAACGCGGTGCGTCCGCCAGGTATTTGGGTTTGCCGTCGCGCAGCGTGAGCCGCGCAAAAATGCCTGCCACTTTCAGGTGGCGCTGCAGGCCCATGTATTCCACGCCGCGGTAAAAAGCGCCAAAGTCGTCATCGACCGGCAGGCCGGCCTTGCGCGCCACCTGCCAGTAGCGCACAGTGACTTCCAGCACAAAGTCTTCTTCCCAGCTCAGAAAAGCGTCGCGCATCAGGCTGGCAATGTCGTAGGTGATGGGGCCATAGACAGCGTCCTGGAAATCAAGCACGCCGAGCGCGCCACCATCCGGATTCACCATCAAGTTCCTGGGCATGAAATCGCGGTGCACATAAACGCTGGGGGCAGCCAGATTGCTGGCCACGATGCTGCTGAAAGCGTGGTCCAGCGTGGCCTGCTGCTTGTCGTCCAGCACCACGCCGCGGTGTTTGGCGATGTACCAGTCGGGGAAAAGTTGCAACTCGCGCCGCAGCAGGGCTTCGTCGTAGGGCGGCAGCACATCGGGCCTGGATGCCTTTTGCAAGGCCACCAGCGCATCGACCGCCTCAAGGTACAGCGGCAGGTTGGCCTGCGGCGCCTCGGGCTGGATTACGTCGAGCATGGTCTGCGCGCCCAGGTCGCTCAGCAGCAGAAAGCCCAGCGTCCTGTCCCAGGCCAACACCTCGGGCACGCGCAGGCCGGCGTTGGCCATCAGGGCTGCGATGCGGACGAAGGGCTCGCTGTTTTCAACTGCGGGAGGCGCGTCCATCACGATGCGGCTGCCAGTGACACCATCCAAGCGAAAGTAGCGCCGGAAACTGGCATCGGCCGACGCCACGCGCAAGGTCGACACGTCAAGCTGGTGGGTGGCTGCAGTGGCTGCCAGCCAGCCGGAAAAGGCGGCGGCGCGGGCGGGGTCTGCCCAGACAATGGGAGGGGTGTGACTCATGGATAATCCATTCTACAAACCCGGTCTGTGCCGGGGCTCTGCCAACCCGATCCAACGTGCGCGCCTGCTGCTGACCATCGATGCGTCCTCCTGCCCCGCGCACCGCGCGCCCGGTCCTCTCGCCTGTAGCCGCACTGGTTCTGCTGGCCTGGTGCGGCAGCGGGCTGGCGCAAACCGAAGACAACGCGCCGCTGGTCCTCAAGGCCACGCCGATGTTGGCAGAAACCGTGCCCTCGGAAGTCCGCCAGCAGTTACCGACGTTCATTACCGGCGACAGTGTGTTGGGCCGCACCGATCTGGAAACCGTGATCGAGGGTGGCGCCGAGCTGCGACGCGGCGACACGGTGATACGCGCCGACAGGCTGGAGTATTCGCAGCCGGACGATCTGGTCAAGGGCACCGGCAACGTGCGCATCAACCGCGCCGGCAACATCTACGAAGGCGAGGCGATGGAGCTGAAGGTCGAGTCCTTCGAAGGCTTCTTCAACAAGCCCAAATACCAGTTCCTGCGCAACGACAGCTACGGCGAAGCCGACCGGATTGACTTTATTGACGACAAGCGCAGCATTGTGCGCAACGCGAGCCTGACCACCTGCAAACGCCAGCCGGGCCCGGACTGGATGCCGGCCTGGATACTCAAAGCCGCGAACATCAGTTTTGACTACGACGAAGACGTGGGCCGGGCCGAGGACGCGGTGCTGCGTTTCCAGAACGTGCCCATCCTGCCGTTTCCCGACATCAGCTTTCCGCTGAGCGAAAAACGCAAGTCGGGTTTTCTGCCGCCCACCATCGCCATCGACAACCTCAGTGGTCTGGACCTGGTGCTGCCCTACTACTGGAACATTGCGCCCAACCGCGACCTCACACTGTACCCCGAGCTGCTGGCCCGGCGCGGCATTGATCTGGGTGCCGAGTTCCGCTACAAGGAAGAGCGCTACGACGGCGTGCTGCGCGGCGACTTCATGCCCAACGACACGCTGCGCGACCGCGCGCGCTGGGGCCTGTCGTACCAGCACACCGGCGGTGTCGAGACCGGCCTGTCGGCGGTTGGGCCGGTAGCGATCAACCTCAACATCAACCGCGTCAGCGACGACAACTACTGGCGCGATTTCCCGCGGGCCACCGGCTCACTCACACAGCGGCTGCTGGCATCGGACTTCAGCGCGAGCTGGAACACCGGTAACTTTGCCAACAGCGTGCGCACCCTGAAATGGCAAACGCTGCAGGACGTGACTGCGCCCATTACCCCGCCGTATGACCGCCTGCCGCAGCTCAACACCAAATACAACCGCAGCGACGTTGGGGGGTTTGATTTTTCGTTTGAGGGCGACTACACCCGTTTTGTGTCCGACCGCATCCTGACCGGTCAGCCCAACGGCAACCGCACCTTCACCCTGGGCCAGGTGAGCTACCCGCTGGTGTCGCCAGGCTGGTTCATCGTGCCCAAGGCACAACTGCATGCCACCAGCTACACCTTTGATGCGCCACTCGTCAATGGCCGCACCTCGGCCAGCCGCACGCTGCCCACACTCAGCCTGGACTCCGGCCTGATTCTGGAGCGCAAGACCAATTTCTTTGGTCGCAGTTTTGTGCAGACGCTGGAGCCCCGCGCCTTCTACAGCTATACGCCGTTTCGCGACCAGAGCTTTTTGCCCAACTACGACTCGGCGTCGAACGACTTCAACTTTGCCACGGTCTACACCGAGAATGCCTTTGGCGGCAACGACCGCATCAGCGACAACAACCTGCTCACGCTGGGCGTGACCACCCGGCTGCTGGACCCCGAGACTGGCGCCGAGGCCGCGCGTTTTGGCATTGCCCAGCGCCTGCGCTTCAAAGACCAGTTGGTCACCCTGCCCGGCGGTGTGCCGCAGGTTGACCGCATCAGCGATTTGCTGGCCGGTGTGGGCGTGAGTTTTGATCCGCGCTGGTCGGCCGAGGGCACGGTGCAGTTCAACCAGAAGACCGGCCGCTCGATTCGCTCCACGCTGAGCGCGCGCTACAGCCCCAGCAACTACCATGTGCTGAGCGCCGCCTACCGGCTGCAGCGGGCCTCGGGCAGCCAGTTTCCGGAGAGCGAGCAGATCGACGTGGGTTTCCAGTGGCCGCTCAATGATTTGTGGGGCGACAAGGGCAAAGACCTGGGCGCCGGGCGCGGCCAGGGCGAAGGCCGCTGGTACGGCGTGGGCCGGCTGAACTACAGCCTGCAGGACCGCAAACTGGTGGACTCCATCATCGGCCTTGAATACGATGCAGGCTGCTGGATCGGCCGCATTGTGTCGGAGCGCCTGCAGCGCAGCGGCACCTCGGCCAACCAGCGCATCATGTTCCAGCTGGAGTTTGTGGGTTTCTCTCGCCTGGGCTCCAACCCGCTGAAGACCCTCAAGGAAAATATTCCGCGTTACCAGTATTTGCGTGAGCAGACCACGGCACCCAGCCGATTCACCCGTTACGACTGAGCCACCCCATGAAACCTAATACACCGCGTACCCTGCTGGCCCTTCTGGTGCTGACCTTCTGCGCCAGTCTGCAGGCCCAGACCCTGCGCCCGTCCGGCCGCATCAACGCATCGCCAACCCAGCGCATTGCCCAGAGCGGGCCGCTGCAGGCCGACTTTATTGTGGCGGTGGTCAATTCCGAGCCGATTACCAACAACGACCTGCGGGCCCGCGTGGCGCGCATGGAGCAGCAGCTCACCCAGCAGGGCACGGCCATGCCACCACGCGAACAGCTCGCCCGGCGCATGCTGGAGCAGCTCATCAACGAGCGCGCGCAATTGCAGGTGGCACGCGAAACCGGCGTCAAGGCCGACGAATCCATGATCGACATTGCCGCCAGCACGGTGGCACAGCAAAACCAGCTTGATATTGCCGGCCTGCGCCGCCGCCTCGAGGCCGACGGCATTGGCTGGGCCCAGTTCCGCGCCGACCTGCGCGACCAGTTGCTGCTGACCCGCTTGCGCGAACGCGAGGTTGAATCGCGAACCAGGATGAGCGACCAGGAAGTGGACCAGTTCATCCGCGAACAACAGGCTGGCGGCGATGCGGAGGCCACCGAGATCAACCTCGCCCATGTGCTGATTACCGTGCCCGAAAACGCCACCGAAGCCCAGATTGCGACGCTGCGCGCCCGCGCCCAAATGGTATTTGAGCGCGCCCAGAAGGGCGACGACTTTGCCGCCCTGGCCACCGAGTTTTCCAGCGCGCCCGACCGCACCTCCGGTGGCCAGCTGGGCATGCGCACCCTGGACCGCTACCCCGCGCTGTTTACCGAAGCCACCAAAAATGTTGCCGCTGGTGGCGTGGCCGCGCCGGTGCGCAGCGGCGCCGGTTTCCACGTGCTCAAGGTACTGGAGAAAAAACTCGCCGGTATGCCCAGTTCGGTGCGGCAAACCCGCGCCCGCCACATTCTGTTGCGCACCGGTCCCAAGCTGAGCGAAGCCGCCGCCAAAGAGCGGCTGCAGCAATTGCGCCAGCGGGTGCGCGAGGGCAAGGCCGACTTTGCAGCGCTGGCCAAAGAGTTTTCGCAGGACGGCTCGGCCAACAACGGCGGCGATCTGGGCTGGGCTGTGCCCGGCCAGTTTGTGCCCGAGTTTGAAGAGGTCATGGGCAAACTTGCGCCAGACCAGATTTCCGACCCGCTGGTCTCGCGTTTCGGCGTGCACCTGATCCAGGTGCTGGAGCGCCGCGACACCAAGCTCACCCAGGCGCAGCAGCGCGACGCGGCGCGCAACATCCTGCGCGAGAAAAAGAGCGAAGAGGCCTACCTGCTCTGGGCGCAGGAAGTGCGCGGCCGGGCGTATGTGGAGTTTCGTGAACCACCGCA
>JAZKCX010000163.1:0-3413 GCA_040387875.1 Pseudomonadota bacterium | reverse complement strand
TACCCGCAGGAGGCGGGGCCCATGCTGCGCGACATGCAGGCCACGGTACCGCTGGGGCGCTTTGGCAACGAAGCCGAAACCTCGGCGGCCATTGTGTTTCTGCTGTCGCCTGCAGCGTCGTTTATTTCCGGCAGCGTGCTGCGGGTGGACGGCGCCCGGCCGCAGGTGCGTTTGGGCTGGGGCACGGTGGCCGCACCGGCCGAGGCGCAGCAGCGCGATGCAGTGAAGGCGTTTGATGGATTTCACCGATACCAGATGCCCAAGGTGCTTCAGGAATGACCGCCTTCTCTTCTTCCTGGAATGCGCAGAGCGCGGTCGCGCTACAGCGCAGCGAGACTATGCTGGCGCGCATTGCGCAACTGCGTGCGCTGGAGCAGCGCGCTGCCGATGCGTCGGAAAAATCCCGCGCCACGTTTGAGAAACGCGGCCAGTTGTTGCCGCGTGAACGGATTGCGCTGCTGCTGGATGCCGGTGCGTCCTGGCTGCCTTTGTGCAGCATGGCAGGTTATCTGCAAGACACGCCGGACGCTGCCAAATCCGTGCCTGGTGGTGGCGTTTTAGCGGGCATCGGCTTCATTGCCGGAATACGCTGCATGGTGGTCGCCAGCGACTCCGGCATTGAGGCTGGCGCCATCCAGGCCATGGGGCTGGACAAGATTCTGCGGGTGCAGGAAATTGCGCTGCAGAACAGGCTACCGTTCGTGCACCTGGTCGAGAGCGCGGGTGCGAATTTGATGCGCTACCGCGTGGAAGGTTTTGTGCACGGCGGCGCGCTGTTCCGCAACCTTGCGCGGCTGTCGGCTGCGGGGTTGCCGGTCATCACAGTGCAGCACGGCTCCGGTACGGCCGGCGGGGCCTACATGCCGGGTTTGAGCGATGTGGTCATCATGGTGCGGGGCCGCTCGCGCGCCTTTCTGGCCGGGCCGCCGCTGTTGATGGCCGCCACCGGCGAAGTGGCCACCGAAGAAGAACTGGGCGGCGCCGAGATGCACAGCACGCTGTCGGGCCTGGGCGAATACCTGGCCGAGGACGATCGCCACGCGCTGGGCATTGCGCGCGAAGTGGTGGCACGCAGTTGTGTTGCGGGCAGCGCCAAAGAATTGGAATCTGACCCCTATTTCGATGATGCCCTGCTGGGCTTGGTGTCCAGCGATCTGCGGCAGCCTGTGGACATGCGTGAGGTGATGGCCCGCATCGTGGACAGCGCCGATCTGCTCGAGTTCAAACCGCTCTACGGCGCGGCCACGCTGTGTGTGCAGGCCCGCATCGGCGGCCATGCGGTAGGCCTCATCAGCAACAACGGGCCGATGGACGTGGCCGGTGCCAACAAGGCCACGCATTTCATCCAGCGCAGTTGCCAGCTCGGCCAGCCGCTGATTTACCTGCAGAACACCACCGGCTACATGGTGGGCAAGGACAGTGAGCAGGGGGGCATGATCAAACACGGCAGCAAGATGATCCAGGCCGTGACCAATGCCACCGTGGCGCAGATCACCATTCAGTGTGGCGCCTCGTTTGGCGCAGGCAACTACGGCATGTGTGGCCGCGCCTATGCGCCGCGCTTTCTGTTCAGCTGGCCCAATGCCAAAACCGCGGTGATGGGTGGCGAGCAGGCGGCCCGCACCATGCAGATCGTTACGGAGGCAGCGCTGGCCCGCAAAGGCCTGCAATCCGACCCGGTGCAATCGAAAGCGCAGTTCGACAAAATCGTCGGTGTGTTCGACGCGCAGTCCGATGTTTTCTACACCTCCGGCCTGCTGCTGGACGACGGTGTGATTGACCCGCGCGATACCCGCGCCGTTCTGATCCAGTGCCTGGACATCTGCGCTGAAGCCGCACAAAAGCAACCCCAGACCATGCAGTTTGGCGTGGCGCGCATGTAGCAAGGCCATGGCCGAACCCCTGAAACACCTGTTGAACAGCGCGGTACCGCCGTATATCGCCGGTTTGCTGCAGGCGGCCTGGCCAGCTTTTGACCGCGCCGCGTTCCTTGCTGACATAACGCCCGGCTACGAAGCGTTGGAGCTGATGCAGCGGGGCCACCGCATTGCCCAGGCCATGCAATCGCACCTGCCGGCCGACTATGCACAAGCGGTGGCAATTCTGGTTGCCTCCATGGGCCCCGCCATGGCGCTGGACGCGGCCGGCGAGCCGGTGGCGGGCGACCGGCCGCACAGCGCTTTTATGTACCTGCCGTACAGCATGTACATCGCCGAACATGGGCTAGGGCACTTTGAGGAATCGATGGCTGCACAACACGCGCTGACCCAGCGTTTCACTGCCGAATTCAGCATACGACCCTACCTGGAGCAGCACACCCAGGCCACGCTGCAGCGCCTGATGGAATGGACCGGCGACCGCAACGCCCATGTGCGCCGCCTGGCCAGCGAGGGCAGCCGGCCGCGCCTGCCCTGGGCACCGCGCCTGCGGCAGTTCATGCTTGACCCCAAGCCGGTTTTGCCGCTGCTCACCCGGCTGCGGGACGATACCTCGTCGTATGTAAGGCGCTCGGTGGCCAACCACCTGAATGACATCGGCAAAGACCACCCTGCGCTGCTGGCGGAGCTGGCCCGTGAATGGCTGGTGAATGCGCCGCCACCACGCCAGCGCCTGGTGCGGCATGCCCTGCGTTTTGCCGTCAAGCGCGGCGATCCGCTGGCCCTGGCGGCGCTGGGCATGGGGCACGCTGTGCGTTTGCAGGTAGGTGCCATTCGTATCACACCAGACCGCCCGCGTATTGGCGGCAAGCTGCGCATTGACTGTGTGCTCAGCAACCCGGAGACCACGGCGCAGCAGGTGCTGGCCGACCTGCGGGTGCACTATGTCAAGGCCCACGGCGGCACGGGCGCCAAGGTCTTCAAACTCAAAACGCTGGAGGTGCCGCCGCATGGCGCGGTGGCACTGGGCAAGCAGCTCTCGCTGGCGCAGATGACCACCCGCATTCACCACCCTGGCACACACACCCTGGAGCTGTTGCTCAACGGACAGGCCCGACCGTTAGGCCAGTTTGAACTGCTGCCCTGAACCCCACAACCCTTTTTCTGAAACCGCAGGCCCACCATGCAATTCACCCACGAACACCGCGAAATCCAGAAAACGCTGCAGCGTTTTGTCGAGGCCGAAATCAACCCCCATGTCGATGCCTGGGAAGCCGAGGAAATGTTCCCGGCGCACGAAGTCTTCAAGAAGCTCGGCAACCTTGGATTGCTGGGCCTGACCAAGCCCGAAGCCTATGGTGGCGCGGGGCTGGACTATTCCTACGGCATGGCCATGGCCGAGGCGCTGGGCCACATCCACTGCGGCGGCGTGCCCATGGCGATTGGTGTGCAGACCGACATGTGCACCCCGGCGCTGGCCCGTTTTGGCAGCGAGGAACTCAAGCGCGAATTCCTCGCACCCGCCATTGCCGGCGA
>JAZKCX010000162.1:3704-25337 GCA_040387875.1 Pseudomonadota bacterium | reverse complement strand
ACGTCGCCCGGCTGCATGCCGCCCTTGCGCAATACGCCCGACAGCCCGGCATCCACCAGGCCATTCACCGCAAAGCCCAGCGCGAGTTCCTGGCCCTCGCCGGTGTGGCCCCCTACCAGCGCACAGCCGGCAGCGTTCAGTACCTCTACCGCGCCGGCCATCATCTGGAACAGCAGATCCTCAATCTGGCTGTCCAGCCCTGGTGGTACCGTGGCGATGGCGGTGGCCGATTGCGCCTGTGCGCCCATCGCAAAAATATCGCCCAGGGCGTGGTTGGCGGCAATACGGCCGAACAGGTAGGGGTCGTCGGCAAAAGCCCGGAAAAAATCCACCGTATGCACCAGCGCGTGGCCCGGGGGGACACGCAGTACGGCGGCGTCGTCGGGCGCGTGCAGTCCTATCAGCACATCGCTGCGCTGCAGCGGCTGCAGCCGGCCCAGCGCCCGCCCAAGTACGTCGGCGCCCACTTTGGCGCCGCAGCCGCCGCAGCGCATCGCCTGTGCCGACAGCGCTTGTGTGGCCTCGTGCTGCTCCAGTTGCCGGAGGGGTGCGGCGGATGGCCGCGTTTGCATCGCCGGCAAATTTTGGTAGCGCTGCATGAAGCGCTGGTCTATCCGGTCCTTCCAGCGCCAGACCCATTTCCCGCTAAAACCAATGGCGCCACGCGAAGCCACTGCATAGCGGTCGCCGGTGCTGATGAGTGCCAGCCAGCGGCGCTGTGGCCGGTAGGCCTGCAGCGGCTGGCCCGCCAGGGCATTGCGCAGATTCCGTGTCAGCGGCGCGGCCTGGCGTACTGCAAACACACCGGCTTTTTCCAGTCGATGGTTCACCATGCTGGCAATGTCGCCGGCGGCAAACACCCGGGGGTCGGTGGTGCTTTGCAGGAAATGGTTGACGGCAACAAAGCCGCTGCCATCCAGCGCCAGACCGGTTTCTTGCAGCCAGGCGGCACCGCCGGCCTGGGTGACCCAGACGATTTCGTCGGCGGCAATCGTCTGGCCCTTCGCAGTGGTCAGTTGCCCCTCAGCCACCGCGTTGACTTCGGTGTGTGTGTGCACCAGCACACCGCGCGCTGCCAACACCTGCAAAAAGCGTTTGCGTACTCCGGTGTTGTGCGTCGGCAAAATGTCGCCGGCACTGAACAGATGAAAACGCAGAGCCAGGGGGTCGCGCCCGCGCTCGCGCAATTCGTTCTGCAGCCGGTACTGCATGGCCAGCAGCAGCTCGACGCCGCCGGCGCCCGCACCCACCACCGCAACGGTCAGGCTGCCAGGGTGTTCGCGCACCCGGTCCAGCAATGCCACCCAACGCTGGTTGAAATGCTGGATGGGTTTGACGGGCAGCACGTGGCCGGCGGCACCCGGCACTTGCCCGAGTTGCGGCGTAGATCCGATGTTCAGCGACAGCAGGTCGTAGGGGACCGGCGGGCGATTGCGACACAAAACACGCCGGTTGATGCGGTCCAGGCCCACCACTTCGTCGCGAAAAAAGCGCGCATGGGCAAAGCGGGCGAGCCGGTGTACGTCGATATGCACATCGTCATAAGCGTAGTGGCCTGCGACATAGCCCGGCAGCATGCCGGAGTAGGGGGTGTGCGAATCAGTGCAAATCAGGGTGAGTCGCACACCCGGCACCGGGTTCATGCCGAAACTGCGCAACACGCCGACATGGCTGTGTCCACCGCCCACCAGGACGATGTCGCGCAGCACAGGAGATTCGGTCGGTTGCATAATCAGTTTGGAATCACAAAGAGGTTGCCCATTGTCCAATGCCCTTGCCCGTCCCGCCATCGATGTGGCTGTTGTCATGCGCAAGGAGCGGGTCGAAGGCGCAATGAGCCGCTGGCAGGCCACGCGCTGGGTTCTGGCCGACGTGGTGCGGGCCGAAGCCGGTTTTGGCACGGTGCCGCGCCAGCTCTACAAGAAAGACGACGAGGAGCAGTGGCTGTACCCCGGCTTTACCGTTGCGCTGTTCACCGACGATGCCGAGGGCTACTACCTCAATGCCACTTCACCAGCGCCGGGTTGGTTTGTGATGTGGCGCATGGAAGAAGAGCCGGGACTGTCCGACGAGTGCATTCCCGTACCCCAGGTGGTCACGCTGAGCTACCACGATGCTGGCCGCTGGCTCGATGCGCAGGAAAACGTGGAGCAGGTACCCGCGCCACCCGACATTGTGGAATGGCTGCAGGCATTTACCGCCGAGCACCACCAGCCCGAGCCCAAACGCCGGCAGCGCCCCGAGAGTTTCAAGACACTGACCGACCGTTTTGGCAGTCCGGCGTCGGTGAGCACCGGCAAAAAATACGGCAGTGGCCATGGCGGATGACACCGGTTTTCTGGGTCGCTGGTCGCGCCGCAAAACCGATGTGCGCGAAGGCCAGGTGCTGGCTGAACCGACGCAGCCGGCCGCTCCAGCAGTTCCGGCACCGCGGCCGGCTGCCAATCTGGTTGCTGCGGCGGAGCCTGCCCCGCAGCAGCCCGAGCCTGCGCCGCTCACCCTGGAAGACGCCCGCCTGTTAACGCCCGAGGCCGACTTCACGCCTTTCATGGCCCGCAATGTGGCGCCCGACGTCAAGAACGCCGCAATGAAAAAGCTGTTCACCGACCCGCACTACAACATCATGGACGGGCTGGACACCTACATCGACGACTATTCCAAGCCCGACCCGATTCCCGAATCCATGCTGCGCCAGATGGTCAGCGCCAAATTTTTGAAGCTTTTCGACGAAGAAGACCAGAAAGAAGGAACGGTTGGGGATGATGCGGATAAGCCAGCGCCGCAATCCGTGGCACAGTCCTATGCACAACCGGACATACCCGGCTCTGACCAAACAACACCAGAAAGCTCCAGCCCGCCTGAAGCGCTTCCCCCACCGGACGCCCAGGCCAGCCAGACCCAAGATGCCGACACTGATTTGCGACTGCAACCAGACCATGCCGCTGGACGCCCAGGCTCTGGGCGCAGCACTTAACGAAGACCTGAAACTTCATTCCACCCTGTGCCGGCGTGAAGCCGGGGCGTTCCAGAAAGCCATCCAGTCGGGCGATGAGGTGGTGGTGGCCTGTACCCAGGAGCAGCGCCTGTTTGGCGAGCTGGGTACCGAAACCCAGGGCGCCATTTCGCCAATACGGTTCGTAAATATCCGCGAAACCGGGGGCTGGAGCCGCACTGCCGCGCAGGCCATGCCGAAGATCGCGGCGCTGCTGGCGGTAGCCCATCTGCCCGAACCCGATCCGGTACCGACCGTCACCTACAAAAGCGCTGGCAGGCTGCTTATCGTGGGTCCGCTGGATGCTGCTGAACGCGCGGCTGCATTGCTGGGCGATGTGCTGGACATTACGCTGTTTGCCACCGGCGGGATAGGTAGCCAGCAGCGGCGCTACCCGGTGCTGGCGGGGCACATTGAAAAACTGAGCGGTTGGCTGGGCGCGTTTCAGTTGCAGTGGTCGCGCAACAACCCGATTGATCTGGACCTGTGTACCCGCTGCAATGCCTGCGTGGCGGCCTGCCCCGAAAACGCCATTGGTCTGGACTACCAGGTCAATATGGACCTGTGCCAGTCGCACCGCGCCTGCGTGAAGGTTTGTACTGCAGCGGGTGCGATTGATTTCACCCGCGACGCCAAAACACTTACCGAAGATTTTGATCTGGTGCTGGACCTCGGCGCCGAGCCGCTGATGGACCTGCACGCGCCGCCCCAGGGCTACTTCCGCTGGAATGGCGGTGCACCCGATGTGCTGGTTAAGCTGCGCGACATGGTGGGCGAATTCGAGAAGCCGAAGTTTTTCAACTACAAACAAAAGCTCTGCGCCCACACCCGCAATACCCAGACTGGTTGCAGCGCCTGCATCGACATTTGCTCGGCGCAAGCCGTCAGCAGCGACAAGGCCCGCCAGGGCATTGTGGTCAATCCCAACCTGTGTGTGGGTTGCGGCGCCTGCACCACGGCCTGTCCTACCGGCGCGCTGACCTTCGCCTATCCCCGCGCCAGCCACCAGGGCGTGAAACTCAAAACCCTGCTTGCGACCTACGCCAAAGCCGGCGGCAAGGATGCTGTGCTGCTGTTGCACAGCCAGCAGGGGGGGCAGGCGCTGGTAGAAGACCTGGGGCGCCAGGCGCAACTTTCCGCGAAATCAGCGTCACGCACGCTGGCCGGTTTTGGCCGCAAGGCCAGCGAGCCAAAATTTGCGGGCGTGCCGGCCAACGTGATTCCGCTGGCGCTGTGGCACACCGCCAGTACCGGGCTCGATCTTTGGCTCAGTGCCATTTCCTTTGGCGCGATCCAGGTGGTGGTGCTTGCCACCGGGGAAGAAGCGCCCGACTATGTAGCGGGGCTGCAAGCCCAGATGGCGGTGGGGCAGACCCTGCTGAACGGGCTGGGTTACACCGGCACCCATTTCAAGCTGCTGCAGGCCACCACGCCGGACATGCTGGATACCGCGCTGCAAAGTTTGGCAAGCACCAAGCCACGGGTGCCGTCGGCGGTGGCGCGTTACGCGGTCACGGCTGAAAAACGCAGCACCCTGGATCTGGCGCTGGACCATCTGGTAGAGCATGCGCCCACCCAGCCCGACGCAGTGGCCCTACCGGGCGGTGCCCCGGGAATGGGCTCGCCCTTTGGCAGTTTGGTGATTGACAAGAACGCCTGCACGCTGTGCCTGAGCTGCGTCAACGCCTGCCCGTCCGCAGCGCTGCAGGACAACGCTGCCGCACCGCAGTTGCGTTTCATCGAAAAGAACTGTGTGCAGTGTGGCCTGTGTGTAAAGACCTGCCCTGAAAACGCCATTACGCTGGAACCGCGCCTGCTGTTGGGGCCCTTGCGCAAAGTAGCGCGCGTCATCAATGAAATGGCCCCGTATGCCTGCGTGCGTTGCAGCAAGCCCTTTGGTACCCTGAAAGCGATCGAGAGCATGCTTGGCAAGCTGGGCGGCCATGCGATGTTCCAGGGTGCTGCGCTGGAGCGTCTGAAGATGTGTGGCGACTGTCGGGTGATTGACCTGTATTCGTCGCAAAACGAAACCCGTATTACCGATATCTGAGTTGCCATGAGCGAGCCCCTGCCCTTGTCGTCCGCCCTTGATGAAGAAACCGCGCGGGCCGAGTTGTACGGCGTGCTGGGTGCCCTGTACTACGCGCCTGCAGCACCCGCGCTGCTGGCGCAATTGCGGGTGGCAGTCACCGAAGCGCCGGCAGCAGGTGGTTTTCTGGAGGAGCCCTGGCGTAACCTGGTGGCCACTGCGCGTGCAATGTCCGACGAGGCCATCCGCGAAGAGCACAACCTGCTGTTTGGCGGCGTGGGCAAACCGGAGGTGTATTTGTTTGCCTCGTTTTACCTGAGCGGCTTTTTGAACGAGAAGCCTCTGGCACTGCTGCGTACCGAACTGGCGCGCCTGGGTCTGGAGCGCGAGCAGTCGATGCCAGAGACCGAAGACCATATTGCGTGTCTCTGCGAGGTGATGCGCTACCTCATCGCTGGTGACGACGTGGCGGTGGCCAATCTGACCACGCAGCGCCAATTTTTCGGCACACAGATTCAGCCGTGGGTGCTGCAGATGTGCGATGCCATCCAACAGCATCCCCGCGCCCGTTTTTTTGCGGCACTTGCCGAACTCACACGGGCTTTTGCCAGCGTGGAAGCACAAGGTTTTGACATGCTCGTGTGATGGCTGACACGTACGCGACAGTTGGCCATTAGGTGGCTTTTCATCAAAAGTGAATTGCGGGGTCTTTCCAGAGCGAAAGATATGCTTTCACCACTTGCACAAGCACAGGGGCGTTGCTACAGTGCTTATGCAACAAAATTCATACCAATCGACAGGAGACCCAGCATGAAGCAGCAGCCAGGCAAACTTTCCCGTCGTCACCTCTTCGCAGGCGCAGGCACCGCAGGTGCGGTAGCCGCAGTGGCCAGCGTTCTTCCGCTGTCGCGCGAAGCCGCCTTGCCGGTCGCAGAAACCAAGGCCCCGCCTGCAAAGGGTGGCGGTTATTCGGTGACCGAACACGTCAAGCAGTACTACAAGACCACGCTCGTTTAACGCCTCATCTCTCGGAGGTTTCATGTTGTTGACCAAAAAAACCGTTAGTGCCGCGCACGGCACTGGCGCTCGTTCGCCTTTCGTGCACAGCCTGCAGCGCGGCCTGTCGCAGGCCTTGCCCACAACCGACCGGCGGGGGTTTTTGCGCCGCTCGGGTCTGGGCATCGGTGTGGGCCTGGCCGCCACCCAGCTCACGCTGGTGAAGAAAGCCACGGCTGCCGAAGGCAAAGTGCTGGTGGGGTCCGGCAAGATTGAAGTCAAGCGCACCATCTGCACCCACTGCTCGGTGGGTTGCGCGGTGGATGCGGTGGTCGAGAACGGCGTCTGGGTCCGCCAGGAGCCGGTGTTTGACTCCCCCATCAACCTGGGTGCCCACTGCGCCAAGGGCGCGTCGGTGCGGGAGCACGGCCACGGCGAGTTCCGTCTGCGTTATCCCATGAAGCTGGTCAACGGCAAGTACGAGCGCATCAGCTGGGATGTGGCCTACAAGGAAATCGCCGACCGCATGCTGGCGCTCAAAAAAGAGAGCGGCCCGGATTCGGTTTATGTGGTGGGCTCGTCCAAACACAACAACGAGCAGTCGTATCTGCTGCGCAAGTGGATGAGTTTTTGGGGCAGCAACAACTGCGACCACCAGGCGCGTATCTGCCACTCCACTACGGTAGCCGGTGTTGCCAACACCTGGGGCTACGGCGCCATGACCAATTCGTACAACGACATGCAGAACAGCAAGGTCGCCATGTACATCGGCTCCAACGCGGCAGAAGCGCACCCGGTCAGCATGCTGCACATGCTGCATGCCAAGGAAACCGGCTGCAAGCTCATCGTGGTCGATCCGCGATTCACCCGCACGGCAGCCAAGGCCGACGACTATGTGCGTATCCGCTCCGGCTCGGACATCGCCTTTTTGTTCGGCATGCTGCACCACATCTTCAAGAACGGCTGGGAAGACAAGCAGTACATCAACGACCGCGTCTACGGCATGGACAAGGTGCGCGAAGAGGTTCTGACCAAGTGGACACCCGACAAGGTCGAGGAAGTCTGCGGCGTGCCGGAAGCCACCGTCTACAAGGTGGCCGAAATGATGGCCAAAAACAAGCCTTCCACCGTGGTCTGGTGCATGGGCCAGACCCAGCACACCAGCGGCAACGCCATCGTCCGGGCTTCGTGCATTTTGCAGCTGGCGCTGGGCAACGTGGGTGTGTCGGGCGGTGGCACCAACATCTTCCGTGGCCACGACAACGTGCAGGGCGCCACTGACGTCGGCCCCAACCCCGACTCGCTGCCCGGCTACTACGGCCTGGCCGAAGGCTCGTTCAAACACTTCGCCAAAGTCTGGGGTGTTGATTACGAGTGGATCAAGAAACAGTACGCCCCCGGCATGATGGCCAAGCCCGGCATTACCGTGTCGCGCTGGATCGATGGCGTGATGGAGAAAAACGAGCTGATCGACCAGGACTCCAACCTGCGTGCAATGTTCTTCTGGGGCCACTCTCCCAACTCGCAGACCCGCGGTCTAGAGATGAAGCGCGCGATGGACAAACTCGACCTGTTGGTGGTGGTCGATCCCTACCCGTCGGCCACGGCCGCCATGGCTGCCATGCCCGGCAAGGCGGAGGACCTCAACCCCAACCGCGCGGTCTACCTGCTGCCGGCAGCCACACAGTTCGAGACCAGCGGCTCCTGTACCGCATCGAATCGCTCGCTGCAGTGGCGCGAAAAAGTCATCGAGCCATTGTGGGAAAGCCGCAGCGACCACATGATCATGTACCAGCTCGCGCAGAAGCTGGGCTTCGACAAGGAGCTGGTCAAGAACTACAAGATGCAGAAGGTCGGCGGCATGGACGAACCCGTGCCTGAAGACATCCTGCGCGAAATCAACCGCTCGGTCTGGACCATTGGTTACACCGGCCAGAGCCCGGAGCGTCTGAAGGCGCACATGCGCAACATGCATGTGTTTGACGTCAAGACGCTCAAAGCCAAAGGTGGCAAGGACAAGGAAACCGGCTACGACTTTACCGGCGACTATTTCGGCCTACCCTGGCCCTGCTACGGCACGCCGGAGCTCAAGCACCCCGGCTCGCCCAACCTGTACGACACCTCCAAACACGTGATGGATGGCGGTGGAAATTTCCGCGCCAACTTCGGCGTCGAACGCGAAGGCAAGACCCTGCTGGCCGAAGACGGCTCGCACTCGGTGGGTGCAGACATCACCACCGGCTATCCCGAGTTCGACCACGTGTTGCTCAAAAAACTCGGCTGGTGGGAAGAGTTGACCGAAGCCGAAAAAACTGCCGCCGAAGGCAAAAACTGGAAGACCGATTCGTCGGGCGGCATCATCCGGGTGGCCATGAAGAACCATGGCTGCCACCCCTTCGGCAACGCCAAGGCCCGCGCCGTGGTCTGGAATTTCCCCGATCCGGTGCCCATTCACCGGGAACCCCTGTACGGTACCCGGCCCGACCTCATGGCCAAGTACCCGACGCATGACGACAAAAAGGCGTTCTGGCGCTTGCCCACGCTGTACAAGTCAGTGCAGCAGAAGAATATTGCCGACAACCTGCACCAAAAGTTTCCGCTGATCATGACCTCGGGGCGCCTGGTGGAATACGAAGGCGGCGGCGAAGAAACCCGCTCCAATCCCTGGCTGGCCGAGCTGCAGCAAGACATGTTCATCGAGCTCAACCCCAAGGCTGCGGCCGACCGTGGCATCCGCAACGGCGAGCAGGTCTGGGTGGCCACACCCACCGGCGCGCGCATCAAGGTGATGGCGCTGGTGACCGAGCGTGTCGGGCCCGACACCGTGTTCATGCCTTTCCACTTCTCGGGCCGCTGGCAGGGCATGGACATGTTGCCCTACTACCCGGCAGGCGCGGCACCGGTGGTGCGGGGTGAAGCCATCAACACCGCAACCACCTATGGCTACGACAGCGTGACGATGATGCAGGAAACCAAGACAACGATCTGCAACGTTGAGAAAGCCTAAACATGGCCCCCACGCTTTTCGCTTTGCGTAATGCGCTGCCCCCCGAGGAGGCGCGTTTTTCCTTGGGACAGCCCGGCGGAAAAACATCAGGAGAACAAACATGGCACGAATGAAATTTGTCTGCGACGCCGAGCGCTGCATCGAATGCAACGGCTGCGTCACCGCCTGCAAGCAGGAGCACGAGGTGCCCTGGGGCGTGAACCGCCGCCGTGTGGTCACGCTGAACGACGGCGTGCCGGGCGAAAAGTCTATTTCGGTGGCCTGCATGCATTGCAGCGATGCGCCCTGCATGGCAGTCTGTCCGGTCAACTGCTTCTACCGCACCGACGAAGGTGTGGTGCTGCACGACAAGGACGTATGTATCGGCTGCGGCTACTGCTCGTATGCCTGTCCTTTCGGCGCACCGCAGTTCCCGTCACAGGGCACTTTTGGCGTGCGCGGCAAGATGGACAAATGCACTTTCTGCGCTGGCGGCCCCGAGGCCCACGGCAGCCAGGCCGAGTTCGAGAAATACGGCCGCAACCGCCTGGCCGAAGGCAAGCTCCCAGCCTGTGCCGAGATGTGCTCCACCAAGGCCCTGCTGGCCGGTGACGGCGATGTGGTGGCCGATATTTTCCGTAACCGCGTACTGACGCGTGGCAAGGGTGCCGAGGTCTGGGGCTGGGGCACAGCTTACGGCACCAAACAGGGCGGGCAAGCTCCTGCAGCACCTGCAGGAGCCAAGTCATGAAAGTCGCCCTGAGTCTTTTGGTGGTGTCTGCGGCGCTGGTGGCCTGCGGCGAAAAGCCGCAGACGCAAACCGGCTCCAAGGCCGATGACGCCGCTTTCAAAGGCACTGGCAGCCAGTTCTCCGAGAAAAACTGGAAGCAGGGCGACAAGAACAGCTGGGAGCAGCAACTCCGCGCCCGCTCGCAGAACACGCAAAACGAGTACACCCGTACCAACTGACCAGGGGCCTCTATGCTGCGTTCACTGTTAGCCTCCTTGGCAATAACGCTCGGTCTGTGGGGCAGCGCCTGGGCGCAAGCACCGGCCCCCGCCGCTGCGACGCCTCCTGCGCCGGCAGCAACCGGCGGCATCCAGAGCGCCAATATTTTTGACATCAAGCCCGACGCCAGCGCCGACCCCAACTACGCGAAACAAAACAATGCCGAGCGTGGCAACGTCCAGCCTGGTAACAACGCGCCGATGTGGCGACAGGTCGGCGCCGGTGAAACAGCCAGTGCCTACAGCAGCCTGCCCAAACGCGAGGCGCCCGAAGCCGCCGTGCTGGTGCAGCCCTTTGTGCAGTACCCCGGCTCCAGCATGACCAACGGCGGGGAAGCCTGGCGCCAGGTGCGTAACAACTGGATCCTGCCTTATGGTGGCGCGCTGCTGTTCATCGCGGTGCTGGCCATGGCGCTGTTTTATTTCGCCAAAGGCAGTATCAAGCTGCATGGCGCGGAGACGGGCCGCAAGATTGAGCGTTTCACCTATGTCGAACGGGCTGCGCACTGGAGCAATGCGATTGCCTTCTGCGTACTGTCTGTCTCCGGACTGGTGATGGCGTTTGGCAAGTTCATTTTGTTGCCGGTCTTTGGCAGCAACCTGTTTGGCTGGCTCACCTATGCGCTGAAGAACATTCACAACTTTGTAGGCCCGCTGTTTGCAGTGTCGCTGGCGCTGGTCTTCTTTGTCTTCTTGCGTGACAACTGGCCCAAGAGCTACGACTTCACCTGGGTCTTCAAGGCCGGTGGCCTGCTGGGCGGCAAAGAAGTGCCTTCGCACCGCTTCAATGCCGGCGAAAAAATCGTGTTCTGGGGCGGCGTGTTCTTCCTCGGTATCGTGGTGGTGGCCTCGGGTCTGGTGCTGAACCAGCTCGTGCCGGGCATCGACTACGTGCGCAGCAACATGCAGATTGCCAACATGGTTCACGGTGTCGCCACGGTGCTGATGATGGCCATGTTCATCGGCCACATCTACATGGGGTCCATCGGCATGCAGGGCGCCTACAAGGCCATGAAGACCGGCTATGTGGACGAGACCTGGGCCAAGGAACACCATGAGCTCTGGTACGACGACATCAAGGCTGGAAAAATTCCGGCGCAGCGTACCCCCACGTCGGGTAGTGACGGCCGGCCTGTGCAGGTTTGAGGAGATATGCGAATGATTAAAACAACACTGGCCTGCGCCTTGCTGCTGGCGGCTACCGTGGCCTCGGCCAAGCTGCCGGCGCCCAGCGAGGAAGCCAAGGCCAAGGCTGCTGAAGCCGCGGCCAAGACCGCATGGACCGGCAAAAAAGAGGCCTACCTGCTGTGCAAGTCGCAGGAGCGTGTGGCCAGCCACTATCTGAAAACCAGCAACAAGACCGCTGGCAAGGATGCCAAGCCGGCACCAGCCCCCGCCGCTGCGGCCCCCTGCGCTGACGTGGAGCCCTTTGTCTGGCCGGTCGTCGCCGTGGTTGCCAAGCCGATAGAGGCTGCGGGCGCCCATTCGCCACCGGGCACCGCTGCCAGCCCGCCCAGCACCCTGCAGCCGGCAGCCACTGCCGTGCCCAAAACAGCGGCGCCTGCAGCAGCCCCCAAGCCTGCGGCCAAACCAGCGCCTGCTGCGGCAGCTGTCAAGCCTGCTGCTCCTGCCGCCTTAGCTGCGCCCAAGCCCGAGGCCGCACCCGCCTTGGCTGCCAAACCTGAAGCCGCACCCAAGCTTGCGGAGCCGGCTGCCCCGGCCGCGCCGGCAACACCGCCGGCTGCCGCTGCGCCAGCTGCAACACCGGCGCCTGCCGAAGACAAAAAATCCTGACCCTGCGCACAGTCAGTCCATGGGGCCGGGCTTACAGCCCTGCCCCATTTTTCTTGTAACCTGCGCCGATGTTGTTGCCATTTCTCACCCAGGCCCGGGCGCCGCTGACGCACGAAATTTTTGTAATCGATGAATCCGGGGCCCGCACTGCGGTCTCGATTCCCGCCGAACGCGCGCTCACCGTCTATGTCGACAAACGCGAGCTGGTCACGCTGATGACCCTGGGCGCCCACCCCGAGCTGCTGGTGCTGGGCTATCTGCGGAACCAGCGGCTGGTGGAGTCGGTGGAAGCGGTGGAGTCCATCACGGTGGACTGGGATGTCGGCTCGGCCGCGGTCAAGACCCGCGATGGCATTGAGCGCATCGAGGAGCGCACCTCCAAAAAAGTGGTGACCACGGGCTGTGGCCAGGGCAGTGTTTTTGGAGGGCTGATGGACGAAGTTGACAGCATCCATCTGCCCGAGGCGGTGCTCAGCCAGGCCCAGCTTTACGGCATCGTCAATGCCATCCGGCTGCAGGAAAGCACGTACAAGTCGGCGGGTTCGGTGCACGGCTGCGCCTTGTTCGAAGGCGAGCAGATGCTGATTTTTGTCGAGGATGTGGGCCGCCACAATGCCATCGACACCATCGCGGGCTGGATGTGGATGCAAGCCCTCACGCTTCCCTCTTCGTCGGGCTCTCATGCGGTGCAAGCCATGCGCGGCGGCGACAAAATCTTCTACACCACCGGTCGCCTTACGAGTGAGATGGTCATCAAATCGGCGCAGATGGGCGTGCCCATTGTGGTGTCGCGCAGCGGCATCACACAAATGGGCCAACAGGTCGCCGAGCAACTGGGGCTGTGCGCCATTGGCCGCGCTACCAACAAGCGCTTTCTTTGCTACAGCGCGGCGCACCGCCTGCAGTTGCAGCCAGAACTGGCCACCGCAGGCTACACAGCCAGGCAGGAGCCATGAACACTTCCTTTGTAGCGCTGGGCTGGCGCAGTCTGTGGCGCGACCTGCGCGCTGGCGAGTTGCGCCTGCTGGTGCTGGCAGTCACACTGGCAGTCGCAGCCCTCACAGCGGTCGGATTTTTTGCCGACCGGCTGCAGGGCGGGCTGCAGCGCGACGCACGGCAACTGCTGGGTGGTGATGCAGTTGTAGCCAGTGACAACGCCACCCCACCGGCTTTTCTGGCCAAGGCCAGTGAACTGGGTCTGCAGAGCACCACCACGCTGGGTTTCCCCACCATGGGCCGGGCCAGCGATGCCCAAGGCGGTGGCACACGGCTGGTGGCCCTGAAGGTGGTGGACACCGGCTATCCGCTGCGCGGCAGCCTCAAGGTGGCGTCGGCACCCGATACACCCGAGCAGAACACCCGCGACGTGCCCGCGCCCGGCGAAGCCTGGGTCGATGCCGCCGTGCTCGACAGTCTGGGTATCGCCATGGGCGACACGCTGTTGCTGGGCGACGCACCGTTCCGGGTGGGCCGCATCATTGTGGTGGAACCCGACCGGGGTGGCGGATTCGTGAATTTCTCGCCGCGGGTCATGATCAACCAGGCCGACATTGCGGCTACCAAACTGGTACAGCCCGCCAGCCGCCTGACCTACCGTTTCGCGGTGGCCGGCGCCGATGCGCAGGTCAAAGCCTTCACCGAGTGGGCCGAGCAGCAGGTCAAGGCGCCGGAATCGCGTGGTGTGCGGGTGGAGTCGCTCGAAGGCGGCCGGCCCGAAATGCGCCAGACGCTGGACCGTGCCAACAATTTTCTCAGCCTGGTGGCGCTGCTGGCAGCCCTGCTGAGCGCCGTAGCAGTGGCATTGGCCGCCCGCGCCTTTGCCGCCAGCCACCTGGACGACTGCGCCATGCTGCGCGTGCTGGGCCTGCCCCAGCGCACCATGGCGCTGGCCTACAGCTTTGAGTTTGCGCTGGTGGGCGTGTTCGCCAGCCTGGCCGGCATAACACTGGGCTACGCCGTGCACCTGGGTTTTGTCTCGCTGCTGGCGGGGCTGGTGAATGCCGCGCTGCCGCCGCCCACGGTCTGGCCGGTGTTGCTGGGTCTGGGTATGGGCCTGACGCTGCTGTTTGCTTTTGGCCTGCCGCCGGTGCTGCAACTGGCGCAGGTGCCGCCGTTGCGCGTCATCCGGCGCGATGTGGGTAACCTCAAGCCGGCATCCTTGCTGGTGATGGGCCTGGGTGTGGCGGGTTTTGCCGCGCTGCTGCTGGTGGTCAGCAGCGACCGCCTGCTGGGCCTGATTGCGGTGGGCGGATTTGCTGCCGCCGTGGTGGTGTTTGCGGGTTTGAGCTGGCTGGCCGTGCGCTTGCTGCGCGCCAGCGTGAATGAGGCCACCGCACCGCGCTGGCTGGTGCTGGCCACCCGGCAACTGTCGTCGCGGCCCGCCTATGCAGTGGTGCAGATCAGCGCGCTGTCGGTTGGCATGCTGGCACTGGTGCTGCTGGTGTTGCTGCGCACCGACCTGGTTGCAAGCTGGCGCCAGGCCACCCCGGCAGACGCGCCCAACCGCTTTGTCATCAACATCCAGCCTGAGCAGAGCGCGCCTTTCCAGCAGACGCTGAAAAACGCTGGTGTAGCGCAGTTCGACTGGTACCCCATGATCCGCGGCCGGCTGATTGCGGTGAACAGCCGCCCCGTGTCGCCCGACGACTACACCGACGACCGCGCCAAACGCCAGGTGGACCGCGAGTTCAACCTGTCGCACAGCGCGGTACAGCCACCCCACAACGAAGTGGTTGGCGGGCGCTGGACGCCCGGTGAGCAGGAAGGGCTGAGCCTGGAGACGGGGATTGCCGAGCGGCTGGGCCTGAAACTCGGCGATGCGCTGACCTTTGACATTGCCGGCCTGCAAAAAACCGCAAAAGTGACTTCGCTGCGCAAGGTGGACTGGGGCTCGTTGCACGCGAACTTCTTTGTGATCTACCCGGTGGCCACGCTGACCGATGTGCCCATTACCTTTATGACGGCTTTCCGCGCGCCTGCCACCAAAGGCTTTGACAACCAGCTGGTGCAGGCCTACCCCAACATCACCAATGTCGATATGACCGCCACCATCACCCAGGTGCAGCGCGTGCTCGACCAGGTGGTGCGGGCGGTGGAGTACCTGTTTGGCTTTACCCTGGCGGCCGGGCTGGTGGTGTTGTTTGCTGCCGTGAGCGCCACGCGCGAGGAACGCGCGCGCGAGTTCGCCATCATGCGGGCGGTGGGCGCGCGCACCGCGCTTTTGCGCCAGGTGCAGCGGGCCGAGCTGGCCGGCGTGGGGCTGCTGGCGGGCTTTCTGGCGTCGGTGGTGGCGTCCATCGTGGGCTGGGCACTGGCGCGCTTTGTGTTTGAGTTCGACTGGACGGTGGCCTTCTGGGTGCCACTGGCCGGTGCCGGCGCCGGCGCGCTGCTGGCGCTGGCAGCCGGCTGGTGGGCGCTGCGCGAGGTGCTGCAGCGCCCGGTGGTAGATACTCTGCGCCGCGCACCGCAATAAGCCAGTGCACGAATTACTTTGTTTTTAGTAGCAAACTATTGAATATCCGCGCCGGCCAGTGGCACTTTTTATATGAATTCTGAAGAAAATCAGGCCACCACCACGCTCTACGTCCAGCTGGGTGGCGAAGCGCGGGTGAAAGCGCTGGTGGAGACCTTCTACGATTTGATGGACCTGGAGCCGCGCTACGCAGCGCTGCGTGCCGCCCATGGCAGCACGCTGGAAAATGCACGCGAGCGGTTGTTCTGGTACCTCTGCGGCTGGCTTGGCGGGCCGCAGTACTACACCGACCGTTTTGGCCACCCTAAGCTGCGGGCGCGGCATCTGCCGTTTTCCATTGGCGACACCGAGCGCGACCAGTGGATTCTGTGTATGCACCAGGCCATGACCGAGATCGGCGTGGAGGCTGGCCTGCAGCAGCAACTGATTGAAGCGCTGTATGGGGTGGCCGACTGGATGCGAAACAAGGAATAAGCCCCCACGCTCCCCACTGCGTGTGGTTCGCTGCCCCCCTAAGGGGCTGTTCCGCCTTGGGGCGGCCCGGCGGCGGAACGCGGGGTTCTCCGCGTACTAGCTGGCCGGTTGCAGCAGCACGATCAAGGCGCCAGCCCCACCCTCGGCCGGTTTCGCCTGCACAAAAGCCAGCACCTCATTTTTCTGGATCAGCCAGCCCAGCGCCTTGCTTTTGAGCACCGGCATCTTGCCCGGTGAGCCCAGCCCCTTGCCGGTCACCACCCGGACGCAGCGGATGCCGTGGCGGTGCGCCTCGCGGATGAAGGCGCCCAGCGCCTCACGCGCGTCTTCGCGGCGCAGGCCGTGCAGGTCGATCTCGCGCTGGATGCTCCAGTCGCCCTTGCGCAGCTTGCGCGTCACGTCGGCGCCCACGCCGGGACGGCGAAAGCTGAGCGCATCGTCGGTGTCCAGCAGCGTGCTGTAGTCCAGGTTGTCGCTGATCGCCTCGCGCAGCACGGCCTGCTCGTCCATCTGCAGTTGCAGTGCAATCGGCGCGGGTGGGTCGGGCGGCAGGTGCAGGGTGCGCTTGTCGGGCAAGGTCTTCACTCGGCCCACTGCGCGCACAAACAGCTCCTTTTCGGCCAGCGCTTTGGCGGCCGCTTCGGCCCGGGCTTTCTCCAGTGCAATGGCGCGCAGCTTCGCATCAACAATCTGCTGCTGCACCGGCCCCAGGTCTTTCAGCGAGCGCAGTTTCACAGCAGCCCCTTCTCGGCCATCGACAACGCGTTGCCGGGCGCCACGATCACATGGTCGAGTACCCGCACATCGACCAGCGCCAGCGCGGCCTTGAGGGTTTGTGTGAGCGCCTCGTCGGCGCGTGACGGCTGTACGCTGCCGCTCGGGTGGTTGTGCGCCAGCACCACGGCGGCGGCCTGGTGGTGCAGGGCGCGCAGCACTACTTCGCGCGGGTAGACGCTGGTTTGTGTGAGGGTGCCGCGAAACAGTTCTTCGAGTGCCAGCAGCCGGTGCTGGGCATCCAGAAACAGCACCGCAAACACCTCGTGCGGCCGGGCCGACAGCTGCAGTTGCAGGTAGTCCTTCACCGCATTTGGCGAGGCAAACACGGTAGCGGTTTTGAGCTGCTGCGCCAGCGCGCGGCGGGCCAGCTCCAGCACCGCCAGCAGCTCGGCCCGCTTGGCCGGGCCGCCCAGACCCTTGATGCGTTTGAGGTCGTCGGCGCCGGTGTTCAGCAGGCCGGCAATGCCGCCAAAGGTGTCGAGCAGTTGCTGCGCCAGTTGCAGCACGTTGGTGCCGGGGATGCCGGTACGCAGCAAGAGCGCCAGCAGCTCGGCGTCGCCCAAAGCGCCCACGCCGCGGGCCAGCAGCTTTTCGCGCGGGCGGGCATCGGGGGGCAGGTCTTTCAATACCATGGCGCGATCAGGTCGGTTGGCGGGCTCGGCAAACGGCCGGGGCGGCGGCTTTCTACAATAGAGGCCAGTTTATCGGGACTTCTATGGCATCAGGCATTGCACGGGTTGAACCTGGCTCCTTTCTCACACTGCACTACCGGCTGTCCGGGCCCAATGGCGATGCGGTCAGTACCTTTGGCGGCAAACCAGCCACGCTCTCGCTTGGCAGCGGCCAGTTGGCGCCCGCCGTCGAGCAGCGCCTGCTGGGCATGGAAGAGGGCGCCCATGCGGTGTTTACGCTAGCGGCGGGCGAGGCCTATGGCGAACGCAATCCGGAGATGGTGCAGTGGGTCTCGCGCAAGCTGCTGGCCGCGCAGGGCACGCCGGGCGAGTCGTATGCGGTGGGCGAAGTGGTGCAGTTCACCGCACCCGATGGCAAGGGCACCTATGCCGGTGCGGTGTGCCAGACCGGCGGCCCCGACGAGGCGGTGAAGTTTGATTTCAACCACCCACTGGCCGGCCAACCCGTGACCTTTGAAGTGCAACTGATAGGCGTGCTATGACCCCTCCCGTGCTCCCGCAGGAAATCGTTCTGGCCGAGCCGCGCGGCTTTTGCGCCGGCGTGGATCGCGCTATCGAAATCGTCGAGCGTGCGCTGCTGAAATTCGGCGCACCCATCTATGTGCGCCACGAGATCGTGCACAACACCTATGTGGTGAACGACCTCAAAGCCAAGGGCGCGCGCTTCATCGAAGACCTGGCCGATGTGCCTCCTGGCGCCACTTTGGTGTTCTCGGCCCATGGGGTCAGCAAGGCAGTGCAGGACGAAGCCGTGCGCCGGGGCTTCCAGATTTTCGACGCAACCTGTCCGCTGGTGACCAAGGTGCATGTGGAAGTGGCCAAGCTGGCGCGCGAGGGCTTCGAGTTCATCATGATCGGCCACAAGGGCCATCCGGAAGTTGAAGGCACGATGGGGCAGCTCGACGGTGGTATCCATCTGGTCGAAGACGTGGCCGACGTGGGCCGCATTCAACCAGCGCAGACCACCAAGCTCGCAGTGGTGACACAGACCACGCTCAGCGTGGACGACGCCGCCGAAATTGCCGCCGCAGTGCGTGCACGTTTTCCCCATGTGCGCGAGCCCAAACAGCAGGACATTTGCTACGCCACCCAGAACCGGCAGGACGCGGTCAAGGTCATGAGCCCGCAGGTCGATGTGGTGATTGTGGTGGGCAGCCCCACCAGTTCCAACAGCAACCGTCTGCGCGAGCTGGCGCACAAACTGGGCACCGACAGCTACATGGTCGACAGCGCCGACGAGCTGCAGGCCGAGTGGTTTGAAGGGCGGCAGCGGGTGGGTCTGACGGCCGGTGCCTCTGCGCCCGAGGTGCTGGTGAAACAGGTGATCGACCGCATTCGCGCACTGGGCGCGGTGTCGGTGCGCACGCTGGCCGGCACCGAGGAAACGGTGAAGTTCCCGCTGCCCAAGGGCTTGCGGCTGGACCACTGAAGCGCTACCTTAAAATTGGGCGATGCTAGACATCACCCTGCTGAGAAAAGACCTCGATTCGGTTATCGCGCGCCTGCAGAAGCGCAAAAACCCGCAAGCCTTCCTCGACGTAGCCGCTTTCCAGCGGCTCGAAGCCGAGCGCAAGACCATCCAGACCCGCACCGAAGCGCTGCAATCCCAGCGCAACACGCTGAGCAAGCAGATCGGCCAGCTTAAGGGCAAGGGCGAAAGCACCGACGCGGTCATGGCCGAGGTCGGCGCGCTCAAAAACGAACTCGACAGCTCCGCGCTGCGGCTGGACGCGCTGCAAGCCGAACTGCAGGATCTGCTGTTGGCGGTGCCCAACCTGCCACACGACAGCGTGCCGGTGGGCGCCGACGAATCGGGCAACGTGGTGGTGCGCAGCTGGGGCCAGCCGCGGGCGATGGACTTTGCAGTGTTGGACCATGTGGATGTGGGCGCCAAGCTGGGGCTGGACTTCGATCTGGGCGTCAAGCTCTCGGGCTCGCGCTTTGCGGTGATGCAGGGCCCCGCCGCCCGGCTGCACCGCGCACTCGCCGCCTTCATGCTGGATGTGCAGACGCAGCAGCACGGCTACACCGAGTGCTACGTGCCCTACATCGTCAACGCCGAGAGCCTGCGCGGCACCGGCCAGTTGCCCAAGTTCGAGGGCGATCTGTTCGCTGCAAAGAAGGGCGGGCAGGACGGCGAGGCTGCGGCCGACAATGCCGCGCTGTATTTGATCCCCACTTCGGAAGTTCCGCTGACCAACCTGGTCCGCGACGTACTGCTGACCGAAGCGCAGTTGCCGATGAAGCTCACCGCCCACACGCCTTGCTTTAGGTCCGAGGCCGGCAGCTACGGCCGTGATACCCGCGGCCTGATTCGCCAGCACCAGTTCGACAAGGTCGAGATGGTGCAGATCGTCCATCCCGAAAAAAGCTACGAGGCGCTGGAAGAAATGACCGGCCACGCCGAAGCCATCCTGCAAAAGCTCGGTCTGCCGTACCGGGTGATGAGTCTGTGCACCGGCGACATGGGGTTCGGCGCGGCCAAGACCTACGACCTGGAAGTCTGGTTGCCGGCGCAGAACACCTACCGGGAGATCAGCTCGGTCTCCAACTGCGAGGCCTTCCAGTCGCGCCGGCTGCAGGCCCGCTTCAAAAACGCACAGGGCAAAAACGAGCTGGTGCACACGCTCAATGGATCGGGGCTGGCGGTGGGGCGCACGCTGGTAGCGGTGCTGGAGAACTACCAGAACGCCGACGGTTCGGTCACGGTGCCAGAAGTTCTGCAGCCCTACCTGGGCGGGCTGATCGCGCTGCGCTGAGCGTTACTTCTTGTCTTTGCTGTCCGAGTCGGGAATCACCGCGTCGGCTACCGCACCCACAGCCTTCACACCGGTCTTCACCACCACAGCGGCAGTGGTAACCACCGCATCGGCCACGGCCACCACGGCGCAGCCGCTGCACAGTGACAGGGCCAGCAGCAGGGGCAGGCAGCGGAGGGTGAATGAAGTGCAGGGCATGTGCCAATGGTAACCGGCCGATCCTATTTGATGTAGACCGTGCCGGTAAAGCTCGATACCAGCGCCGGCGCGCTGCCGTCGGCCGCCACCCGTTCCACATCAATTCGGTACACCCCCAGCCGCCGGCTGCGCGAGACTTCGGTGGCCCGTGCCACCAGTTGCTCGCCTGCACGCACACCGGTCTGGTAGGTGATGTGCGCGTCGATGCCCGACGCCAAGCCACCGCGCGAATTGGACGCCAGGCCAAACGCGGCATCGGCCAGACTGAAGGTGGCGCCACCATGGCAGCCACCATTGAAATTGATGTGGCGGGCATCCACCACCATGGCCACCGTGGCGCGGCCCAGCCCACCGTCCACCAGCGTGATGCCCAGGGTTTTGCAAAAGCTGTCGTGCTGCAGGCATTGGCTGATACGTGCCAACGCTGCAGCGTCGGTCTCCAAAGGCCCCGAAGGAGGAGCAGCGCGTACTGCAGGCGCAGCAGCGCGCTGGTTGTAGCCGGTGGTCTGGCCGTGTTTTTCCACCGCATCCAGCAGCGCATCTATGCCCTGGTTTTGCAGCGCGCGCACCACCAGCACTGCTGTTTTCCATGTGCCATTGCCAGCAGGGCGGCGCAGCGTGAGCATTTCGCGCAGGTCCTGCGCGGTGTCTTCCGCCAGCGGCAGGTCGCCCTTGCTCACGGCCAGAATGTCGGCAATTTCCAGAATGCCGGCCTTGATGGCCTGCACGTCGTCGCCCAGGCCGGGCGGGCAGACTACGACGCTGGTGTCGGCGAGTTTGGCAATCGCAATTTCCGACTGGCCCGCGCCCACGGTCTCTACCAGAATGCGGTCGAAGCCGGCCGCATCAAAACAGTCGATGGCGGCGCGGGTGCTTTGCGCCAGCCCGCCGAGTTCGCCACGGGTGGAAAACGAGCGTATGAATATATCGGGGTGCGCGCCATGTTCGCCCATGCGCACCCTGTCCCCCAGCACCGCACCACCGGTGAGCGGGCTGGCCGGGTCTACCGCAATCACGGCAATGCGCTGGCCGCGCGCCAGCCAGTGGCCCAGCAGCGCGTTTACCAACGTGGACTTGCCAGCGCCAGGCACGCCGGTAATGCCCACCACATGGGCCCGGCCGGCGTGGGCCGCCAGTTCCCGGGCGGTGGCCAGTGCGTGGGGCAGGCGGTCGTCAATCTGCGTCAGCAATCGCGCCAGCACACGGCGGTCTCCGGCCAGCACGCTGCTGACCTGCGTGTTGCCGCTATCGCGGGGCGCGTTCATCAGACGACGGCCAGCGGCTGGCCAAAACCGAGGTCTTGCCGCATCTGGCTGCAGATTTCGCCGTGCGTCAGGCCGCTGCGTGCGGCGTCGACCACTGCGCCAAAGGTGTTGGCCTGCGGATCGGTGCAGGCGCGGCTGAGTTCGGCCAGCGCCTTGTCTACCGCCGCCTGCGGCCGTGCTTTTTTCCAGGC
>JAZKCX010000162.1:0-3604 GCA_040387875.1 Pseudomonadota bacterium | reverse complement strand
CCTCCATCTCGTCGGTCAGGCGCTCCACATAGAACGAGCCGCCCAGCGGGTCGATCACATCGGTCAGGTGCGCTTCTTCGCGCAGGATGTTCTGCGTGGCCACGGCAATGCGGGCGCCGAATTCGCTGGGGGTGGCCAGCGCTTCGTCGTAGGCATCGGTGTGCAGCGACTGCAGGCCGCCAAAAATGCCGGCCATGGCCTGCACGGTCACGCGGGCAATGTTGTTGAGCGGTTGCTGGCGCGTGAGGTCCACGCCCGAGGTCTGGCCGTGGAACTTGAAGCGCCATGAGCGCGGGTCTTTCGCGCCGAGCCGTTCGCGGGCCAGCCGGGCCCAGATGCGGCGGCCGGCACGGAACTTGGCAACTTCTTCAAAAAAGTTCAGCGAGATGTCAAAGAAGAAAGTAAAGCGCGGCAAAAAGTCGTCGGGCGCCATGCCACGCGCAATACAGTCTTCGGCGTTTTGTACCGCGCTGCTGAGTGTGAAGGCCATGGCTTCGGCCGGTGTGGCACCGGCCTGCTGCATGTGCTGGCCCACCACCGACATCGGGTTCCATTTGGGCACGAATTTATTGCAGTAGTCGATGTGGTCCATCAGCACCCGGCGCGCACCCGGCAGCGAGAGCCGGTAGAACATATGGTTGGCCACGTAGTGCGACAAATAGTCGCTCTGGTTCGAGGTTCCGGTGATGCTGTCCCAGGCAATACCGCGGCGCTCGGCCACCACCAGCATGAAGGCCAGCAGAGTGAAAGGTGAGGGGTCGTTCATGGCGCACGAGACCTTGCTCACATCGACACCCTTCAGACAGTGGTCCATGTGGTCGACGTTGTTGACCACCACGCCGCAGGTGCCCAGCAGTTCTTTGTCTACCGTGTCACCGTCGTAACCACGGTAGACCGAATTGCAGGGAATCAGCGATACCGCGCTGGCACCCTGTGCCATCAGGCCCAGCAGGCGGGCGTTGTAGTCGACGGGTATGCCCAGGCCCACCAGCTGGCGCTGGGTCCAGGTGCGGCCGCGGTGCATGGTGGCGTAGATGCCACGGGTGTAGTCGGCCTGGCCGGGAAAGCCCAACGGATTTTCCTGGCCGTAACCGGCCCAATCCTGCGCGGTGTACAGCGGCTGGATTGGAATACCCGAGACGTTGTGCACAGCGGTGTCGTTCGGCAATGTCTGCTTGTACTCGGCTTGCCACTGGGCACGGGCGAAGTTGACGGGCTGGTCTTGCACCAGGGCGGAGTCAAGAGGCTTGTTCATCACGTACTCCCCAGGTTCAAGAGGTGGCGCGGGCCGCCCGCGCAGCGCGGGCGTGCTCGCGGATGTGGCTGGTGACGTCATTCAGCGAACAGCCAGGGTGCATGACCTCGGCCACACCGGCGTCCAGCAGCAGCTTTTCTTCGTTGTCGGGCACGATGCCGCCCACCACCACCCGCACGTCGTCCATGCCGGCCTCGGCCAGTGCAGCCATCAGTTTGGGCACGATCAGGTGGTCGGTGGCGAGCGACGAGATGCCAATCACGTCCACGTCTTCCTCCAGCGCCAGCTTGACCACTGCCGCAATGCTCTGCCAGGGCGGGGTGTAGATCACCTCCATGCCGGCGTCGCGGCAGGCGGCGGCCACAATGCGGCTGCCCCGGTCGTGGCCGTCCAGGCCGATTTTGGTGACGAGGACGCGGGGGCGAAAGTCTTCGGGGGTCATGCGGTCTCCTTTAACGGGCAATCAGCGGGGGTCAAGTCCTGCGCGCAGCAGGCGAATGAGTTTTTTGGCAATCTGCTCCGGCGCCAGGCTGCCGCTGTCGCGGTACCAGGTCTGGCTCCAGTTCAGCGCACCCATCAAAAACAGCCGCAGGTCACTGCGGTTGCCGGGTTTGAGGTCGGGCAGGGCCTCGATCAGTTCCGAGAAGCGCTGCTCGTAGCTGTTGCGCAGAGCCGTGAGCCGATCCGCCACCACTGCGGCATCCCCAGGGCGGATGCGGATCACCACCTGCGAATAGTCGGTCTGGTTCAGGATGGATTTGAGGTGGGCTATGCAGGCGGCCTCCAGCCGCTTCCACGGGTCGTTCATTCGCACGATGGCGGCATCCACATTGGCCAGGATGCGTTTGACGCCTTCTTCGTACACCGCCACCAGCAGGTCGTCCTTGGTGGGAAAGTGGTAGTACAGCGAGCCCGGCAGCATGCCGATGGGCTGGACGATTTCGCGTACCGAGGCCGCCGCAAAACCGCGCTGCGCAAACACCCGCGCGGCTTCGTCCAGGACTTGCTGCAACCGGTTGTGCGAGCGGCGTGCCCGGGCCGGTACCAACGCCTCGTCGGCAGCAGCGTTTTGCGGAAGATCGACGGTCAAAACATCCATAACAAAGCAAACAGTTGTTTGGTTAACAAATTCTAGCAGTGTTCCATGACTGTGCGAAAAGCCCGCAGAACAAGGCCTGCGGGGCAGTATGATCAAGCCCGCCCGGCCCCACAAGGATCCTCCGGGATGAGGAATTCCACATGAAACCCTTCTTGACCCTGTCTGCGTGGATCGACGCACTGACCAATGGCTTTGGCGCAATTGCCAAATGGGCCGTGCTGGCGGCCTGCCTGATCAGTGCCGGCAACGCCGGTGTGCGCTACGCGTTCAACGTCAGCTCCAATGCCTACCTTGAAATCCAGTGGTACCTGTTTGCCGCAGTGGTCATGCTGGGCACTGCGCAGGTGCTGCGCCTGAACGAACATGTGCGGGTGGACGTGCTGTACGGACGCTATGCGGTGCGTACCAAGGTGCTGATTGACCTGTTCGGCCTGATTTTTTTCCTGATGCCCGTCATGCTGGTGATGGTCTATTTGTCGTGGCCGATGTTCATCGGCATGTACAACAGCGGCGAGATGTCCAGCAACGCCGGTGGCCTGATCCGCTGGCCGGTGATGCTGATGATTCCCCTGGGGTTTGCGCTGCTCATCCTGCAGGGCGTGTCTGAAATCATCAAACGCATTGCCTGGCTGCAAAACAAGCTCGACATGGATGTGCACTACGAGAGGCCACTGCAATGAGCATGGAGAGCTTTGCCCCGCTGATGTTCGCGGGCCTGATATTCATCATGCTGATCGGCTTTCCGGTGGCGTTCTCGCTGTCGGCACTGGGTCTGTTCTGCGGGTTTTTCGCCATCGAGATGGGTTGGTTTCCGGCGGCCTTCATGTCGAACCTGCCGCTCAACGTGCTGGGCATTCTGCAAAACGAGTTGTTGCTGGCCATTCCCTTTTTCACCCTGATGGGCGCGATCCTGGAGAAATGTGGGCTGGCCGAAGACCTGCTGGACTCCATGGGCCAGCTCTTCGGGCCCGCCCGGGGCGGCCTGGGCTACGCGGTGATTGTGGTGGGCTTTATTCTGGGCGCCATTACCGGCACCGTGGCCGGCCAGGTGATTGCCATGGCCATGATTGCCCTGCCGGTGATGATGCGCTACGGCTACAACATGCGTTATGCCACCGGCGTGCTGGCGGCCTCGGGCACCATCACGCAACTGGTGCCGCCGTCGCTGGTGCTGGTGGTCATGGCCGACCAATTGGGCCGCTCGGTGGGCGACATGTACAAGGGCGCCTGGGGCCCGTCCATCCTGCAGG
>JAZKCX010000161.1:0-15781 GCA_040387875.1 Pseudomonadota bacterium | reverse complement strand
AAAGGCCAGGCGCCAGCGCAACTCGATCGTGAGGCTTTCACCGAGCGCTTTCGCGCCAGCTTTTTTGACCCCGTTTTCCGCGCGGAAGACGCTGCCATCGGTCGGCTCGAAAACTTGGCTTGGGACGCCTACTCCGAAGGCCGCAAGGCGCCCGTTACGCACAAGGCGGGCCCTGGTTATGCAGACCCGGACTACGACCTTTCTGCGGACTGGATCACCACCAAGAAGCGGCTGGACGCCGCGCATGCCGCATGGGCACAGCCCGGCAGTCCGAGCCGCGTGCTGGTGGTCTGCGGATCGGCCCGCAACGACGGCACCTGCCCCGGCGAAATCTCCAAATCATTCCGTCTGGCAACCCTGGTAAGCGAAGAGCTCCAAGCCGCCAGCATCCAGCCCGACTTGCTGGACCTGAGCCTGCTGACCTCGGAGTACGGCCGCAACATTTTTCCCTGCAAGGGCTGCGTGTCCACCGCAATGCCTTTGTGCCACTGGCCCTGCAGCTGCTACCCCAACCACGCGCTGAACCAGACCAACGACTGGATGGCAGAGATTTACGAACGCTGGACGGCGGCGCACGCCGTGGTCATCGTCACGCCGGTCTACTGGTACCAAAGTCCCAGCCCCCTCAAGCTGATGATCGACCGGCTGGTCTGCGCCGACGGCGGCAACGCCGATCCCACCTCCACCGGCGGCAAGAAGCCCGAGAAAGCCAAGAAGCTCGAACTGGAGGGCTGGGACTATCCCAAGCACCTGGCGGGCCGGGCCTATGGCCTGGTCGTGCACGGGGACGTGGCGGGCATAGAAGGCGCGCGGCGAAGCCTGTCGGACTGGCTCGACTGGATGGGATTGATCGACGCCGGTGCTGCTGCCCGTCTCGACCGCTACATCGGCTACTACGAGCCCTATGCCACCAGCCACGAGACTCTCGACAAGGACCTGGACGTGCAGGAAGAAACCCGCAACGTGGCGCGTGCGGTAGCCAAGGCGGTAGCAGAACTGCGCGCAGGCCGGCTGCAACAGGTGCAGCCCCAACTGTCTCGGCCACGGCCCAAGTAAGAAGCCCGCTTCCCACCCGACCCCTCTGTACGGAGACCCCCATGCTGACCTTGGCCCACCCTCTGAAAATGCCCCCGGTGTTGGCGCTGCGCAGCGCCTCGCCGCAACGCAGCCGTACGCCCTGCGCCTGGGCGGGTGGCCTCCCCAGCCAGTTTGCGGCGATGCAAGCCGCCTATGGCGAGTGCGGCGGCATGCTGCGCGCCGAAGAGCTTGTGGCTCTGTCTTCTTTGCGCGACGGCCCCGACGTATCGCAGCTGGCCCGCTGGATCGTGGAACGCACGGTGATGGGCGTGGAATGGCAAAAGCAGCTCTGGCTGCCACTGTTCCAGTTCAGTCCGTCGGGGCTGGAACCCCGCACCGATATCCAGCCCGTCATGGCGGAGCTGGTACCGGTCATGGATGCCTGGGCGCTGGCCGTGTGGTTTGCCCGACCCCACCCCGCGCTGGGCAGCCGGTCGCCACTGGCATCGCTGGCCAATGACCTGTCTGCGGTACGCAATGCTGCGCGTTTTGACCGCTTCATCGCCCACGGATAGTCGCTGCCGGGCAAGGGAAGTCTGGGTAACATGTGCCCAGGCAAATACCTCGGGAGAATCCAATGGCGGGCATTATCAAATCAGTCGTGGCTCTGGCGCTGGGCGGTGCAGTCGTCTTCTGGGCAAGCGACCGCTTCAAACGCCCGGCAGTTGTTCAGGCGCCCATGCCCACCGAGGCTACAGCCACCAAGCCCCCCACTACCGACGCCCGCCCCCGCTCAGCCATTGACCGCACGCCCGGCGCGGTGTTCGATCCGGTGACGATTCAGGGCGGCGGGCCTGCAGCGGTTCAGCAAAGTGATCTCAAACGCATGAAGGAAGCTGCAGGGCGCTGAGCAAAGCTGCCTGGGCAAAGAAAAAGCCTGCTATCGGTTAAATAGCAGGCTTTCAAGTGCCATGAAGGCCAAAACTGGTGGGACCTGCGGGGGTCGAACCCACGACAAACGGATTAAAAGTCCGCTGCTCTACCAACTGAGCTAAGGTCCCGTCTACGTTCAAGCTAGAAGCGTTGCCTTGCTTGAGCGTAGCCCATGATTATATCTTTATTTTTCGGCTTTTTGGTTCGCCAACCTGTCCAGAACCCAGCCGGCAGCGCAGTTTCCAAAGGTGGCGGTCACACTGACCACCGAGCCGTAGCCATGGCAATTGAGTGAGCCGTCGTTGCCGGTGGCGGCACAACTGGGGTCGGCCTGGGCTACTGCCTCGCGGCTGAATACACAGGCCACGCCAATACGCCCCTCGCGCGGTGCGCCGTGCTGCTTGCGCAGGCGGTAGCGCAACTGGGCCAGCAAAGGGTCGTGGGTGGTTTTGGCAAGGTCGTCAATGTCGACCTGGTGCGCCAGGCGTTTGCCACCCGCAGCACCCACGGTAATGAATGGCATACCACATGCACGCGCCCACTGCGCCATCGCCGTTTTGGCCTGCATCTGGTCGCAAGCATCCACCAAGGCATCGACCGGCCCACCCAACAACTGCGGCCAGTTGTCGGGGGCTACAAATTCTTCAATGCAATGCACCACACACGCCGGGTTGATTTGCGCAATGCGTTGTTGCATGGCCAGCACCTTGGCCTGGCCTAGGGTTGCGTCCAGCGCATGGACCTGCCGGTTGATGTTGGATTCGGCGATATGGTCCAGGTCAATCAGGGTGAGTTGCCCCACCCCGCTGCGGGCCAGCGCTTCGGCGGCCCATGACCCCACACCGCCGATACCAACCACCGCCACGTGGGCAGCGCGGATGTGCTGCGCGCCGGTGACACCGTACAGGCGCTGCAGCCCGCCAAAGCGGCGGTTCAGGTCAGCAGCAGCGTCGGAAACTTCGGTGGAATTCGACATTCAGAGCATGCGCGCAACACGCCAGCCCTGGTAGCGAAACGCTGCCAAGGCGCCCGCCACAATGGCAGCTACGGCCACAAAACTCATCAGGTTCAAGGTGGACAGCCCGCTGATGCCCTGACCAATGCTGCAGCCCATGGCGGTGACACCCCCCACGCCCATCAGCACCGCGCCAGCCATGTGATTGGCCAGGTCTTCAATGCCGCCAAAACCTTCCCAGCGAAAACTGCCGCTGGCCAGCGCCACCGCGGCCGAGCCCATCACCACGCCAGCGACCGACACCACCCCCACGGTCAGCACCTTGCTTTTGTCGCTGAAGAAAATCAGCCAGTCCAGGCCGTAGGCTGCGGGGGCGACAAAACTCAGCGCTTCCATCCGGCCGGAGTTGGTAGCCAATACCGCTTCCTGCAGCGTGTCGGGGTGTTCTGGCACCACGCCCAGTGCGCCGGTGACCCACCACATGGCCACAATCACCAGCCCAATGCCCAGACCGGCCAGCAGATTGTCAAAACGAATGAAATCGCGGCTGGCCACCGACCACAGCAGCAGGCAACCGCCCAGAACGATCGCCACCCCGGCGGCGGCAGTGCGATAGCCCAAATCCAAACTGCCCGAAAGCAGCGCCGGCAGGTCGCCTGGCGTAGCCACACCTACAGCCACGGGGTCCAGCGCTGCAGCCCGCAGCACCGCCGTCACCCCTTTGAGCGTGGCAAAGGCTGCGATTCCCATCACCAGAAAAACCACCAGAGATTTCAGGCTGCCGCCCCCGATGCGTACCAGCGTCTTGCTGCCACAGCCCGATGCCAGCACCATGCCGAAACCAAACAGTGCACCGCCTACCAGCGCCGACAGCCAGCGCCAGCGGGTGCCAGCGTAAAGCGTTTTCGCAGGATCGATGGTGCCGAGCCAAACCATCGCAAAAAAGCCCAGCATGGCCACCGCGATAGCCAAGGTCCACATGCGCATGCGCGCCCAGTCGCCGATGTGCACGATGTCACTCAGCGCGCCCATGGTGCAGAAATGCGTACGTTGCGCTATGGCGCCAAAAACCAGCGACAGAAAAAAAGAAGCGCCGAGGACTTTCGTCGTCAGCGCCTCGATGGCGGAAATATCCATGAATCGTCTCGCCGCGTTGCCCCGCGTTTACTTCAGCTTGGCAAGGCGCTCGCGCCCGGAGGCGGCAGCTTCCGACTGCGGATAGGTGCGCACCAGTTCTTCCAGGGTACGGCGGGCGGTCGCTTCCTCGTTCAGCTCGATCTGGCTGTTGGCCGTGGCCAGAAGCGCATCGGCCACACGGGGGTGGTTGGGCGCGGTGGTGATCATGGCGCGCAGGTTGGCCACAGCGCCCTTGTAGTCGCGGTTGGCATACTGGGCATTGCCGAGCCAGAACAGCGCCGAGGGATTGAAGCCGCTGTTGGGATAGCGCCGCACGAAGTCGGCAAACGCAGCCTGGGCGCCGACAAAATCGCCGCGGCGGAATACCGCCAGTGCGCCTTCGTATTCACGCTTCTCGGAAGCTTCGGTCTGGAACTCGCGGCCGTCTACCGTCACGGCAAACGGTTCCAGCTTGCGCAGGCGCTCTTCCAGTGGCAACACCACTTCGCGCTGGCGTTTCTGCACCTCGGCAAAATCGCGCGCGACCGTGTCGTTTTGCGCGCGCAGGCGGGCAATGTCGTTGCGCAGCGCTTCAAGCTGGCTCTGCATGTCCAGCACATTGCCGCGCAGCTGGGCGTTTTCCTCGCTGCTGCGGCGCACTTCCTCGACCAGACGCGACTGGGTGGCAGTAGACGCCTGCTTGTCAGCCGCCATCTGCTGGCGCAATTCCAGAATGGCCTTGCGTGCATCGCGGTCGTCAAAAAACTGCGCATGGGCGCTGAGCGTGAACAGACCGGCCAGCAGACAGGCCGCGATATGGGGAAGCTTGGATGCAGAAATTTTCATGAATGTGGCTCAGTAGTTGATAACGGCGCGGCGATTGCGGGACCGGCTTTCTTCATCGCTGCCAGAGGCGGCGGGCTTTTCCTTGCCGTAGCTCACCGTCTCGATCTGGCTTGCCAGGGCACCGGCGTCGACCAAGGCCTTGCGCACGGCGTCGGCGCGCTTTTGGCCCAAGGCTACATTGTATTCACGCCCACCCAGCTCGTCGGTGTGGCCTTCCACCTGGACCCGGCGCCGGGCGTCGCCCTTGAGCTGGCCGGCGTAGGCTTCTATGGCCTTCTGGAACTGGCTTTTGACGGCAAAACTGTCGTAGTCAAAGTAGACCACCGGTGAAATACTGGCGGCAAGCCGCTTTTTCTCGGCTTCTGCGGCAGCGCCGGCGTTGTCAAGTGCAACGCCCTCCACCCCACGCCCGGGCACCTGGCCTGCCGCAGTGCCGTCGGCGCCACCGGAGCCCGGTGCCACCGCAGTGGCCTGCCGGTCTTCTACCGGTACATCGTTGAGCTTGACGCTGGAAGCACAGCCCGTGACAAAAAAAGCAGCAAGGCAAGCCGAAAGGAGTTTGGTCATCTGGGTTCCGAAATAAGCGGGAAAGCCTATTTGAGGAAGGGCCCCCAAGCAGGTTCCCGAAGGTCGCCGGGAGCGCCGGAGAGGCGCGATTTGGTGCGGCCGTCCAACGTGGTCGTCATCATGGTGTCGCGCCCACCCTGGATGGTCGCGTAAATGATAAGGCGGCTGTTGGGAGAGAAGCTGGGGCTTTCGTCAGAAGTTGTATCGGTCAGCGTAGTGACGTTGCCACCTGCCACGTCCATCAGCTTGAGCTTGTAGCCGCCGCCTTCGCGCGAGACATAGGCCATCCAGCGGCCATCGGGACTCATGGCCGGCGAGATGTTGTAGTTGCCGGCAAATGTCACGCGGGCAATCGAGCCCCCGCCTGCCGGCATTTTGTAGATTTGCGGTGCGCCGCCGCGGTCGCTGACGAAATACACCGAGTCGCCACTGGGCGCAAAGGTGGCTTCGGTATCAATGCTGGGCGACGAAACAATACGGCGGGGTTCGCCACCGGCGGCATCGATGCTGAAGAGCTGCGAGCCACCGTCGCGGCTGAGCGTCACGATCAGCGACTTGCCATCGGGCGCCCAGGCCGGTGCGCTGTTGGAACCACGAAAGCTGGCCAGCAGGCGGCGCTTGCCGGTTGCAACATCGTGCACATACACAATCGGCTTGCGCGTCTCAAACGACACATAGGCCAACTGGTCACCTGCCGGCGACCAGGCGGGCGAGATGATGGGCTCGGAGCTGGCCAATGCGCTCTGTGCGCCTTCGCCGTCGGCATCGGCAACCCACAGGTTGTAGCGGCCCGCAGATTTGGTGACGTAAGCGATGCGGGTCGAAAAAATGCCCTTTTCGCCGGTGAGTTTTTCGTAGATGTAGTCGGAGATGCGGTGGGCTGCCAGGCGCAGGTCAATCTCGGCGACCGAAAAGCTCTGGCCGCCCAGGTCGGTGCCGCGCACCGCGTCCCACAGGCGGAAACGCACATCAAAACGCCCGTTACTCAGGCGGCGCACGCTGCCGGTCACGAGCGAATCAGCACCCTTCTGGCGCCAAGGCGCCATGTCGGGGCGGGTAAGTTCATCCATGGCCGCACCGGCGGCATCGATGGAGCGGAACTGGCCGCTGCGCTCGAGGTCGGCCAGCACAATCGCGCCAATCTGCTGGGGCGCCTGGTCGTTGCCCTTGAAGGAGGTGATCGCGATGGGGAGCTGGGTCAGGCCGACGCCGGATACGTCAACCCGCACCTGCGCAAAGCCCGACTGGACTGCCAACAAGGCCACCAATACAAAAAAGCTTTTGAACAAGCCACCCGCCGTTGCTTTGATTGCGCGCATATTGATGGAAAATAGTGGAAATGGAATCTGCTACTTTAACAGTCATCATCGCTGCGAAGAACGAAGGGCATCAAATCCGTTCCTGCATTGAATCCGCTGCGTTTGCTGACGAGATTTTAGTACTGGATTCGGGCAGTACCGATGACACCGCAGAGCAGGCCCGCAGCGCCGGCGCGGTGGTCCACTTAACCGACTGGCCAGGCTATGGCCCACAGCAGCAACGGGGTATCCGGCTGGCCCGCAGCGAATGGGTTTTGTCGCTCGACGCCGACGAGCGGATCAGCGATGCGCTGCGCCAGGAAATCCAGGCCGCCATTGCCCAGCCCCGTGCCAACGGCTACCGGCTGCCGCGCCATTCCAGCCTGTGCGGCACCTTCATCAACCACAGCGGCTGGCGGCCCGACTACACGCTGCGGCTGGTGCGCCGCACGCTGGGCGGGTTTACCGACCACTTTTTGCATGCCCACATGACGGTGCAGGGCCCGGTGGCGCACCTGTCGTCGCCCATCATCCATTACAGCTACCGCGACCTGGACGACGTGCTGGAAAAGCTCAACCGCTATTCGCGTGGTGCCGCCATCGACTTGCGCACGCGGGGCAAAACCAGTTCGCTGTCCAAGGCACTGGCCAAGGGCCTGTGGGCCTTTGTGCGTACCTTCTTTCTGCAACAGGGTTTCCGCGACGGCCGCATGGGCCTGGTGCTGGCCATCTACAACGGCCAGACCACCTACTACAAATACCTCCGGCTCTGGATGCATGGCCGAAGCTGAGCCACTGAGCGCCCAACGCAACCGGGTATCGCTGCAGAGTCTGCGGCGGCTGTTGCCCTACTTCGGCGGTGCCCGCGCTGCCTGGGTACTGGCCGTTGTGGCCACCGTGGTCGGGTCTGCTACCGAGCCCATGATTCCGGCGCTGCTACAGCCGCTACTGGACCGGGGCTTCCAGCAGGGCCAGCTGAATTTGTGGGTGGTGCCGGCGGCGCTGCTGGGGCTGTTCGGCATTCGCGGGCTGGCCGGATTTCTGGCCCAGGTGGCGCTGGCCAAGGTGGCCAACGACGGCATGCTGCGGCTGCGACGCGCGCTGTTTGACCGACTGCTGGATGCCGACATGGCGCTTTTCTCGCGCCAGTCGGCCAGCGCGCTGTCCAACACCGTGGTGTACGAGGTGCAGACCGGCTCGCAACTGCTGGTGAGCGCGCTGCTGAGCCTGGCCCGCGACAGCCTGACTTTGCTGGCGCTGCTAGGCTACCTGTTCTACCTCAACTGGAAACTCACCCTGATCGTGGCGCTGCTGTTTCCGGCGGTGGCGCTGGTGATGCGCACGCTGTCGCGCCGGCTTTACCGCATTACCAAGGCTAGCCAGAGCGCCACCGACAACCTGGCCTATGTGGTGGAGGAAAACGTGCTGGCGCACCGCATGGTGCGGCTGCATGCAGCCCAGCCGCAGCAGGCCGGGCGTTTCCATGAGCTGAGCCAGATGATGCGCCGGCTGGCCATGAAATCCACCGTGGCGTCGTCGGCCATGACGCCGCTCACGCAGATGCTGGCGGCGGCGGCGCTGTCGGCGGTCATCACCGTGGCGCTGTGGCAAAGCAGCACCACCGCCGTGACCGTAGGCAGCTTTGTGGCTTTTGTCACCGCCATGCTGATGCTGGTGGCCCCCATCAAGCACCTGTCGGAAATTGCCAGCCCGATTACACGGGGTTTGGCGGCGCTGGAGCGCGGACTGAATCTGATTGAGCAAACGGCATCCGAAGCCGAGGGCGCGCACAGCGTGCAGCGTGCAGAAGGCCGTATTGCGTTTGAGCAGGTCAGTGTGATTTACCAGGCCGATACCGAGCCCGCCGTACGCAACCTCAGCCTGCAGATTGCGCCGGGTGAAATTGTGGCGCTGGTGGGGCCCTCGGGCTCGGGCAAAACCACGCTGGCCAATCTGCTGCCGCGTTTTGTGCTGCCGGGTTCGGGTCGGATTCTGCTGGACGGCCACGACACCGCCCAGTGGCAACTCACCGCGCTGCGCCGCCAGTTCGCCATGGTCAGCCAGGACGTGGTGATGCTCAACGACAGCCTGGCCGCCAACGTGGCGCTGGGCCATGCGGTAGACCGCCAGCGGGTTGTGGAATGTCTGCAGGCGGCCAATCTGGGTGATTACCTGGCCGGGCTGCCGCAGGGCATAGACACCATTGCCGGACACAACGCATCGCAGCTCTCGGGCGGCCAGCGCCAGCGGCTGGCGATTGCCCGCGCGCTGTACAAGGACGCGCCTGTGCTGATTCTGGACGAGGCCACTTCGGCACTCGACACCGAATCAGAGCGCCTGGTCCAGGAAGCACTGCAGCGCCTGATGGCGGGGCGTACCACGCTGGTGATTGCGCACCGGCTCTCCACCATCGAACATGCCGACCGGGTGGTGGTGATGGAGAACGGCAGCATCATCGAACAGGGCACGCACGCACAACTTTTGCAACTGGGCGGGATGTACACCCGGCTGCAGGCGCAGGCGCCGCGCTCGCCGCCCAGCCCTGCGGCAACCGACTAGGCAATGCGGTTCAAAACCGCGTCCACCACCGCCAGCACTTTTTCCGCTGACATTTCATCGAGGCACTGGCTGCGGCTCTGACGGTGCCGGTCGCAGCCTTCGAGCTGGCACGGCACACACGGCAGCGATGCGTTCTGCAGCAGCCACACATTGGCGCGCTGCTGCACGTCGGCCACCGCCACAAACGGCTGGGTGCGCGACGCATCGCCGGCATCGACCTGGCTGATCGGCCCCCACACCTGCGGGTCGGTCGGGCCGAACAGCGCCACCGTGGGCACGCCGCAACTGGCTGCAAGATGGGTGGTGAAGGTGTCAGGGCCTACAAAAAGGCTGGCGCCGGCAATCAGTGTGGCCGACTGGGCAAAGTCAACGGTGGGATCGGTGTAGGTCAACCCGGCAACGCCCTCGAACAGCCACGCCAGATAGTCCTTCTCATCCTGGGAATGCCCGCCGCAAATAACCACCTTCAGCCCACGCAGCTGCAGGTGCGCCACCAGCGCCAGCCAGCCACTCTGGTGCCAGCGTTTGTAGGCCCAGCGCGGGCAGGGATTGAGCACCGCATAGGCCTGCCCTGCCGCCATCAGCGCAGCCTGCGGCGGCCAGGGCTGGCTGGCTTGCGGTGGCCGAATCCGCACTGGCGTATTCACGCCCGACTGGCCCACGATACGAGCGCACAGGCCGGCAATCGGCTGGTGCAGCTGCTCTGCAATGCTCAGCGGTGCGCTCAGGCGTTTCCACCAGGCGTGTTTGCGAATCTGCGGCAAGGCACCGATGCGCTGGCGCGATGCAGCCCACAGCACCAGATGCGGATAGTCGCCGGAATGGGAAGTAAGCGCGAGATCGTACTGGCGCCACAGGCTGCGCAGCAGGGCCAGCCGGACCTTGGGCCGGGCCTTGGGCGGCAGCGTGATGATGTGGTCCACACAGCCGTTGCCGGCCAGCACGCCCTGCATGCCGTCGAATACCAGGTAGTCGACCTTGCAGTTCGGCCAGCGCTGCTTCACGCCATCGGCCATCAGTGTGCTGATGAGCAGGTCGCCCAAGTAGCGCAGCGAAACAATCAAAACCCGTCGGGGCGGGCTGGCGAACATGTCGGGGGACAGCAAGAAAAATTCCTCGGCGGCGCAGGACGCTACAGCAAAACAATATCGTACTGTTCCTGCCCCATGGCGCCTTCGGCCTGCAGCGAGATGGGCTTGCCGATGAAGTCGCTCAGACCCGCCAGGTGCTGGCTTTCCTCGTCCAGCAGCAGCTCCACCACCTGCGGCGATGCCACCACCCGGAACTCGCGCGGGCTGAACTGGCGCGCCTCGCGCAGGATCTCGCGCAGGATGTCGTAGGCCACGCTGCGCGGCGTTTTCACACTGCCCTTGCCGCTGCAGACCGCACACGATTCGCACAGCAGATGCGCCAGCGATTCGCGGGTACGCTTGCGCGTCATCTCCACCAGCCCAAGCTGCGAGAAACCGCTGGCACTGGTCTTCACGCGGTCGCGCGCAAGCTGTTTGCGCAACTCGGCCAGCACCGCTTCGCGGTGGTCCTCGCGCGTCATGTCGATGAAGTCGGCCAGAATGATGCCGCCGAGGTTGCGCAGCCGCAGTTGCCGCGCAATCGCCAGCGCGGCTTCCAGGTTGGTCTTGAAGATGGTGTCGTCAAAATTGCGCGCACCGACAAAGCCGCCGGTGTTCACATCTACCGTGGTCAGCGCCTCGGTCTGGTCGATGATGAGGTAACCGCCCGACTTGAGTTCGACGCGGCGGCCCAGCGCCTTGGCGATTTCTTCGTCGATGGCAAACAAATCGAAAATGGGCCGCTCGCCCTTGTAGAGCTGGACCTTGCCCACCGTGTCGGGCATGAACTCGGTGCCAAAGGCCTGCAGTATGTCGAACTGCTCGCGCGAATCGATGCGTACCGTCTGGGTTTCTTCGCTGGTGAGGTCGCGCAGCACCCGCTGCAGCAGGCTCAGGTCCTGGTGCAGCAGCGATTTGGGCGGCAGCTTCAGCGCCGCGTCCTTGATGCGGGCCCAGGTCTTGCGCAGGTAGCCAATGTCCTGCGCCAGTTCGGCGTCGGTGGCGTCTTCGCCATTGGTCCGCAGGATGAAGCCGCCGCCACCGCCGTTTACCTGGTCACCCAGCAGCGCCAGCAGGCGCTCGCGCAAGGCCGTGCGCTGCTCGATGGGAATTTTTTGCGACACACCAATATGGTTGTCCTGCGGCAGAAACACCAGCAGGCGCCCGGCAATGCTGATCTGGCTGGACAGCCGCGCGCCCTTGGTACCAATCGAATCCTTGATGACCTGCACCATCAGCGACTGGCCCTCGAACACCTGACGCTCAATGGGCACCAGCGGTGCCGCAGGCGCAGCGCCGTTGGCATCGCCATTCGCCGGCCGGTGCACCGGGCCACCGGGCGCGAGGTCGGCCACATGCAGAAAGGCCGCGCGCTCCAGACCAATGTCGATGAAGGCCGACTGCATGCCCGGCAGCACCCGCGCCACCTTGCCGAGGTAGACGTTGCCGACCAGGCCGCGCTCCAGCGTGCGCTCCACATGCAGCTCCTGCACCGCGCCGTGCTCGACCACGGCTACGCGGGTTTCCTGGGGCGACCAGTTGATCAGGATGTCTTGTTGCATGGGTGTCAGATCTTCAGGCCAATGGCTTTCAGCAATTGTGCCGTCTCGAACATGGGCAGTCCCATGATGCCAGAGTAGCTGCCGCTGATATGGCTGATGAACGCCGCCGCCCTGCCCTGCACCGCATAGGCGCCGGCCTTGCCCAGCGGTTCACCGCTTGCGACGTACGCTGCAATTTCGCGTGCTGTCAGCGGAGCAAAACGCACACGTGAGGCGCTGAGCACCATGCGGCGCGTACGACCTTTTTGCAGCGCCACTGCAGTGAGTACCCTGTGCTCGTGGCCAGCCAATTCGCCCAGCATACGCGCTGCATCGGCGGTGTCCTCTGGCTTGCCATAGATGGCACGGCCCAGCGCTACCGTGGTGTCGGAACACAGGATAGGCGCAGGTGGCAGCTTGCGCTGCTTGAGGCGCTGCACTGCGGCGTCTAGCTTGAGCGCGGTGACCCGCTGCACATAGGTAGCAGGTGCTTCGCCGCCCTGCACTGCTTCGAGCGTTTCAGTGTCTTCGCCGGGCTCGGGAAGCAGCAATTCATAGCGTACGCCAAGTTGTTCCAGCAACTGGCGGCGGCGCGGGCTTTGGGAGGCGAGGTAGAGAAAATCGGACACAGTCACTCTCGATGGTAGGGGTGGCCGGCGTTGATAGACCAGGCACGGTACAACTGCTCGACCAGCAGCACGCGCACCATCGCATGCGGCAGCGTCAAATCCGAAATGCGGATGCGCTCGTGGGCCACTGCTTTGAAAGCTGGGTCCAGCCCGTCCGGCCCGCCTATCACCAGTGCCACGTCGTCGCTTTCGAGTTGCCAGGCTTTCAGTTTGGCCGCCAGCGCCACGGTGGTCAGGCTGGTGCCGCGCTCGTCCAGCGCAACGATACGGCATCCGCGCGGAATGGCGGCTTCGATGCGTTCGCGCTCGGCGGCGTAGAGCTGGTCCAGCGTTTTGGAGCCACGGGTTTCGGTTTTGACGGCCTTGAGTTCGACCCGCAGCTCGGATGGAAATCGCTTGGCGTAGTCGTCCCAGGCGGTCTGCGCCCAGTCGGGCACCCGCTGGCCAACGGCCACCACCAGCAGCTTCATGCTTTTCGCGCAGGCGCCTTTTTGGCCGGGGCCTTTTTAACCGCAGTGGCTTTCTTGGCTGGGGGTTTTTTCTCAGCGGGCTTCACTACCACGGTCTTGATGGGTGCCTTGCTGGCCGGTGCTTTGGTCGCAGGCCGGGCGGCGCCCGACCGGGCGGGTGCGCGCTTTGCCGGTGCCTTGGCCTCACGGGCCGCCTGTTCGGCGGCTTTCACCGCGGACTTGGCTGCGCTGCTGCGACGCAGCGTAGTGGGCTCCTTGGCAACCACCTTTTTGACCGCCGCCTTCACCGGCAGCGCCGGCTTGGCCGCGCCCAGTTTCAAGCGAATGGGCATATCACCCCAGAGCTCTTCGAGGTGGTAGTACTGGCGAATGGTGGGCTGCATGATGTGCACTACCGCCGCACCACAATCCACAATGATCCACTCGCCGTTGTCTTCGCCTTCGATGCGCGGCTTGGGAAATCCGGCTTCGCGCACGGCATCGCGCACGCTGGCCGACAGCGCCCGGGTCTGCCGGTTGGAGGTGCCCGAGGCCACGATCACCCGCTCGAACAGCGCCGAGAGGTGCTCGGTGTTGAAAACCTGGATGTCCTGCGCCTTGACGTCTTCCAGACCATCGACGATGGCCCGCTGGAGTTTCTGGATGTTTTTCTTGTCGGCGGATTCAGTGGTCATCAGGCGGTCTGGTAAAGGTGGTGGTGGTCAATATAGCGCGCAACCGGTCCACAGACCAGTGCGGCGATGCTCTCGCCCTGCGCTGCGCGGGCACGGATTGCCGTTGCGCTGAGTGCCATGGCGTCGGTCTGCAAGGGCAGAAAACGGCCCTGCGCCCCGTTTAGGGCGTCTATTGTACCCCGGGCCGGCGTCGAATCTTGTCTTTTAGCTATCGAAATAGTAGCAATGGAAAGCAGCTCACGCCAACCGTGCCAGGTGGGCAGGGCGCGGGCCTGGTCTTCGCCCAGCACCAGGAAGAGTTGGCAGCCAGGGTATTGGGCCAACAACTCCCTTGCGGTGTCGAGGCTGTAGCTGGGGCCGGAGCGCCGCAGCTCACGGTCGTCTACCTGCGCCTGGGGCAGGTCGGCAAAGGCCAGCCGGGCCATCGCCAGCCGGTGTGTGCCGTCGGTGAGCCGGCGCGGCTTGTGCCAGGCCTGGCCGGTGGGCAGGATGTGCAGCACGTCGAGCCGGAGCTGGTCTATCGCAGCGCGGGCCAGCATATGGTGGGCGTTGTGCGGCGGGTCAAAGGCGCCGCCGAAAATGCCAACACGCGGGCCGGAGTGGGTCACGCCCAATCCCGTGGCACCAGAAAATGGCTCAGCAGCCGCTCTTCCGCCGAGCCGGGTTCGCTCTGCCGGTCGTACGACCAGCTGGCCAGCGGCGGCATGGACATCAAAATCGATTCGGTGCGGCCGCCCGACTGCAGGCCAAAGTGGGTGCCCCGGTCCCAGACCAGGTTGAACTCCACATAACGACCGCGCCGGTAGAGCTGGAATTCGCGCTCACGCTCGCCGTAGGGGGTGTCCATGCGGCGGCGCACGATGGGCAGGTAGGCGCCCAGCAATGACGAGCCCACGGTCTGCATCATCGCCAGGCTGCGCTCGAAGCCCAGCTCGGAAAAATCGTCGAAGAACACCCCGCCCACGCCGCGCGGCTCCTTGCGGTGCTTGAGGAAAAAGTACTCGTCGCACCAGGTCTTGAAGCGGGGGTACTTGTCGTCGCCAAACGGCGCCAGCGCCTGCTTGCAGACGCCATGGAAATGCTGGGCGTCTTCGTCAAAACCGTAGTAGGGCGTGAGGTCCATACCGCCGCCGAACCAGCAGACCGGCTCCTGCCCTTCGGGCGTGGCGGCCAGCATGCGCACATTCATGTGCACCGTGGGCACATAGGGGTTGCGCGGATGAAACACCAGCGAGACACCCATAGCCTCGAATGGCGCGCCGTTCAGCTCCGGCCGGTGCTGTGTGGCGGAAGGCGGCAGGCGCGGCCCGCGCACATGCGAAAAGCCGCAGCCGGCGCGCTCAAACACCGCGCCGCCTTCCAGAATCTGGGTAATGCCGTTGCCCTGCAGTATTTCGCCCGCCGGTTTTTCCCAGGCATCGGCTACAAACGCGTTGCCGTCCAGCGCGGCAATCGCCGAGACAATTTCTTCCTGCAGGCCCAGCAGGTAGGCCCGTACCGTGCCTGTACTGAAAGCGGTGCTCATTTGATGGCGCGGTAGCCGATATCGCGGCGGTACTGCGCGCCGTCGAAACGTATGCCCTGTGCCAGCTCGTTGGCGCGCTGCTGCGCTGCCTTGACCGACTCTGCCAGTACCGTGACGCACAGTACCCGGCCGCCGGTGGTGGTGATCTTCTCGCCGTCCTTGGTGGTGCCGGCGTGGAACACCACTGCGTCGTCGGCATTTTTGGGCAGACCGGTGATGGTGTCACCCTTGCGCGGGTTCATCGGATAGCCGTGTGCGGCCATCACCACGCCCAGCGCCACATGGCGGTCCCAAACCAGTTCGATGTCGTCAATGCGGCCGTGCGGGCCGGGCTCGGTCGCAGCCCACAGCAGATCGAACAGGTCGGACTTGAGCCGCATCATGATGGGCTGGGTTTCGGGGTCGCCCATGCGGCAGTTGAACTCCAGTGTCTTGGGCTTGCCTTCGCTGTCTATCATCAGCCCGGCATACAGAAAACCCGAATAAGGAATGCCGTCTTTTTCCATGCCGCGGATAGTGGGCAAAATGATTTCGCGCATCGCCCGCGCATGCACGTCGGGCGTGACCACCGGCGCCGGCGA